>NZ_CP108143.1:5506383-5808159 GCF_036206005.1 Streptomyces sp. NBC_00178
GCGGCGCTGCGCCGTGTGGCCGGCCTCTCCACCGAGCTCGAGGACGTCACCGAGGTCGAGTACCGGCAGCTCCGCCTGGAGCGTGTCGTGCTCGTCGGTGTCTGGACCTCGGGCACGGTCCATGACGCGGAGATCTCCCTCGCGGAGCTCGCCGCGCTCGCGGAGACGGCGGGAGCGCAGGTGCTCGACGCCGTCTTCCAGCGCCGGGACAAGCCGGACCCGGCCACCTACATCGGATCGGGCAAGGCGCTGGAACTGCGCGACATCGTGCTCGAGTCCGGCGCCGACACCGTCGTGTGCGACGGTGAGCTCAGCCCGGGCCAGCTGATCCACCTCGAGGACGTCGTCAAGGTGAAGGTGGTCGACCGGACCGCTCTGATCCTCGACATCTTCGCCCAGCACGCCAAGTCCCGTGAGGGCAAGGCGCAGGTCTCCCTGGCGCAGATGCAGTACATGCTGCCGCGCCTGCGCGGCTGGGGTCAGTCGCTGTCCCGTCAGATGGGCGGCGGCGGTTCCAGCGGCGGTGGCGGCATGGCCACGCGTGGTCCCGGTGAGACCAAGATCGAGACGGACCGGCGCCGTATCCGCGAGAAGATGGCGAAGATGCGCCGGGAGATCGCGGAGATGAAGACCGGCCGCGAGATCAAGCGCCAGGAGCGCAAGCGCAACAAGGTGCCCTCCGTCGCGATCGCCGGTTACACCAACGCGGGCAAGTCCTCGCTGCTCAACCGGCTCACCGGTGCCGGGGTCCTGGTGGAGAACGCCCTGTTCGCCACCCTGGACCCGACGGTGCGCCGGGCCGAGACGCCGAGCGGCCGGATCTACACCCTGGCCGACACCGTCGGGTTCGTGCGCCACCTTCCCCACCACCTCGTGGAGGCGTTCCGGTCCACGATGGAGGAGGTCGGTGAGTCCGACCTGATCCTCCACGTGGTGGACGGCGCCCACCCGGTGCCCGAGGAGCAGCTCGCCGCCGTGCGCGAGGTGATCCGGGAGGTCGGCGCGGTCGACGTGCCCGAGATCGTCGTGATCAACAAGGCGGACGCGGCGGACCCGCTGGTCCTGCAGCGCCTCATGCGTGCCGAGAAGCACGCGATCGCCGTGTCGGCACGCACCGGTGCCGGCATCGACGAACTCCTCGCGCTCATCGACGCCGAGCTGCCGAGGCCGTCCGTCGAGATCGAGGCGCTCGTCCCCTACATCCAGGGTGCGCTCGTCTCCCGGGTGCACGCCGAGGGCGAGGTGATCTCCGAGGAGCACACCCCGGAGGGCACGCTGCTCAAGGCGCGGGTCCACGAGGAACTCGCCGCCGACCTGGGCATGTTCGCGCCGGTCGCCCACTGACACATCCGCGATGACGTACGAGGGCCGGGCTCCCGGAGAGGAGCCCGGCCCTCGTACGTCCGGCGGGGGCACCCCGCACATCGCACCCGCCGGGGCGTCGTCGCGCGGCCGTGCCACCCACCTGGCCCCGGACGGCGAGCGCCGTCCGGGGCCAGGTGACGCGGTGACTACCGCCCCGCGTACTTCTTGCTGACGGAGTCGTAGACGCCCTTGGCCTCCTGGCCGAGGCGGGGTCCGGCCAGCCAGCCCGCCGTCACGGGGCCGATCGAGGTGTTGGAGACCAGGGCCGGCTTGCCGTCCTGGCCCTTCGCGATCCAGCCGCCGCCGGACGAACCGCCCGTCATCGTGCAGCCGATGCGGTACATCGTCGGCTGGTCCTGGAAGACCGCGAGGCGGCCGGGCCGGTCGGTGCACCGCAGCGCGCTCTGGCCGTCGAACGGCGGGGCCGCCGGATAGCCGGTGGCCGTCATGCTGTCGATCTCCGGGACCGCCGGGGCGTCGAAGTCGACCGGCAGGGCCGAACCGACGGTCTCCTCCAGGGACTTGCCCGTGGAACCCTTCTCCGGTGCGACCTGCAGGACCGCGAAGTCGTAGGGAGCGCCCTGGCCGCCGGTCGAGGCGCCCTGGTCGATCCACTGCTCGGAGGTCTGCGCCCACTGGCCCCACCACACGCCGTACGGAGCCACCTGCTCCCTGGACGCGTTCTCCAGGCCGGCTCCCGTGAGACCGCTGTCGTTGTACGACGGGACGAAGGCGATGTTGCGGTACCAGCCGCCGTTCTTGCCCGCGTGGACGCAGTGGCCCGCGGTCCACACCATGTTGGACCTGCCGGGGCGGGCGGGGTCCTGCACCACGGTCGCCGAGCACACCATCGAGCCCTCGGGCCCGTCGAAGAGGAGCTTGCCCGACGCCGGGGCGTTGTCGTGGTACGGCGTCGCCAGGTGTGCGGCCCGCACCGGGACGGGGGTCGGGTCCGTCACGCCCGCGTCGCCGGAGATGTCGTTGGCGACGGGATTCTCCGGGGGCTTGTCCGCCTCCCGCATCCGGTCCGGGTTCCAGAGGTCCTCGATGACCGGGTTGACGTAGTCCTTGGCCTCACGCAGCCAGGTGTCCTTGTCCCAGTTCCTCCACTCGCCGCCCCGCCACTTGTCGAGGTCGATCCCGTGTTCCTTGAGACGGTCCTTCAGGTCGTCCGGGATGGTGATCTTCCCGTCGGCGGTCCGTGCGGCGGACGCGCTCGGTTCGCCGGAGGCGCCGTCGTCCTCGGGACCGCAGGCGGCCGCGGTGAAGGTCAGGGCAGCGGCGAGGGCGGCTGCGGCGAACACCCGGGGGGCGCGACGTGCGCTCCCCCCGCGGCGTGCGGTGTCGATCGGGCGCATGGGTCGCATCTGGTGATCCCCCTGGGACTTCGTCACTGACTTCGTTACCGCACCGCGGACTTTCGGGCGGGGCGGGTCACGGTGTCCCGCGTAATCGCGCCGGCCCACCGAGGACGCCGGAGCAGGGCCCCGTCCGGAGTGCGGCACCCACTATGCCGGTGCCGTCGGGGACGGCACCGGGCAGGTCCACGGTTCCCCGCGCGCAAGGATCTTCCGATTTACCCGTGATCTCCCGCGTCCGGCGTCGTTGGTACGTACGGGGGACACAGGGACGGCGTTCATCGGCGCGGTCCGCTCCCGGGGGACCGCACCGAGGTGCAACGCAACTGTTACCGCAGGAGGACCGACAGCCGTGGCCGTGACCCAACCAGCTCCGGTGGTACCTCCCGTCACGTACGACGGGATCCTGAGGCGGCAGGCGCAGCGCGAGTCGGCGGCACGCACCTACGCACGGTCCCTGCCGATCGTGCCGGTCCGGGCCAGGGGAATGACCATCGAGGGGGCGGACGGGCGGCGTTATCTCGACTGCCTCTCCGGAGCGGGCACGCTGGCACTCGGCCACAACCACCCCGTGGTCCTCGAGGCGATCAGAAAGGTCATCGACTCCGGCGCACCTCTGCACGTGCTCGATCTCGCCACCCCGGTGAAGGACGCGTTCACGACCGAGCTGTTCGCCACGCTGCCCCGGGAACTGGCCGATGACGCGCGGATCCAGTTCTGCGGTCCAGCGGGGACGGACGCGGTCGAGGCGGCGTTCAAGCTGGTGCGGGCGGCGAGCGGGCGCAGCGGACTCCTCGCCTTCACCGGCGCCTACCACGGCATGACGGCAGGAGCGCTGGGCGCGTCGGGCGGCGCCCCCGACGTGCGGGTGACCCGACTGCCCTTCCCGCACACCTACCGCTGCCCGTTCGGTGTCGGCGGGGAACGGGGCGCGGACATCGCCGCGCGCTGGACCGAGTACCTCCTGGACGATCCCAAGGGAGGGGTGCCCGCTCCGGCGGCCATGATCCTGGAGCCCGTCCAGGGCGAGGGCGGAGTCAATCCGGCGCCGGACGGCTGGCTGCGGCGGATGCGGGAGATCACCCGGGACCGCTCCATCGCCCTGATCGCCGACGAGGTGCAGACGGGGGTCGGCAGGACCGGCGCCTTCTGGGCCGTCGAGCACAGCGGGGTCGTGCCCGACGTGATGGTCATGTCGAAGGCCATCGGCGGCTCGCTGCCGCTCGCGGTGATCGTCTACCGCTCGGGCCTCGACCTCTGGCAGCCCGGCGCGCACGCCGGCACCTTCCGGGGCAACCAGCTGGCCATGGCGGCGGGCACCGCCACCCTCGCGTACGTACGCGAGAACGGGCTCGCCGAGCGGGCCGGGACCCTCGGCGCGCGCATGCTGGCCCGCCTCCAGGCCCTGGGGGCGGACCATCCGAGCATCGGTGACGTACGGGGCCGCGGGCTGATGATCGGGATCGAACTGGTCGACCCCGAGGCCGAGCCGCTCACCGTCACCGCGGAGAGCGGCTCCGCCCCGCCGCCCGACCCCGCTCTCGCGGCGGCCGTCCAGCAGGAGTGCCTGCGCCGCGGACTCATCGTCGAACTCGGCGGGCGCCACGGCGCGGTGGTGCGGCTGCTCCCCCCGCTCACCCTCACCGACGAGCAGGCGGCCGCGGTCGTCGACCGCCTCGCCGACGCGCTGAGCGCCGCTGAGCGCTCCCCGAACCGCCGGGCCGCTGCCGGGCCGACCCGCTGACCCCGGACCCCTCACAAGAAAGACCGCCGTGAACCCCACCCCTGCGCCCGAGGCCGACGGCCCCTTCACCCGCGAGCAGCGAGGACACGAACTGCCGGAGGGCCCGCTCGCCGTCGAGTCGACGACCGTGCCGCGACAGAAGGCGGGTCCGCACGGGATCCCGCGCGCGGGAGCGGACACCCCGGCGGGTGCCCTCCCGGCGGACCGCTCCTGCCAGGGCGGTACGCCCGAGCACCCGGACCCGCTGGACCACCCGGACCCGCTCCGGGCCGCCGACTCGGCGGGCACGGAGAACCTGCTGCGCTGCTGGACCAGGGAGAACGACCTTCCCCGGCCGCTGGGGGCCACCCTGCGCGTCCCCCTCCCCGCGAGCGGTACGGCCCTGCTCGTCCCGGTCCTCCACTGGTCCCGCACCGGCTGGCACCGCTTCGGCACACCCGTCCTGGAGAACGCGCCCGCCGGCACCCCGGGGGTGGACGCCGTCACTGTGGCCGCACTCCTCGGGCGCGAGAGCGAGCGCAGCGCCGGGGTCGACCTGGTGGCCAGGGTCGCCGACTCCGTGCGGCACACGGCCACCTTCATCGCGGAGCGACGGCGTACACCCGCCGCGTCGTCCGAGGCCGGCCCTTTCCTCGCCGGCGAGCAGTCACTCGTCCTCGGCCACCCCCTGCACCCCACACCGAAGAGCCGCGAAGGCCTCTCCGAGTCCGAAGCGGTCCTCTACTCACCCGAGCTGCGCGGCTCCTTCCCGCTCCACTGGATGGCCGCCGACGACTCCGTACTGGCCACGGACTCGTCCTGGACGAAGGCCGGACGGCCGGTGACCGCCCCGTCGCTCCTCGCCCCCCACGCCGAGGGCCTGCGCCTCCCCGAAGGCACCACCGCCCTGCCGCTCCACCCGTGGCAGGCCGCGGAACTCATGCGGCGCCCCGAGGTCACCGCCCTCTGCGAGAAGGGGCTCCTGCACGACCTCGGTCCGCACGGCGCCCGCTGGCACCCCACGTCCTCGGTGCGCACCGTGTACCGCCCGGGATCCGACCTCATGCTGAAGCTCTCCCTCGGCGTACGCATCACCAACTCCCGCCGGGAGAACCTCCGCAAGGAGCTCCACCGGGGAGCCGAGGTCCACCGGCTGCTGCGCACCGGGCTGGCCGACCTGTGGCACGCCGCCCACCCCGGCTTCGACATCGTCAGGGACCCCGCCTGGCTCGCCGTGGACGGCCCGGACGGCACCCCCGTCCCCGGTCTCGACGTGATGCTGCGCCACAACCCCTTCGGTCCGTCCGACGACGCGGTGTGCATCGCGGGACTCACCTCACCCCGGCCCGGCCCCGGGCGTCCGGGCACGCACTCACGCCTCGCCGACACGGTCTCCTCACTGGCCGTGCGTACCGGCCGGACCACCGGGGCGGTCTGCGCCGAGTGGTTCCTGCGCTACCTCGACCGGGTGGTCCTCCCCGTCCTCTGGCTGGACGGCCACGCAGGGGTCGCCCTGGAGGCCCATCAGCAGAACACGATCGTGCTTCTCGACGAGGACGGCTGGCCGGTCGGCGGCAGGTACCGGGACAACCAGGGCTACTACTTCCGTGAGTCCCACCGCGACGCGCTGGAAGCCAGGCTGCCCGGCATCGGGGCCGTCAGCGACACCTTCGTCTCCGACGCCGTCACGGACGAACGCCTCGCCTACTACCTGGGCATCAACAACGTGTTCGGGCTGATCGGAGCCTTCGGCGCGCAGCGGCTCGCCGACGAGCGGCTGCTCCTCGCCGCGTTCCGGCGGTTCCTCGAGAGCACCACGACGCTCGGCTCACCCCTGCCGGCCTACCTGCTCGGCACCCGGCAACTGCGCTGCAAGGCCAACCTGCTCACGAGGATGCACGGCCTCGACGAACTGGTCGGGCCCGTCGACACCCAGTCCGTCTACGTCACCATCGCCAACCCCCTCCAAAACTGAGAGACATGACCTGCTGAAACGCACGAGAGGAGAGCGTCACCGTGCACCACGCCGAAGCGCACACCGGAGACGGCACCGAGGACACCCTCGAACTGCGGCTCACCGAAGAGCTGCTCGGACTGATCGGTGACGTCTCCCCGCAGACGGACGGACGGGCCGACGCCGCCTCCCTCGTGGGCAGCCCGGACGCGTGGAGCCCGGCCGCCACGGCCGCCGGACGGTTCCGGCTCGTCACCGTGGAGCCGCGGCGCGACCTTTCCGTCATCAGCCGCTGGATGAACGATCCGGCGGTCGCCGCCTTCTGGGAACTGGCGGGCCCGGAATCCGTCACCGACGCCCATCTCCGGCGCCAGCTCGAAGGCGACGGCCGCAGCATCCCCTGTCTGGGAGTGCTGGACGGCACCCCCATGAGCTACTGGGAGATCTACCGGGCGGACCTGGACCCGCTGGCCCGCCACTATCCCTCCCGCCCCCATGACACGGGCGTCCACCTCCTCATCGGCGGTGTGGGCAACCGCGGACGGGGCATCGGCTCCGTACTGCTCAGGGCCGTCTCCGACCTCGTGCTCGACAACCGCCCGCTCTGCGCCCGCGTGGTCGCGGAGCCGGACCTGCGCAACACCCCGTCCGTCGCCGCCTTCCTGAGTGCCGGTTTCCGCTTCTGCGCGGAAGTGGATCTCCCCGACAAGCCGGCCGCACTCATGATCCGCGACCGGACCCACCGTGATCAGCTGTGAACCACTCGCCGCACCGCACAGCCCGCTCGAACCCCATCGGTCCCACCCGGAGGAGTCCCCGTGCCGACATATCCCGCGAGCCCGCACCCGGCGGCGCCCCACACACCGCTCGACACCCCAGAACTCGACCGGACGCGCTGGGAGCGGGTGGCGGCGGCGCTCCTGGCCAAGATGCTCGGTGAGTTCGCCTACGAGGAGGTCGTCCGGCCCACACCGCAGGAGCACGCGGGCCGGCAGAGCAGCGGCACCTACACCCTGACTCTCGACGACGGCGGAACCCTGTCCTTCCACGCCCGGCGGGGCGCCTACGGCAGCTGGCGGGTCGACCCCGCGACGATCCGCGAGGTGAAGGCCGGCGGAGCCGCGGGCACGCCCTTCCGGGACCCGCTGGGCTTTCTCGCGCGAGGCCGGCACCTCCTCGGTCTCGACGGTGCCACCCTCGCCCACCTCATCCGTGAGCTGACGGCCACGCTCGTCGCCGACGCCCGCATCGACCGGACCGCGCTCCGTGCGGCCCAGCTGGCCGAACTTCCGTACGCCGAGCTGGAAGGACACCAGACCGGGCACCCCTGGCTCGTCGCGAACAAGGGCCGCCTCGGCTTCTCCGCCGCGGACGCCGCGCGCTTCACGCCCGAGGCGCGCTCGGCCACCACGCTGCCCTGGATCGCCGTCAGCTCGCACATAGCGCAATACCGGGGCGTCGGACGCCTCGCGGCCCCGGACGTCCTCTACGGCCAGGAACTGGACCCTGAGGTCAGGGACTCCTTCGCCACGATTCTGCGCGGCCGCGGCCTGGACCCCGGGGACTACCTGTTCCTGCCCGTGCATCCGTGGCAGTGGGACGAATGGATCGTCCCGCTCTTCGCGCCGGCCATCGCGGAGGGTGCCGTGGTGCCGCTGCACGCCGACGACGACCTCCGCCTGCCGCAGCAGTCCATCCGCACCTTCACCAACGTCGGCCGGCCCGACCGCCACACGGTCAAGCTGCCGCTCTCGATCCTCAACACCCTCGTCTGGCGGGGCCTGCCCACGGAACGCACCCTCGCCGCCCCGGCCGTCACCGCCTGGGTCCAGGGGTTGTGCGAGGGCGACCCTTTCCTCCGCGACACCTGCCGGGTCGTCCTGCTCGGAGAGGTGGCCTCCGTGACCGTGGAGCATCCGCTCTACGACCGCCTCCCCGAGTCGCCGTACCAGTTCAAGGAGATCCTCGGCGCGATCTGGCGCGAGCCCCTGCAGCCACGGCTGGCGGCCGGGGAGCGCGGCCGCACGCTGGCCTCGCTGCTGCTCACCGACCCGGACGGCCGCGCGTTCACCGCCGAACTCGTCGCCCGCTCGGGGCTGACCCCGGTGGCCTGGCTCACCCGGCTGTTCGCCGCGCTGCTGCCTCCGCTGCTGCACTTCCTCTACCGCTACGGCACGGTGTTCTCCCCGCACGGCGAGAACGCCATCGTGGTCTTCGACGAGAACGACGTACCCGTACGCCTGGCCATCAAGGACTTCGTCGACGACGTGAACGTCAGCGCGCGGCGGCTGCCCGAACTCGACACGATGCCGCCGCACGTCCGGGAGATCCTGCTCACCGAGGAACCCGCCTTCCTCACCCAGTTCATCCACTCGGGTCTCCTCGTGGGCGTCTTCCGCTTCCTGTCCCCGCTCTGCGAGGAACAACTCGACGTTCCGGAGGACGAATTCTGGTCACTCGTCCGGGCCGAGATCCTGCGGCACCATGCCCGCTTCCCCGAGCTCAAGGAGCGCTTCGAGATCTTCGACATGCTGACGCCGACGATCGAGCGGCTGTGCCTCAACCGCAACCGTCTGCATCTGGACGGCTACCGGGACCGGCCGCAGCGCCCGCACGCCGCGGTGCACGGGATCGTCGACAACCCGCTCCACCCGTCCGCGTGAGTCCGGGAGTGAGCGCCGTTGTCGGTGGCGCGCCGTAGGGTGGACGCGCTATGACGAAGCCATCTCTCCCCGAGCTCCTCCACGCCGCCGTCGCCGCCGTCGGCGGTACGGAACGGCCCGGCCAGGTCTCCATGGCCGAGGCCGTGGCCGAGGCGGTCGACGACAACGCCCACCTGCTCGTCCAGGCCGGTACCGGCACGGGCAAGTCCCTCGGCTACCTCGTGCCGGCGCTGGCCCACGGCGAGCGTGTCGTGGTGGCCACGGCGACGCTGGCCCTCCAGCGCCAGCTGGTGGAGCGGGACCTTCCGCGTACGGTCGACGCACTGCATCCGCTGCTGCGCCGCCGCCCCCAGTTCGCGATGCTCAAGGGCCGGTCGAACTACCTCTGCCTGCACCGGCTCCACGAGGGCGTGCCCCAGGACGAGGAGGAGGGCCTCTTCGACCAGTTCGAGGCGGCAGCGCCGTCGAGCAAGCTCGGTCAGGACCTGCTGCGGCTGCGCGACTGGGCGGACGAGACGGAGAGCGGGGACCGGGACGACCTGACGCCAGGTGTCTCGGACCGGGCCTGGGCGCAGATCTCGGTCTCCTCACGGGAGTGCCTGGGTGCGACGAAGTGTGCGTACGGTGCCGAGTGCTTCGCGGAGAGCGCCCGTGAGCGGGCCAAGCTCGCCGACGTCGTCGTCACCAACCACGCCCTCCTCGCCATCGACGCCATCGAGGGTGCCCCCGTACTCCCGAAGCACGAGGTGCTGATCGTCGACGAGGCCCACGAGCTCGTCTCGCGGGTCACGGGCGTGGCCACCGGTGAACTCACCCCGGGGCAGGTCAACCGTGCGGTGCGCCGCGCGGCCAAGCTGGTCAACGAGAAGGCGGCCGACGCCCTGCTGACCGCCTCCGAGGGATTCGAGCGCGTCATGGAACTGGCGCTCCCGGGACGTCTGGAAGAGGTGCCGGAGGATCTCGGCTACGCCCTGATGGCCCTGCGTGACGCCGCGCGTACGGTGATCTCCGCCCTCGGCGGCACCCGGGACAAGTCCGTCCAGGACGAGGACGCGGTGCGCAAGCAGGCCATGGCGTCGGTCGAGTCGATCCACGGCGTCGCGGAGCGCATCACCCAGGGCTCCGAGTGGGACGTCGTCTGGTACGAGCGCCACGACCGATTCGGTGCATCCGTGCGTGTCGCGCCGCTGTCGGTGTCCGGGCTGCTGCGCGAGAAGCTCTTCGCGGACCGCTCGGTGATCCTGACGTCGGCCACGCTCAAGCTCGGCGGCGACTTCAACGGGGTCGGGGCATCGCTGGGACTCGCGCCCGAGGGGACCGCGGGCGAGGACATCCCCCAGTGGAAGGGACTCGACGTCGGTTCGCCGTTCGACTACCCGAAGCAGGGCATCCTGTACGTCGCGCGCCATCTGGCCACGCCCGGGCGGGAGGGCTCCCGCACCGACATGCTCGACGAACTGGCCGAGCTGGTGGAGGCCGCGGGTGGCCGGACGCTGGGCCTGTTCTCGTCGATGCGGGCCGCGCAGGCCGCGGCCGAGGAACTGCGTGGCCGGCAGGACAAGCCGATCCTGCTCCAGGGCGAGGAGACGCTCGGAGAGCTGATCAAGAACTTCGCCGCGGATCCCGAGACCTGTCTCTTCGGGACGCTCTCGCTCTGGCAGGGAGTCGATGTGCCCGGTCCGAGCTGCCAGCTCGTGATCATGGACCGGATTCCGTTCCCGCGTCCGGACGATCCGCTGATGAGCGCGCGGCAGAAGGCGGTGGAAGAAGCCGGCGGCAACGGCTTCATGGCGGTGGCGGCGACCCATGCCGCCCTGCTGATGGCCCAGGGTGCGGGGCGTCTGGTGCGCGCCATGGGGGACAAGGGCGTGGTCGCGGTGCTCGACCCCCGTCTGGCCAACGCCCGGTACGGGAGCTACCTCCGGGCCTCGCTGCCTGACTTCTGGTACACGACGGACCGTAATCAGGCCCGGCGCTCGCTGGCCGCGATCGACGCCGCTGCGAGGACGGCGGAGTGAGAGCTGGGTGAGGACCGGGCCAGGACTGCACGGGCGAGGACTGCGGGAGCGAGGGCTGGGGGTGAGCGGGTCGACCGCCCTCACCTGACCAGCGACGCGCGTCGGTGCTCAGCCCCTTCGGATCGGCAACCATGACCGGGTGCGGGCAGCTCGACCTGCGTAGGGAGACATCACCCGGGTGTGCGCCACCTCTTCTCGCACGGTGGCGAAGAGGTCCGCGCGCATGGGCGCACACCCCCTGCTGGGCGCTTCTCCTGCCGTACACGGTCATGCGCTGCGTCCGGACGTGCCAGGGCCCCGGGATCGGCGCAGGGATCCCGGGGCCCGATCCGGACCAGCGGGCCTCACACCCGCCGCAGTACCGCCACGACCTTGCCCAGGATCGTCGCCTCGTCGCCGGGGATGGGCTGGTAGGCCGAGTTGTGCGGGAGCAGCCACACATGGCCGTCCTCGCGCTTGAAGCGCTTGACGGTGGCCTCGCCGTCGAGCATGGCCGCCACGATGTCGCCGTTCTCCGCCACGGGCTGACGTCGGACCGTTACCCAGTCACCGTCCATGATCGCCGCTTCGATCATCGAGTCGCCGACGACCTTCAGCACGAAGAGCTCACCGTCACCGACGAGCTGGCGGGGGAGCGGGAAGACGTCCTCGACGGACTCCTCGGCCAGGATCGGCCCACCCGCCGCGATCCGGCCGACCAGCGGCACGTAGGACGCGGCCGGCTTGCCGGTGGTGTCGGTGGGCTGGTTGCTGGGCTGGTCCGAGCCCCGGACCTCGTAGGCGCGCGGCCTGTGGGGGTCGCGGCGCAGGAAGCCCTTGCGCTCCAGTGCCATCAGCTGGTGGGCGACCGACGACGTGCTGGACAGGCCCACCGCCTGGCCGATCTCCCGCATCGACGGGGGATAGCCCCGCCGCTGCACGGAATCCCGGATCACCTCGATCACACGCCGCTGCCGGTCCGTGAGCCCGGAACTGTCCGCCCGGATCCCGGGTGGGCGGCCGGGCAAGGAGCGTGCGGGCCGCGAGGGCTCGGGCCCCTCCGTGTTCATGACTGCGTCATTCATGGCATGCACCGGCTCAAGTCGGCTCTGGGAGCGGTGGTCCTGGGCAGTGATGGCGGCACTGTCTGCGGTGGTGGTCACGTCGGCCCCTCTCGAATGGTCTCCCTAGTTAGGCAACGGTAGTAGCTTTCGAAAGGTTGCGCCAAACACACGTTCGAGTGAAAAACAAATAAAGGGCTGCCCTGTGCCTACCGAGAGGTGTATGAGCTGACTCGACGAGCCGGGGCCGAGTCGCGGCTCAGGGGGTCCACGCTAGCGGTCCAGCGGGCCGGCAGGGCGTCCGGGGGTGCGGCCGGGGGTGTCCGCGGGGCGTGGCGGTGCGGGTCCCGTACCGGGCTCCAGGTGCTTTCCGCCGCCCTCCGTGGCACGCCCCGCAGCCCCGGCCGCCGGGCGGTTCCCGTACCCTCGTGCCGGGTCGTAGGCTGCCTGCCGACCACTGGGGGCGCGCGACACGCGCTCGGCGTGGGAGTGAAGCCAAACCCAAGATGTAGTGGTTGGATTGTCATCGCCGCCCACAAGTAGTGGTCCCCGGTCCGACCGGGTCGAGTTCATCGCCTATGCTTGGGGCTGTCATCGAGGGCCCGTGACGGGCCCCCGAGGCCATTCAGTCGTGCCGTGAGGGAGGGTTGGGAGACATGCACTGCCCCTTCTGCAGGCACCCCGACAGCCGGGTCGTCGACAGCCGTACGACGGACGACGGGACGTCGATCCGACGGCGCCGCCAGTGCCCCGACTGCTCCCGTCGCTTCACGACGGTGGAGACCTGTTCGCTGATGGTGGTGAAGCGCAGCGGGGTGACCGAGCCCTTCAGCCGCACCAAGGTCATTTCGGGCGTCCGCAAGGCGTGCCAGGGCCGCCCCGTCACCGAGGACGCGCTGGCGAAGCTCGGCCAGCGGGTCGAGGAGGCGGTACGGGCCACGGGCAGCGCCGAGCTGACGACGCACGACGTGGGTCTGGCCATACTCGGCCCGCTGCAGGAGCTCGACCTCGTCGCGTATCTGCGTTTCGCGTCCGTGTACCGGGCGTTCGACTCCCTCGAGGACTTCGAGGCCGCCATCGCGGAACTCCGCGAGGAGCGGCCCCCCGCGGCGCAGTGCGGGAGCGGTGGGACCCCCGGGGTCCCCGTGCCCGCAGCTGTCGCCGCCGACTGATCACCGAGCCGGGCCGGGCAACCGGCGACCGGCGGCACCAGACCTGTTCCGGGGCGCTGTGCGTGGCGTCCGGAGCATCAGACACAGACTGTGCCCTGGGAAGAACTGGGCACTTCAGGGCGTTTTTGCCCACATATGGGAGGCGGCATGACAGAGACGGCGAGCGGCCCGGCACGAGGTTCCCGCACCAAGGGAGCCAAGTCGACTGCGACCAAGCAGGGCCTGCGCATCGAGCGCATCCACACGACCCCCGGCGTGCACCCGTACGACGAGGTCGCGTGGGAGCGCCGTGACGTCGTCATGACCAACTGGCGCGACGGTTCGATCAACTTCGAGCAGCGTGGCGTCGAGTTCCCCGACTTCTGGTCGGTGAACGCGGTCAACATCGTCACCAGCAAGTACTTCCGGGGGGCTGTCGGCACGCCGCAGCGCGAGACCGGTCTGCGCCAGCTGATCGACCGGATCGTGAAGACGTACCGGAAGGCCGGCGAGGACTACAACTACTTCACCTCCCCCGCCGACGCCGAGATCTTCGAGCACGAGCTGGCCTACGCCCTCCTGCACCAGATCTTCAGCTTCAACTCCCCGGTCTGGTTCAACGTCGGGACGCCGCAGCCCCAGCAGGTGTCCGCCTGCTTCATCCTGGCCGTCGACGACTCCATGGAGTCCATCCTCGACTGGTACAAGGAAGAGGGGATGATCTTCAAGGGCGGCTCCGGTGCCGGCCTGAACCTCTCCCGTATCCGTTCCTCCAAGGAACTCCTCTCCTCGGGCGGCAACGCCTCGGGCCCGGTCTCCTTCATGCGGGGCGCCGACGCGTCCGCGGGCACCATCAAGTCCGGTGGCGCCACGCGCCGCGCGGCCAAGATGGTCATCCTCGACGTCGACCACCCCGACATCGAGAACTTCATCGAGACCAAGGTGAAGGAGGAGGAGAAGATCCGCGCCCTGCGTGACGCGGGTTTCGACATGGATCTGGGCGGGGACGACATCACGTCCGTCCAGTACCAGAACGCCAACAACTCGGTCCGCGTGAACGACGAGTTCATGAAGGCCGTCGAGTCGGGCGGCAAGTTCGGCCTGCGCGCCCGCATGACCGGCGACGTCATCGAAGAGGTCGAGGCCAAGTCCCTCTTCCGCAAGATGGCGGAGGCCGCCTGGGCCTGCGCAGACCCCGGCATCCAGTACGACGACACCATCAACAAGTGGCACACCTGCCCGGAGTCCGGCCGCATCAACGGCTCGAACCCCTGCAGCGAGTACATGCACCTGGACAACACCTCGTGCAACCTGGCCTCGCTGAACCTGATGAAGTTCCTGAAGGACGACGGCAACGGCCGCCAGTCCTTCGAGGTCGAGCGCTTCGCCAAGGTCGTCGAGCTGGTCATCACCGCGATGGACATCTCGATCTGCTTCGCGGACTTCCCGACGCAGAAGATCGGCGAGAACACCCGGGCCTTCCGCCAGCTGGGCATCGGCTACGCCAACCTGGGCGCCCTCCTGATGGCGACCGGCCACGCGTACGACAGCGACGGCGGCCGCGCGCTCGCCGGCGCCATCACCTCGCTGATGACGGGCACGTCTTACCGCCGTTCCGCCGAGCTCGCCGCCGTCGTCGGCGCGTACGACGGTTACGCCCGCAACGCCGAGCCGCACCAGCGCGTCATGAAGCAGCACGCCGACGCCAACGCCGTGGCCGTCCACGTGGACGACCTCGACTCGCCGGTCTGGGCCGCCGCGACGGAGGCCTGGCAGGACGTGATCCGCCTGGGCGCCAAGAACGGCTTCCGCAACGCGCAGGCCTCGGTCATCGCCCCGACCGGCACCATCGGCCTCGCGATGTCCTGCGACACCACCGGCCTCGAGCCCGACCTCGCGCTGGTCAAGTTCAAGAAGCTGGTCGGCGGCGGTTCGATGCAGATCGTCAACGGCACCGTCCCGCAGGCCCTGCGCCGTCTCGGCTACCAGCCGGAGCAGATCGAGGCGATCGTCGCCCACATCGGCGAGCACGGCAACGTGATCGACGCCCCCGGTCTCAAGACCGAGCACTACGAGGTCTTCGACTGCGCCATGGGCGAGCGTTCCATCTCGGCCATGGGCCACGTGCGGATGATGGCGGCGATCCAGCCGTGGATCTCCGGTGCGCTGTCCAAGACGGTCAACCTGCCGGAGACGGCCACCGTCGAGGACGTCGAGGAGGTCTACTTCGAGGCGTGGAAGATGGGCGTCAAGGCGCTCGCGATCTACCGCGACAACTGCAAGGTCGGCCAGCCCCTCTCCGCGAAGACCAAGGAGAAGGAGAAGGCCGAGGTCACGGCGAAGACCGAGGACACGATCCGTGCCGCGGTCGAGAAGGTCGTCGAGTACCGCCCGGTCCGCAAGCGTCTGCCCAAGGGCCGTCCCGGGATCACCACCAGCTTCACGGTGGGTGGCGCCGAGGGTTACATGACCGCCAACTCCTACCCGGACGACGGTCTCGGCGAGGTCTTCCTGAAGATGTCCAAGCAGGGTTCGACCCTCGCGGGCATGATGGACGCCTTCTCGATCGCCGTCTCGGTCGGTCTGCAGTACGGCGTGCCGCTGGAGACCTACGTCTCCAAGTTCACGAACATGCGCTTCGAGCCGGCCGGCATGACGGACGACCCGGACGTGCGGATGGCGCAGTCGATCGTCGACTACATCTTCCGCCGCCTGGCGCTCGACTTCCTGCCGTTCGAGACGCGCTCCGCGCTGGGGATCCACTCGGCCGAGGAGCGTCAGCGTCATCTCGACACCGGTTCGTACGAGCCCGAGTTCGGGGACGACGAACTCGATGTCGAGGGTCTCGCCCAGTCAGCTCCCGTGCACGTCGAGCCGCTGAAGGTGGTGGCGTCCTCCCAGGAGAACGTCGCGGAGAAGCCCGCCCCCAGGGCGGCCCACACCTCGGCCGAACTGGTCGAGATGCAGCTCGGTATCAGCGCGGACGCCCCGCTCTGCTTCTCGTGCGGTACGAAGATGCAGCGCGCCGGGTCCTGCTACATCTGCGAGGGCTGCGGCTCGACCAGCGGTTGCAGCTGACGTCGCTCACCCTGTGACGCCGCTCATCCCGTGACGGGGTGAGCCAAGGATGGGGGCGGTGGAGCCGGATTCCCGGCGCCACCGCCCCCATCTCGCTCTCGCTGCTCCACGCCGACGAGATCGCGGAGACCGGGCGTGCGCGCGTCGTGGGCACGGGCCACCACAGGGCTCCAGTGGTGTCGCGAGAGAGCGCGACGGGTGTCCGGCCCGCACGCGGGATCACCGTTCCGAGCGGTTGCCCATCACCGCGGCGAACGAACCGGGATCGCCGTCGAACCCGCGCACAGCCGGTATGAACCCCCAGGATCCCGACGCGTCACGGACGAACTCCGCGACGACGGCCGCGGTGGCGGAGGCCACCGCGGAGAAGTCGTCCTCGGCCAGACTGGTGTATCCCTCACGGATCTGTACGGCCGTGTTCCCTATGTGGCCGAAGGTCTTGTGGCCGTCGCGCTGCTGGATGGCCACGCCGACGACGACCCGGGCGTAGGCGGCCGACAGCCGGTCCAGTTCGAGCGTCATGACTTCGTCGAAGCCGTAGCCCTGGCCCGTGCGGCTGTCCCGGTTCAGGGTGATGGTGCCGTCGGGCGACCGGCTGTCGAAGTGCACGAGGTACACGGGGCTGCCGTACGGCGCTTCCGTTCCGTACGTGGCCGCGATGATGTCGAGGTCGTTGGCGGGCTCGCCGGTCTCGCTCGGGTCCCACTTGACCCGCACCTCGACCTTTTCGATGTCCTTGTTGGGGGTGCTCATCGGACGTGTCTCCTCGCGTCTGGGCCGACGGGCCGCTTGCACCCTCAGATCATGTCCGTAACTGTCCGTGAATCCAACCGCGTTGGAATCGGGCGTCGCATTCGCGCCAGGGCGTGGCCGGGTATGCGCGTCGTGGGCCGTGCCCGGCCCCCGGTCGGTCGGGAGCGTGACCCGCGCCACGCCCGGCGCCGTAGGATGGTGCGGTGCTGGTCAAGTGGATTCGCTGCACCGTGGTCGATCGCCAGGGTTTCGAGCGCGGGCAGCGGAAGTGGGCGGGGCTGCTCGGCGAGCCGGGATTCCGCGCACAGAGCGGCGGCTGGAGCCGCGGCCGGCCCGATGTCGCGCACGTGTTCGCGTTCTGGGAGAACCGTGTCTTCTACGACGCCTTCATGGCCCGGGAACACGACCGGCTCGCCGCCTCCCAGTCCGGCACGTACAAGGACATACAGGTGAAGCTCTTCGAGTACCGCTTCGACGTGAAGACCGGATTCGAGCCCCACTTCACCGACGCGGACGTCGTCAGGGTGGCGCACAGCCAGGTGCACGAGGACCGGGCCGAACACTTCGCCCTCATGCAGCAGAAGGTCTGGAACCCGGCCGTCGCGGGTTCTCCCGGAATGCTGCGCGGCGTGTTCGGGGAGGCGCCGGGATCCGAGTTCCTGGTGCTGTCGATGTGGCAGTCGGGCTCCGAACGCGGCAAGTACCGGCCGGAGGGAGCCGCCCGCCTCGCGGCGCGCGCCGACACGGAGGGGGACGTGCGGGCGCTCACCGGGGACGTGGTGCAGCTCGAACCCTCGTGGACGGTCTGATCACGCCGATCACGCGGTGATGACGGTCCGGGGCGTGCGGTGACCGGCGGTCGCGCGGCGACGCCCCGCATCACACGGCGACGGGCCGCATCACACGGCGACGGTCCGCACCACACGGCGACGGGCTGATCACGCTCCCACCCTGCGTCTCGTTGGTCACATATGCCCTATGGATCCCTCGTCGCCGCCCGATCGCGCCGACGGGGATCTAGGGTCGTCACATGGCACGACCGCAACGCATCGTTCTCGTCCGGCACGGGGAGTCGGAGGGCAACGCCGACGACACGGTCTACGAACGCGAACCCGACCACGCGCTGAAACTCACGGCCAAAGGGCAGAAGCAGGCGCGCGAGACAGGTGTGCAGCTCAGGGAGATGTTCGGTGACGAGCGCGTCAGCGTGTACGTCTCCCCCTACCGGCGCACCCACGAGACGTTCAGATCCTTCGGCCTCGACCCGGAGCACATCCGGGTCAGGGAGGAGCCACGGCTACGCGAGCAGGACTGGGGCAACTGGCAGGACCGCGACGACGTCAGGCTGCAGAAGGCCTACCGGGACGCCTACGGGCACTTCTTCTACCGCTTCGCGCAGGGCGAGTCCGGAGCCGACGTCTACGACCGGGTCGACGCCTTCCTGGAGAGCCTCCACCGCAGCTTCGAGGAAGCCGACCATCCCCCGAACGTCCTGCTGGTCACCCACGGCCTGACCATGAGGCTGTTCTGCATGCGCTGGTTCCACTGGTCGGTCGCCGAGTTCGAGTCGCTGTCCAATCCGGGCAACGGCGAGTCCCGGACCCTGCTCCTCGGCCCCGACGGCCGCTACGCGCTCGACCGGCCCTTCGAGCAGTGGCGCACCCCCGAGCCGTACGGCATCACCGGATAAGGTGACCTCGCGATGACCGCTGACTCCGCTTCCGACGGGCGTTTCGAACGCGCCCTGGCCAGCCTGCGTGGACTGGCCGTGGGCGACGCCCTCGGCTCCCAGTTCTTCGTCCCGGCCAACTACCCCCTGCTCAAGAACCGGACCCTGCCGCCCGGCGCCTGGCAGTGGACCGACGACACCGAGATGGCCTGTTCCGTGCTCGCGGTGCTGTCCGCGCACGGGCGGATCGACCAGGACACCCTCGCCGGGTCCTTCGCCGCGCACCACGACTTCGACCGGGGCTACGGGCCCGCGGTCAACCGGCTGCTCAGGCTCGTGAGGGAGGGGGGCGACTGGCGCGAACTCGCCTCGGCGCTCTTCAACGGCCAGGGCTCCTGGGGCAACGGTTCGGCCATGCGGATCGCGCCGCTCGGCGCCTGGTACGCGGACGACCCGGAGCAGGCCACCCATCAGGCCGAGATCTCGTCGTACACCACCCACCAGCACCGCGAAGCGGTCGTGGGCGCGATGGCCGTCGCGGCCGCAGCCGCCCTCGTGGCCGCACCCGGGGGCCCGCCGACCCCCGAGGCGCTGCTCGACGGCGTCGTCGCCCTGATTCCGCGCAGCGCGGTGGGGGCGGGGCTCCGCCGGGCGCGCGACATGCTCGACTACCGGGACGCGGGGACGGTCGCGGCGGTGCTGGGCAACGGCCGCCGCACCAGCGCCCACGACACCGTGCCGTTCGCCCTCTGGTCCGCGGCACGCAGTCTCGGTGACTTCGAGGAAGCCTTCTGGGTGACGGCGCAGGCGGGCGGGGATGTCGACACCACCTGTGCCATCGCGGGCGGGATCGTCGCCTCGAACCCGGCGGGCGCCCCGCCGTCCGACTGGCTGGCCCGCACGGAGGAACTGCCCGGCTGGGTGCCCCTCGCACCCGTACGCGGCTGACGTTCCGCCCTTCCGTCGCCTTCCGGGCCCCTCGTGGGGCAGGCGGGCGTGTCACGGTCCTGCCACAGCGGTGTCCCGGCACGGCCGAACGGCTCGGGTGGCCCTTAACCTTTCGGCCACGCCGTCTCCCGTCGATCTTGGGGAACGTGCGCCAGGAGACGCCGGGGCCGACGCGCCGCAACATGGTCGTGCGAGCGGACCCCGGTGGGGGAGGGGTCCCATGTCAGATCAGCCGTCCGATCAGCCACCCGAGGCGTCCCGCCGAGCCGGTGCGTCACAGGAGTCCGACGACGCGCGCGCAGAAGCGTCCGCGTCCGCCGTCGGAACACCCGCATCGGGCTCCGGCCCGGAGCCGGGGGGTGAGGACACTTCCGCGGACGCCCGTGCCGGTGGGGGTGCCCGTCACGATGAAGTCCGTGTGAGTCCGGGCGCGGCGAAGTCAGCCACGGGGCCGTCCGCGGGAGCGACCCCCGCATCCGTGCCGCCCCAGAGCACCGGCCCCGCCCCACGACGGTCCGCGGACGCGGTGTCTGCGCCCGCGCCACCCCGGAGCACCGGCCCGGACGTACCGGAGGTGCCCGCATACCTCCGGGCGCCGGCCGGCCCGGACGTCTGGCAGCGGCCCGGAGGGCGGCCCGCGCCCGGTCCGCTGTCCCGCCTCCGGCCGGGACCTCCGCAGCCGATCCAGCCCGCGGCACTGTGGTCGGTTCTCGCCACGGGTCTGCTGAGCGCCCTGCTGCTCGGCGACGGCCTCGGGCTGAACCTGCTGCTGGTGTCGGTGCCCGCGGCTCTGGCCGCGTTCTTCGCGGCACGGACCGCGGGACGGAGGCTGCGGCCCTGGACGGCCGTCTGGGCGGTCGGCGGCCTCGCGCTCCTGGCGATACCGGCCCTCCGTGACGCCGGCTGGCCGGTGTTCCTCGCCGTCGTGTCGGCCCTCGCCCTCGGTTCCCTCGCGCTGCACGGCAGCCGCAGCTGGCCGGGCGTACTCCTCGGCTCGCTCGGGTTGTTCCCCGCCGTCGCGGGCGGCCTGCGGTGGGGCTGGCGAGGGGTACGCGACCGCGCGGACGACTCCCGCGGCCGCGTGCGCACGGTCGTCCGCAGCACCGTGGTGGCCGTCGTCCTGCTGCTCGTGTTCGGCGCGCTCTTCGCCTCCGCGGACGCCGCCTTCGCCGATCTGCTGGGCGCGCTGACCCCGGACATCTCCGTCGGGGACAGCCCGTGGCGCGTCTTCCTGTTCGCGCTGGGCCTCGTAGGAGCTCTCGCCGCCGCGTACAGCGCGGCCGCACCGGTGCGCTGGGACGGCATGACCGTCCGGCCGGGCAAGGCCAGGAACAGGGTGGAGTGGGCGCTTCCGCTGATCCTGCTCGACCTGCTGTTCGCGGCTTTCATCACGCTCCAGCTGGTCGTGCTTCTCGGCGGGTACGACAAGGTCGCGGAGAAGACGGGTCTCCTGCCGGCCGAATACGCCCGCCAGGGGTTCTGGCAGCTTCTCTGGGCCACCGTCCTGACGCTGATCGTCATCGCCCTGGCCCTGCGCTGGGCGCCGCGAGGCGGCCCCCGGGACCGCACGCTGGTCCGCAGCGTCCTCGGAGTGCTGTGCGCGCTCACCCTCGTCGTCGTGGCTTCCGCGCTGCGCCGCATGGACCTGTACGTGGATGCCTTCGGGCTCACCCGGCTGCGCATCTCCGTCGCCGCCGTGGAGCTCTGGCTCGGAGTGGTGCTGATCCTCATCATCGCCGCGGGGGTCTTCGGAGCCCGGCTCCTGCCGCGTGCCGTCGCGGCGAGTGCCGCCGTCGGTGTACTCGCCTTCGGCCTGCTTTCGCCCGACGGGCTGATCGCCGAGCAGAACGTCGCGCGGTACGGCAGCCACGGGTCGATCGACATCCAGTACCTCAAGGGGCTTTCGGCCGATGCCGTACCTGCCCTCGACACCCTCCCCGAGCCTTTGCGGTCCTGTGCGCTGGAATCCTTCCGCCGCGACTTCGCCGTGTCGAGGGCGTCGTGGTACGCCACCAGTTGGGGCGAGGCGAGGGCGCGGGACATCCTTGAGGACCACCCGGTGAAGGACGTCGGCCTCCAGTGCTACGACGTCGGCAGGGAAGCCGACGAGCGTGACGGCCGCGAGGAGGACTCCTACGATCCGTACTGAGCGATCTCGCGGGTGCTGCACCACGGGTGCTGCACCACTTCCCGAACCCGGCCCGGCGGTCGAGCGCCCGGTCCACCGGTGGAGGGCGGGCCGGGCCCGGGCCGCTCTTCGGGCGCTCGTCCGCGGGGCGTAACGTCGCGCCGCGGATGCCACGGGCGGCCCGCATGGACGGCACGCATGGACGGCACGCACGGATGGCACGCAAGGATGGCGCGGACGGTATGCATGGGCGGCATGTGCGGGCCGCCCGCGAGGCCACGCGTCGGGCCGGTGCGCGGGGCGCAGCCGCAGGCCGCCCGGCCGACGGCCGTCCAGGGCCTGAGTAGGGTTCCCCCTGCTCAAGGCTGCAGCCGCTGTTCTGGATCACCGGCACCCGGTGCTCGCCGGGTGGGGGACTGCGGTGCCGGGGTCCCGCGCCGACGACGCACGGGAGGGCTTCACAGACGACCGGCGGGCAGCCTCACAAGCCCGGCCCCACGTCCGGGCCGGTCTTTCCAACACCGTTCCTGCGCAGTTCCGTCGGCCTCCGGGAGCGGGCGCCGCGCACCGGTCCGTGGCACGCACGCACCGTGCGGTGCGGCGACCGGCCGGTCCTCGACGGCGAACGGGCGCGGGCGGTCCCGCCCGACGACGCCCCGGGGTGTTCTTGCTCCGCGTATCGGCGTACGCTTGCAGGCGCCATGCCGTACGAACCACCCACGCACACCGTCGAGCGCTCACTGCGCGCTACCTCCGGTGCCAGGATTGTCGCCGGAGTCGACGAGGTCGGACGCGGAGCGTGGGCCGGCCCCGTCACCGTGTGCGCGGCCGTCACCGGCCTCCGCAGGCCCCCCGAAGGCCTCACCGACTCCAAACTGCTCACGCCCAAGCGCCGGGCGGAACTCGCCCCGCTGCTCGAGAGCTGGGTCACGGCCCACGGGGTGGGGCACGCCTCACCCCTGGAGATCGACGACCTCGGCATGACCGCCGCGCTCCGTCTGGCCGCTGTGAGGGCACTGGACGCACTGCCGGTGCGGCCGGATGCCGTGATCCTCGACGGGAAACACGACTACCTCGGGCACCCCTGGAAGGTCCGGACGGTGATCAAGGGCGACCAGTCCTGCATCGCCGTCGCCGCCGCCTCGGTGATAGCGAAGGTCAGGCGGGACACGATGATGGCCCAACTGGGGGCGGACGCGGGGCTGTACACCGACTTCGCCTTCGGGGCGAACGCGGGTTACCCGTCGCCCGTGCACCGGGCCGCGCTCGAGGAGCTGGGGCCCACGCCCCACCACCGTCTGAGCTGGTCCTACCTCGACGCCCTTCCCAGGTGGCAGCACCTGAAGAAGGTCCGGTTCTCCGCCGAGGCGGCCGCACTCGAAAGCGGGGGCCAGCTCGGCTTCGACTTCTGACCGCGTCAGCGCGTTTACCCGCCGACGCCCGCCGCGTCGGCTGTCACAGACAACCATTCATTTTCCCGAGGAGCCTCAGATTCCCGAGAGCGCCCAGAGTCCCCGCGTCGCATCGGCCGCAGGCCGCGTCGCGCCGACCCCCCGACCCGTACCCGGTCCGCGTTCCGCGGCCACGCCCCGTCCCGGAAGCCCGGGGCGTGGCCCCGCGCGCCCCGCGCCCCCGGCGCCGCGCCCGCATCCCGCACCAGCTCCGGCGTCCGCCGCCGCTCCTGCCGCGCAGGAGGGGCCACAGGACCGTGCCGCAGCTCAGTTCCAGCTGATCCCCGCCCCGGTGGGCGGCGCGGTCGACGCCGCCGACGAGGCCGTCGACCTGCTGCTCGACTCCGGTCGCGCGCCCGGCGACATCCTGGTCCTGACGACCGGGGAGCAGCACCCCTGGGCCGCGCACGAACTCTCCTTCGGAGAGGCCGCGTACTGGGCCCAGCACGACGCCGGCGACGACGTGTTCTTCGCCGGTACCGCGCACGCGGGCCGCTACGCGCCCCGTCCGGTGATCGTCGTCGCCGTCAACGGTGACCTCGACGACGCCTCGGTCTCGGCCCTGTCCGACGCGCGGGAGCGCGCCGGCGTGCTGTTGATCGTGTGCGGAGAACCGCAGAGCATCAACGCCGCGCTGGGCGCAGGCGTCTGACCCGCCGGAACGTGGGTCCCGTCCGTCCGCCCCGGACGCTCGGGGCCCACGTCCCGTTTTACCGGGCGGCGCTGCGGCGCAGTGCCTCCGCCGCCCCGCCGCCCGTGCGCAGGGGCACGGGATCCATGTCGGCCGAGGCGTCCGCGAGTGCGGACGGCCCGGACAGTGAAGACGGTCTGCGGCCGCCGCGGCCCTCACCCAGCACCTGCCAGCCCCCGTGGGTCAGGGTGATGTAGGCGCCGCAGCGCAGACCGTGCAGGGTGCAGGCGTCGCGCAGCCCCCACATCCATGCCCCGTCCTCCTCCGTCCACCGCTCGTCGCCCTCACGGCAGTAGAGCAGGACAGCGGTGCGCACAGGGGTACGGCGGCGCAGGTCGTGCGGGATCACCCGCCGCAGGTGGGACAGCAAGGCGTTGCGGAACTCCCAGCCGTCCGCGGCCGTGGTGGTACGCCGCACGAACGACGCGCTGGCCGTGAGCCGTTCCTCGTGGTCGAGTACCGCGACGACCGCGGTCGCCGGAGTCGGGCTGTGCCGTGCGTGGAGGCCGCTGACGACCTCGCGCGGGCTGCGCAGCAGCGGTATGCCGGCCGAAGCCCACTCGGCCGGTTCGAGCATTCTGGCGACGTGGTTGACGGAGCCGGCGGACGCCGACAGTGAAGTGGCTGCGGACGGAGCGAATCCGAAGGTCACGGTCCTCCCTTCGCTACGCGCCCACGATGCGGGCAGGGTCGAGTGGGGGCGCGCCGCGGCACAGCCCTTTCGGGCCCGCGAAAAGACCGTGCGGGGAGCGACTCCAATTCTTCCTGTCGTATCGGCAGGCGGCAACGAGCAATTGACTCGGCTGACGGGTATAGGTCGGAATGACACAGATATCCCTGCCCGCTCCGCGGTGGATCAAGCCAGCGGCCGGGCATGGACCGCGGGTCAGGCCGGAACACCACACCGGCTGTCGGGCCGGTGGGGACGACGGCGGACGTCAGCCCTGAACGGCGAGGACCAGCGGGAACACCCCCTCAGCTCCGGCCCGGCGGAGCAGCCGCCCGGCCACGGCCAGGGTCCATCCGGTGTCGGAGACATCGTCGACGAGCAGGACGGGGCCTCTTGCGGACGCGAGGGCTTCCGCCAGCGCGGGCTCCACCACGAGGGCCTCGTGCAGCGCCTTCACCCGCTGCGCGCTGTTGGTCTGGGAGATCCGCAGGTCCTCGCTGCCCGGTGCGTAGGTGACGGTGCCCAGCAACGGCATGCGGCCTACCTCGGCGATGCGACTGCCGAGGGACTGGACGAGCTGTGGCCTCCGGCGGGAGGCGACCGTCACGACGCCGACCGGCCGCGGGGCGGCGTCCGGCGCCCCGGAAGCCCAGCCGCCGGGCCCCTTCGCCCAGTCGGTGATGACCGTGACGACCGCGGCCGACACGTCGTCGGGGACCGGGACGTCCTGCGCTTGCGCCGCGAGCATCGGGCGGAGCCTGTTGCCCCAGCCGATGTCGGAGAGCCGGCCGAGTGCCCGCCCCGGCAGGACCGTCTCGCCCGCCGGAATGCGGCCCTTGAGATCGACGCCCACCGCCGAGAGGCCCGTCGGCCACATCTTGCGCGGCTCCACCTCCACACCGGGCCTGCCGAGTTCGCCGCGCGCGCCGTCCAGAGCCGCGGTGGACACCTTGTCGTCGAACCTGGCCCCCGCGCAGTTGTCGCAACGGCCGCAGGCGGTGGCCTCCTCGTCGTCCAGCTGGCGTCGCAGGAACTCCATGCGGCACCCGGTCCCCGAGGCGTAGTCACGCATGGCCTGTTGTTCGGCGGCCCGCTGCCGCGCGACCCAGGCGTACCGCTCGGAGTCGTAGATCCACGGCTCGCCGGTGGAGATCCAGCCCCCCTTGACCCGCTTCACGGCGCCGTCGACGTCCAGGACCTTGAGCATCGTCTCCAGGCGGGTGCGCCGCAGGTCGACGAGCGGTTCCATGGCGGGCAGCGAGAGCGGCCGGCCGGCCTGCGCCAGGACGTCGAGGGTCCGGCGAACCTGCTCCTCGGGAGGGAACGCGACGGAGGCGAAGTACTGCCAGATCGCTTCGTCCTCCTTGCCCGGGAGCAGCAGCACCTCGGCGTGCTCGACACCACGTCCCGCACGTCCCACCTGCTGGTAGTAGGCGATGGGGGAGGAAGGCGACCCGACGTGCACGACGAAGCCGAGGTCGGGTTTGTCGAAACCCATTCCGAGCGCAGAGGTGGCGACCAACGCCTTGACCCGGTTGGCCAGCAGATCGTCCTCGGCCTGCTGCCGGTCGGCGTTCTCGGTCCTCCCGGTGTACGAGGTCACCGGGTGTCCGCACTGGCGGAGATAAGCGGTGATCTCCTCGGCGGCGGCGACCGTCAGGGTGTAGATGATGCCCGACCCGGGCAGTTCCCCGAGGTGGTCCCCCAGCCAGGCCAGACGGTGCGCGGCGTTGGGCAGTTCGAGCACACCGAGGCTGAGGCTCTCCCTGTCCAGGGGGCCGCGAAGCACCAGCGCGTCCGTGCCCGCGCCGGTCCCGAGCTGCTCGGCGACGTCCGCGGTCACGCGCGCGTTGGCGGTGGCCGTCGTGGCGAGCACGGGAACCCCCGCCGGCAGATCGGCGAGCATGGTCCGCAGCCGGCGGTAGTCCGGCCGGAAGTCGTGGCCCCAGTCGGAGATGCAGTGCGCCTCGTCGACGACCAGCAGGCCGGTCGCGGCGGCGAGCCGCGGCAGCACCTGGTCCCGGAAGTCGGGGTTGTTCAGCCGCTCGGGGCTGACCAGCAGCACGTCCACCTGGCCCGCGGCCACCTCGGCCTGGACCGTGTCCCACTCCTCGGTGTTCGACGAGTTGATCGTGCGGGCGCTGATGCCCGCCCTGGCGGCCGCCGCCACCTGGTTGCGCATGAGGGCGAGCAGAGGGGAGACGATCACGGTCGGTCCGCTGCCCTGCGCGCGCAGCAGGGAGGTCGCGACGAAGTAGACCGCGGACTTGCCCCATCCCGTCCGCTGCACGACCAGGGCTCTGCGCTTGTCGGCGACGAGGGCCTCGATCGCCCGCCACTGGTCCTCACGCAGCCGCGCCGTGCCGGTGGCGTCCCCGACCAGGCGGGCGAGTACGGAATCGGCCGAGGCCCTGAGATCTGCGCGGTCTGCGTTGGTCATGCCCCCATGCAACCCGATGCCTACGACAATGCGCGAACGCTGGTGCGATGCCTGTGGACAAAGTTATCCACAGGGGTCGCGGAAATCGGCGGCCCGCGGGACGGTCGTGGCATGAACGACAACCACGAATCCAGCGGTCCGTCCGACGTGCAGGAGATCACCCTGCGCAGTCCCGCGGAACTCGCCGACGCCCTTCCGTACCTGATGGGATTCCATCCGAACGACAGCGTGGTCATGGTCGCCCTGCACGGCGGGCGGGGCCGTTTCGGGGGCCGGTTGCGGCTGGGCATCCCGCACGATCCGCAGGAGTGGGCGCCGGTGGCCGCCCAGCTCGCGCAGAGCCTCATCGCGGGAAGCGAGAAGCGGGACTCCCGTCCGGACGCCATCGTCGTCTTCCTCTGCCAGGACCCGGCCGGGGGAGAGGCCGCTCCCGAGGTCATGGAGCGGCTCAGGCCGCTGGCGCAGAGCCTGCGCACCGCCTGCGGCGCGCTCGATGTCCCCGTGCTCGAGGCGCTGTGCATCTCGGACGGCCGCTACTGGTCCTACTGCTGCCCCGACCGCCGCTGCTGCCCGGCCGAGGGCAATCCGCTGGCACTTCCGGGGACCACGGTCATGGCCGCGGCAGCCGCGTACGCCGGCATCCAGGTCCGAGGGTCGCTGCGCGACATGGAGTCCGGGCTCACGCCCTGGCGGACTACGGCCGCGGCGGAGCAGGAGCGCGCGCTGGACTCGGCCGGTGCCGTGATGGTGGCCCGGATCCTCGACGCCGACGGGCGGGGTGAGGTGGCACGGGAGACCCTGTCGCTCGCGCGCCGGCTCATGGACCGCCTGTGCGGTGTGCCGGCCGGGAATCCCGCGAACGCGGACGACAGGGACGACCGCCTGATCGGCCCGGACGAAGCGGCGGCCCTCATCCTCGGTCTGCAGGACCGTGAGACGAGGGACCGGGCCGCCGAGTGGATGGAGGGCGGCGATGCGCAGAGCGCGCTGAGGCTGTGGAGGGCGCTCGCCCGTCGCTGCGTGGGCCCGTACGTCGAGCATTCCGCCGCTCCGCTCTCTCTGGCGGGCTGGGTCTCGTGGTCCACGGGTGACGAGGCGTCCGCCAGGGTGGCCCTCGGGCTCGCGCTGCGGGCGGACCCCGACTACACCTTCGCGCAGCTGCTGCATCAGGCGTGCAACCAGGGTCTGGATCCGGAGACGCTTCGCCGTTGTCTGCGCGGTGAGCGGGAGCTGCGGGACGGTGACGTCGCGAAGAGCACCCCGGACCCGGACGCCACACGGCCTCCTGGATCCCGCCCGGAACGCGAGCGCAGGTGTGCCGCGGTTCCGAAGCAGGGGCCAAAGCCCTCGTGCGCTCCCGCTCCGTCCGAGAAGCGCGATCCCGCGTGCCCCCCTGCCCCGCAGCAGGGACGGGTCCGGGACGGCAGGCGCCCATCGGGCTCCGGCCCTCGGCCGAACGCGTCGGGCAGGGGACCCCGGCCCGACGGGTCGGGAGGCCGACGCGCGGTCCGCGACGCCCGGAGGGGCGGCAGGTACGGCACCGAGAGCGCCGCGGACGGGGGCTGAGACGGCGTTGCCGGGAGTGACGGTGACCGGCCCCGGCGCGCGGATGCCACCCCGGGCGGGGGACGCGCACGGCACCCGCATCCGGGAACGAACCAACATCGCGAAGGGAGTGTTTATCGTCAGGGAGACGACTATGATTTCGGTATGCCGCCCTACGACCCGTCGACGTTCCCGCCCTTCGCCGTCACCGTCGATCTGGTTGTCCTCACGGTGCGCCGGCACGCTTTGTGCGCCTTGGTGGTCCGCCGTGGCGAATCGCCCTTCCAGGGCAGGTGGGCACTGCCGGGCGGGTTCGTCCGTACCGACGAGGATCTCGGAGCGGCGGCCGCGCGTGAGCTCGTCGAGGAGACGGGACTCTGCGCACACGACCCGGCCGCACCCGCCGTCGGTAACGGCGCCCACCTCGAACAGCTCGCGACCTACGGCGATCCCGGGCGTGACCCCCGGATGCGGGTCGTCAGCGTCGCCCATCTCGCGCTCGCGCCGGATCTGCCCGCACCACGTGCGGGGGGCGATGCGAACAGTGCGCGCTGGGCCCCTGTGGCCGACCTCCTCGGCGCCGGGAGCGTGTTCGGCGCCGACGACGAGCAGTCCGCGACACTGGCCTTCGACCATGCGCGGATCCTCGACGACGGTGTGGAGCGAGCCCGCTCGAAGATCGAGTATTCGTCGCTCGCCACCGCGTTCTGCCCGCCCGAGTTCACGGTGGGCGAGCTGCGGCGGGTGTACGAGGCCGTGTGGGGTGTGGTTCTGGACCCTCGCAACTTTCACCGCAAGGTCACCGGTACACCCGGCTTCCTGGTTCCGTCCGGAGGGACGACGACGCGTCAGGGCGGGCGCCCTGCACAACTGTTCAGGTCGGGTGCGGCCACGGTGCTCAACCCTCCGATGCTGAGGCCGGAGGTCTGACCGCGCCACGGGTCCACGCGTCCGCCGAGCGGGCCGCGCGGAACGCCCACCAAAACATTGATGCACCAAAAGTCTGAAATGTCGCGTTATCTTGCTGGGGTACCCCACCCTGCCGCCGAGCGGTCTCACCCTCAGCGAGAGAAGCGATGCTCCAGGCCATCGGACTCACCAGTGCCCCCCGCCGCGACAACCCTCCCGTCGTGGACGACCTGACCTTCGAAGCCCCACCCGGCCGTGTCACCGCCCTGCTCGGTGCTCCCGGGTCCGGGAAGTCCACCGCTCTCCGTCTGATGCTCGAACTCCAAGCGGGGCGTGGCGTCACCTACTTCAGGGGCCGGCCGCTGCATCGCATCGGCCATCCCGCCCGCGAGGTCGGGGTACTCCTCGGAGACGTACCGGGGCACCCGGTACGCACGGCACGCGGGCAGCTCCGCATGCTCTGTGCCGCAGCCGGAGTTCCGGCCTCCCGTGCCGACGAACTGCTCGAGGTGGTCGGGCTCGCGGGACTGGGCGACCAGCGCATCGGCACTCTCTCGGCCGGGATGGACCGTCGCCTCGGCCTCGCCTCGGCCCTGCTCGGCGACCCGCACACCCTTGTACTGGACGAGCCGTCCAAAGGTCTCTCGCCACGTGAAAGGAGCTGGCTCCACGGGCTGCTGCGCGCGCACGCGGCCGAAGGGGGCACGGTGCTGCACACGACGAGTGATCCCAAGGAGGCCGCCCGGGCCGCCGACCGGGTCGTCACCATCGACGACGGCCGGCTCGTCGCGGATCAGGACGTCGCGGATTTCTCCCGCACCCGTCTCCGTCCACGTGTCGCCGTACGGACCCCCCACGCGGCGAGGCTGGCGGCGGCGATGAGCAGGGAGGCGCGGGCCTCCCGGCGTTCGGTCGAGGTCGTGGCCGAGGGAGGCAGCCGGCTGTCGGTGTACGGCAGCAGTTGCGCGGAGGTCGGGGACGCGGCGTACCGGCACGGCGTCCCCGTGCACCAACTCGCCGACGAGACCGGTGACGCGGGCCCCGTCGCGGTCCCCGGACAGGGGCGGCCCGGGGGAGCGCCGAGGATCGTTCCCCCCGGGCCCGCCTCGGCGGTGGCGATCTCGGAACTGCCCCCTCCGATCCCGGTGCGGCCGGCGCGCGGTCCGCTGCGGCCCCTGCGCTACGAACTGCGGCGCCTCTTCGGAGTCAGGACCACCGTCATGATCATGGCTGCCGCGCTCGTGGTCTCGGCGGGTCTCTCCGTGGTGCTGGCCCGGTCCGGAAAGGCGCCTCTCTCCGATCTGCTCGTCGCGTGGCCGCCTCTGCTCCCCCTTCCCCCGGCGGCCTTCGCTGCAGGGCTGCTCGGCGCGCTGTCCTTCGGTGACGAGTTCCGTTACCCGGCGCTCGCCGCGGGGCGCGGCACGGTGCCGCGCCGTCTCGGCCTCCTGACGGCCAAGCTGGCGGTCTCCGCGGGGACGGCGCTCCTGCTCGCCCTGCTCGCCGTACTGGGCAACGCGGAGGTCCTGAGGCTCGCCTACGGGGGAGACTTGGTGTCCGTCCCCGTCAATGCGCCTCGCATGGCGGCTAGTTGGGCGGGGCTCTCGATCGGCTGCGCCTGGGCCGGACTGCTGGCCGCGGGCGTCTTCAGGCTCACCGGGGCAGGCGTCGCCGCGGTTCTCGCGGTACCGGTCCTGGTCGTGCCGCTGGTGCAGAAGCTCCTCGCAGGCCCGTCCGCACGTTCGATCGCGGGACTTCCGGGGCGTCTGCGCGAACTGGCCTGGCTGCAGTGGCCGTACGAAGCCGACCGTTGGGTCATGGCGGCTGTGAGGGTTGTGGCGCAACCCGTGGGCTTGGCGCTCACACTCTCGTTGTCGGCTCTGATCTGCGCATATGTGTTCACCGGCCTGCGTGGGAAGGCTCGTTGGTGATCGCTGCGCGGCCATCGGAGACCTCTCAGCTGCAACTCCGCTGAAAATGCTCGATTTCTACCGATAACGCGTCAATTGAGAGGTGGGTGCCGATCACCCTTTCGTGTGCTTTTCAGCAAAGACCTCAAGGGGTGGCTGAGCGGCGCCGACAAAGGATGCGTGAGTACCCTTGCGCATACCATGATGACCGCCGCCCGCTCCGCCGACTCCGGCCTGGCCGGCTCGGGCGAAATCGACCGCTACCCGTACACGGAGGCGCCGCCCGGCGAACGTGCCGCCTTGCGTTCCTGGGGCGGTACCGATTCCGAACTGGGGCGGGTGGGCCGCCGCGGCGCCGCCAGCCGCGGCCGCGGGCTGCACGGTCAACTGGTCCAGCAGCTCGGCCAGATGATCGTTTCGGGTGATCTCGGCGCCGACAGGCCTCTTGTCCCCGAGGAGATCGGGCAGCGTTTCGAGGTCTCCCGCACCGTCGTCAGGGAATCCCTGCGCGTGCTCGAGGCCAAGGGGCTGGTGAGCGCCCGGCCCAACGTGGGCACGCGGGTCCGGCCGGTGAGTGACTGGAATCTGCTGGATCCGGACATCATCGAATGGCGTGCGTTCGGGCCGCAGCGCGAAGACCAGCGCCGTGAACTGGACGACCTCCGGTGGACCATCGAGCCACTCGCCGCCCGGCTGGCGGCCGGACATGGCCGCGAGGACATCCAGCAGCGCCTGAGCGACATGATCGAGATCATGGGGCACGCGATGGGTCAGGGTGACGCCATCACCTTCTCCCGGGCCGATGCGGAGTTCCACTCCCTTCTCATCCAGGCGGCGGGCAACCGCATGCTCGAACACCTCTCCGGCATCGTGTCGGCGGCGCTGCATGTGTCCGGCGGGCCGGTCACGGGTTGTGACAGGCCCGCCGAGTCGTCGATCGGTCATCACGCGCGCATCGCCGAGGCTCTGGCGTCGGGTGACGGCGCCGGGGCGGAGACCGCGATGCGTCAGCTGCTGGTCGGGCACCAGGAGCGGGTGGTTCCCGCGCCCCGCGAGCACTGAATCGCCTGGGCCGGGGTATGGGGTCCGTGTGCCGCCGCGTCGCTGCGGCTCGGCGGCACAGTTATACGGAGATATGACCTCTGGCTCGGTTTGTCGCGAATGAGGTGTGACTGGGGCCACGCGAATTGGGCGTAACACTCCTCGAAACAGTGCGATGACCTAAGAGGTGACCGCCGCGGAAGGAATACAGCAGCCACGTAGTGCGCTGTGCAGTTCTGAGGCCAAGCCCGCGCCGTCGGCGACATCCCCAGCCGCCGGTCGTCGGTTCCAGCCCTCTTCGGGGCCGGACCGGAAGCCGTTTCCATCGTTCCGAGAGGTTGTTCGTGTCGGCCAGCACATCCCGTACGCTCCCGCCGGAGATCGCCGAGTCCGAGTCTGTGATGGCGCTCATCGAGCGGGGAAAGGCTGATGGGCAGATCGCCGGCGACGACGTGCGTCGGGCCTTCGAGGCTGACCAGATTCCGCCAACCCAGTGGAAGAACGTTCTGCGCAGCCTCAACCAGATCCTCGAGGAAGAGGGTGTGACGCTGATGGTCAGTGCCGCGGAGTCGCCTAAGCGCGCCCGCAAGAGCGTCGCAGCGAAGAGCCCGGTCAAGCGCACCGCCGCCAAGACAGTCGCCGCCAAGACGACCGTGACACGGACCGTCGCGGCGTCCGCCGCCCCGGCGGCCGAGAGCGCGGACGTCGCAGCGGATGACGCTGCCGTTGCCGCTCCTGCGAAGAAGACGGCAGCCAAGAAGACGGTTGCCAAGAAGACCGCCACCAAGAAGACCGCGGCGAAGAAGACCGCCGCGAAGAAGTCCGGCAAGCAGGACGACGAACTGCTCGACGGCGATGAGGCGGCCGAGGAAGTCAAGGCCGGCAAGGGTGAGGAAGAGGAGGGCGAGGGCGAGAACAAGGGCTTCGTCCTCTCCGACGACGACGAGGACGACGCGCCTGCGCAGCAGGTCGCCGTCGCCGGCGCCACGGCCGACCCGGTCAAGGACTACCTGAAGCAGATCGGGAAGGTCCCCCTCCTCAACGCCGAGCAGGAGGTCGAGCTCGCCAAGCGCATCGAGGCCGGCCTGTTCGCCGAGGACAAGCTCGCCAACTCCGACAAGCTCGCACCGAAGCTGAAGCGTGAGCTGGAGATCATCGCCGAGGACGGCCGCCGGGCCAAGAACCACCTGCTGGAGGCCAACCTCCGTCTCGTGGTCTCGCTGGCCAAGCGCTACACGGGCCGCGGCATGCTCTTCCTGGACCTCATCCAGGAGGGCAACCTCGGCCTGATCCGCGCGGTGGAGAAGTTCGACTACACCAAGGGCTACAAGTTCTCCACGTACGCCACCTGGTGGATCCGTCAGGCGATCACCCGGGCCATGGCCGACCAGGCCCGCACCATCCGTATCCCGGTGCACATGGTCGAGGTCATCAACAAGCTCGCACGCGTGCAGCGCCAGATGCTCCAGGACCTGGGCCGCGAGCCCACGCCGGAGGAGCTGGCCAAGGAACTCGACATGACCCCTGAGAAGGTCATCGAGGTCCAGAAGTACGGTCGTGAGCCGATTTCCCTCCACACCCCGCTGGGTGAGGACGGGGACAGCGAGTTCGGTGACCTGATCGAGGACTCCGAGGCCGTCGTGCCGGCCGACGCGGTGAGCTTCACGCTGCTCCAGGAGCAGCTGCACTCCGTGCTCGACACGCTCTCCGAGCGTGAGGCCGGTGTCGTGTCGATGCGCTTCGGTCTCACCGACGGCCAGCCGAAGACCCTGGACGAGATCGGAAAGGTCTACGGGGTGACGCGCGAGCGCATCCGGCAGATCGAGTCGAAGACGATGTCGAAGCTTCGCCACCCGTCGCGCTCGCAGGTGCTGCGGGACTACCTCGACTAGGCCGCGTCGAGTACGGACGAGGGCCGGGGCCCGGAACCAGGACTGGTTCCGGGCCCCGGCCCTCGTCCGTGTGCGGCCTGTGTGGGTGTCCGCGTGCGGCTCGCGGGGATGGGCATCACGCTGAGTGGACACTGATCACCTCGGCGTAAGGAGTCTTCATGCCCCGCGTCCTCGCCCGTGTCCTGCCCGCGGCCTGCACCCTGGCGATAGCCACCGCCGTCATACCGCTCGGCCCCCCGCCCGAAGCGGTGGCCGACAGCATCATCATCGGTGGCAAGCCGGCCGCGGTCGCGGACAGCCCGTGGGTGGTGGCCCTGTCGAGCCGTGCCCGATTCGGGGGAACCCGTGCGGGCCAGTTCTGCGGGGGTGTGGTGATCGCACCCACGCAGGTCATGACCGCGGCCCACTGCCTGCGGCAGGACGTCCTCGGGGCGGATGTCTCCGACGTCGGCGATCTGCGGATCATCGCCGGACGGGACGAACTGGGCGGATCGGGTGGTCAGGAGATCCCGGTGCGGTCCGCATGGGCCAATCCGGCGTACGACCCCCGTACGAACGCCGGCGACCTCGCGGTGGTCACTCTGGCCCGGGCGCTCCCGGCGAGCAGCGTCATCCCGATGGCGCGAGCGGGGAGTGCGGCATACGAGCCCGGTACGGCCGCGCAGGTGTACGGCTGGGGCGACACGACGGGATACGGCACCTACGCGGCCAGGCTGCGCGTCGCTTCGGTGCGGGTGCTGCCGGACGGCGACTGTGCCCGGGCCTACCCCGGCGGCACAAGGGGCACGTACGACGCCTCATCGATGCTCTGCGCCGGTGAAACCACCGGGGGGCGGGACGCGTGCCAGGGGGACAGTGGAGGGCCGCTGGTGGCCCGTGGGCGCCTTGTCGGGCTCGTCTCCTGGGGGAGTGGCTGCGGGAGCCCTGGAAGCCCCGGTGTGTACACCCGTGTCTCGTCGGCGATCCGGTGGATGGCCGGCCGGAGCTGACCGGTCCGACGGCCGGAGCCGGCCGATGGCGTCGCGGCACATGAGAACGGGCGGCCTCCCTGCTGGGAGGCCGCCCGTCGGCCGGTCCTGGACCGAACCCATGGCTCGTCGTGGATGCGAGGTGTCAGTGTTGTTCCTCGTCGGCGGAACTGGCCTGCACGGCAGTGAGCCGGTCCGTCTCATCCTGTATTTCCGCGGCGATCTTCTTGAGTTCCGGCTCGAACTTGCGACCGTGGTGGGCGCAGAAGAGCAGTTCACCGCCGCTGATCAGGACGACGCGCAGATATGCCTGGGCGCCGCAACGGTCACAGCGGTCTGCTGCGGTCAGCGGGCTCGCGGGGGTCAGAACAGTAGTCACGTCGCCTCTTCTCTAGCTCGACGAGCTGTCGTACCAGGGTCAACATCCAACCAGGCCGAAAACGTTCCCGCTCGTGGCATTTCTTCGAAACTTCTTCTCGGGATGGCTGTCTGTCGCCGGTTGGCGGCGAATGTGCCGTATTGCGTAGCGCTACGGTTTCGCGTTGCTTGTGTGGGCCGGTCCGCCGGCTGGCGTGCCGGTTGTTCATGAGGACGTGCCCGGAGCCTAAATGGTTCATGCCTCGAAGGGAACGTGATGTGCGCGTCACTCCGACGAGTGATCGAACGTCTATGCGAGGCTGGACTAGCATAAGGATTCCCCGTGGGTGGCGTTACAACCGCTCTACCAGGCCTCGGTAGGCTCTCAGCGGCTACCGAGGCCGAGCCCGACCCCACCGGGCCCCCGAATGAAATTCAGCGAGGAGCGAACCGCGTGACCGCCGATTCCGTGCCGTCCACTGCGCTGCTGACCGGAGCAGGCGGCGCAGACAGGGACAGCTCCAACTACACCGCGCGGCACCTTCTCGTCCTCGAAGGGCTCGAAGCTGTTCGCAAGCGCCCCGGAATGTACATCGGGTCCACGGACAGCCGCGGACTCATGCACTGCCTCTGGGAGATCATCGACAACTCGGTGGACGAGGCCCTGGGCGGCTACTGCGACTCCATCGAGGTCATTCTCCACGACGACGCCTCCGTCGAGGTGCGCGACAACGGCCGCGGGATTCCCGTGGACGTCGAGCCGAAGACGGGCCTCTCCGGCATCGAGGTCGTCATGACCAAGCTGCACGCCGGTGGCAAGTTCGGCGGCGGCTCCTACGCGGCCTCGGGCGGCCTGCACGGCGTGGGCGCATCCGTCGTGAACGCGCTCTCCGCCCGGCTCGACGTCGAGGTCGACCGCAACAGCGCGACCCACTCCATCAGTTTCCGGCGCGGGGTCCCGGGCATGTTCACCGAGCAGGGCCCCGACAGCCCCTTCGACCCCTCCAACGGCCTCCGCAAGGGCAAGCGGGTGCCCAAGGCGCGTACCGGCACCCGTGTGCGGTACTGGGCCGACCGCCAGATCTTCCTCAAGGACGCCAAGCTCAACCTCGAGACGCTGTACCAGCGGGCACGCCAGACCGCCTTCCTCGTCCCCGGCCTCACCATCGTCGTACGCGACGAGCGGGGCATCGACGGTGAGGGCAAGACGGAGGAGACCTTCCGCTTCGACGGCGGGATCAGCGAGTTCTGCGAGTACCTGGCCCAGGACAAGGCCGTCTGCGACGTGCAGCGGCTGAGCGGGACGGGCACGTTCAAGGAGACCGTGCCCGTGCTCGACGACCGGGGGCACATGACCGCGACGGAGGTCACCCGCGAACTGGGTGTGGACATCGCCCTCCGCTGGGGAACCGGCTACGAAACCAACGTGAAGTCGTTCGTCAACATCATCGCCACCCCCAAGGGCGGCACCCATGTGTCCGGCTTCGAACGCTCACTGACACGGACGGTCAACGAGGCGCTGCGCTCCGCCAAGCTGCTCCGCGTCGCCGAGGACGACGTCGTCAAGGACGACGCCCTCGAAGGCCTCACGGCGGTCGTGACCGTGCGTCTCGCGGAACCGCAGTTCGAGGGCCAGACCAAGGAGGTACTGGGCACCTCCGCGGCCAACCGCATCGTCGCCAACGTCGTCGCCAAGGAGCTCAAGGCCTTCCTGACGTCCACGAAGCGGGACGCCAAGGCCCAGGCCAGGGCGGTCCTGGACAAGGCCGTGGCCGCGGCACGCACACGCATCGCCGCCCGCCAGCACAAGGACGCGCAGCGCCGCAAGACGGCGCTCGAGTCGTCGTCGCTGCCGGCGAAGCTCGCCGACTGCCGCAGCGACGACGTGGAGCGCAGCGAGCTCTTCATCGTCGAGGGCGACTCGGCGCTCGGCACCGCGAAGCTGGCCCGCAACAGCGAGTTCCAGGCCCTGCTGCCCATCCGAGGAAAGATCCTCAACGTCCAGAAGTCGTCCGTCTCGGACATGCTCAAGAACGCCGAGTGCGGTGCCATCATCCAGGTCATAGGAGCTGGATCCGGCCGTACGTTCGACATCGACGCCGCGCGCTACGGCAAGGTGATCATGATGACGGACGCCGACGTCGACGGATCGCACATCCGCACCCTGCTGCTCACGCTCTTCCAGCGCTACATGCGGCCCATGGTCGAGGCGGGGCGGGTCTTCGCGGCGGTGCCGCCGCTGCACCGGATCGAGCTGGTCCAGCCCAAGAAGGGCCAGGACAAGTACATCTACACGTACTCCGACAACGAACTCCGCCAGACGCTGCTGGAACTGCAGCGGAAGAACGTCCGGATCAAGGAATCGATCCAGCGGTACAAGGGTCTCGGCGAGATGGACGCGGACCAGCTCGCGGAGACCACGATGGACCCGCGCCACCGCACTCTGCGGCGCATCAACATCGGGGATCTGGAATCGTCCGAGCAGGTCTTCGACCTGCTGATGGGCAACGAGGTCGCGCCGCGCAAGGAGTTCATCACGAGCTCGGCGGCCACGCTGGACCGCTCGCGCATCGACGTCTGACCTTCTCCACCCGTGGGTGGAGATTACTTCTCCACCCACGGTCAACCCCTGGGCCGATCCCATGATCACCGAGCCTCCGTAGCGTCGAAGACAACACTTCTTCACATCTCCCGGAGGCAGCCGTGTCAGGGCTCTTCGACATTCTGGTGATCTGCGCGGTCGTCGCGCTTCTCGTCGTGCGCCAGTTCTCCGCGCAGCGAGTCGGTGACGAGAGGCGCTGGTGGCTGCTGCCGGCCGTTCTGACGCTCGTCGCCCTGAAGAACGACGGTGTTCTCGACCCTCGTCACGAAGCCATGTCCGGTGCCATGCTCGGTGCGGGTCTGCTGGTGGGGCTGGTCACGGGCGCGGGATGGGGCTGGACCGCCCGGCTGTGGCAGGAGCCCGACGCGTCGGTCTGGAGCCAGGGGACCAAGGCCACCTTCTTCGTATGGGCCGCGGGAATGGGCCTGCGCGTCTCTCTGGCTGCCGTCACCCTCGCCCTCGGCATACATCAGGGCACGGCGGCCCTTCTCGTGTCGCTGGCGGCGATGCTGCTCGCCCGTAGTGGCGTGCTGGTCCTGCGGGCCCGGGAACTGCGCGAGCAGTACGGTGTCGCAGTCGGTGTCGCTGCGGGCGTCATGCCGCCGACGCCCGCGCAGAGCATGGGGAAGGGCCGCGCGTGATGCGGAGTACGTGGACGAGCTGGCCGTCGAGAGAAGCTCTCACCCGTGCGCCTCAGGCTCGCAGCCGGGTAGCGATCGCGCGGTTCGTGTGGAGCGCGGTGCTGATCGGTCTGCTCTGGTCCGCCTTCTCGGACGGCCGGTTCGCGCTCTGGCAGATCGCGATCGGTCTGGTGCTGACAGCCGGCTGTGCCATGGCCGCCAGAGCGTATTTCCGTACCACCAGGGAGCATCGGCTGTGGCCGTCTCTCGGCCTGCTGGTGTTGCTGGTGGCGGTGGCGTTCGGTGCTCTGGAGGCCGGTGCGGGCGCGCTCGCGGTGGCGCTGTGGTGCGGCTGCGCCGTGATCGCACTGGAACGCCTCCCGCTGTCGGCCGGGGTACCCCTGACAGCGGTGGCGCTCGTCGCCTATGCCGTCGTGAAACAGGACGGCTGGATGACCACCGCCATCACCACGGGCAGCCTCTGCCTGGGCGGGTACGTGCTGCGACTCGACGCCGAGGCCCGTGGCAGTTCCCAGCGGCTCCTCGCCCAGGAGCGGGCCGCCCGCGAAGCTGAGGCAGGGACGGCGGCGCTGGCGGAGAGATCCAGGATCGCCCGCGAGATCCACGACGTACTCGCCCACAGCCTCTCCGCGCAACTGGTGCATCTGGAGGCGGCCAGGCTGCTGATCGAGCGGGAGCCTGCCGGGCCGTTCCGTGATCAGGTGCTGGAGAGGGTGGTGGCCGCGCGGGCCATGGCGCGTGAGGGCCTTGCCGAGACGCGTCAGGCGCTTTCCGCGCTGCGCGGGGAGATGACTCCGGTGGAGGAGTTCCTGAGACAACTGGTAGCCGGCGAGCCGGCCGAGCTATCCGTGGCGGGGGAGCGCAGGGAACTGTCCGCAGAGGCGTCGCAGACGGTTCGCAGGGTCGCCCAGGAGGCGGTGACGAACACCCGGAAGCACGCCCCAGGGGCCGCCGTGTTCGTTCGCCTTGAGTACGGGCCGGAGTCCGTGGCACTGGAGGTTCGGGACGCCGGGGGCAACCGTCCCGGCGCGGAGCTCGCTGACAGTGGGTCCGGCTACGGTCTTCTCGGGATGAGAGAGCGCGCCGAACTGCTCGGCGGCACCCTGGAGGCAAGACCGGACGAGGAGGGATTCGTGGTGAGTCTGCGGGTGCCCGCGTGACCGCGCGGGTGGTGGTCGCCGACGACCAGTCGGTGGTCCGCGAGGGCATTGTCATGCTGCTGGGACTGCTGCCGGGTATCGAGGTCGTGGGAGCGGCCAAGGACGGGGAGGAAGCACTCGCCCTCGTCGAGGAGAAGGCGCCCGACGTGGTCCTGATGGATCTCCGCATGCCGAGATGCGATGGGGTCGAGGCGACTCGTCGGATCCGGCGTGAGCATCCGCGTACCCAGGTGGTCGTCCTCACGACCTTCGCCGACGACGACTCGCTGTTCACGGCTCTGCAGGCGGGTGCTCGCGGCTATCTGACCAAGGACGCCCGTGGCGAGGAGATCGCGCAGGCCATCTCGGCGGTGCTGTCGGGTGAGGCGGGGCTGTCACCGAAGGTGCAGCGCAGGCTGCTCGAGCGGGTCACCGCGCAGGCAGTCCTGTCGGGTTCCCCCGCCCCGGCCGAACTGCCCGACGGGATCACGCCCCGCGAGGCCGAGGTGCTGATCCTCATCGCGGACGGACTCTCCAACGCGGAGATCGCCCGCACGCTCCACATCTCGCGCGCCACGGTGAAGACGCACATCAACAACCTCTTCGCCAAGACGGGAGCGCGCGACAGGACAGGAGCCGTGCGCTATGCCTACGGAAGGGGGATCGCACACCCGCCCGGGACTTCCGTCACCTGAAATGGTGAAGCACCACGAATGAAGTGCCCGGGATCTTCCCGATCTGCCCATTCTTGGCTACGCGGCCGAAAAGGCACGTGGACAAGGGAGTTGTCGGTGGAGAAGGAAGCTGGGCCGGACGCCGCAGGACTGCGGCTCGACGACCCGTGGTACGAGGCGCCGGCTGCCGGGTGGGGCGAGCCGGACGGCGCGGGAGGCAGCGCGGCCGGGGACGGCTGGTCCCATGCGGGGGCACGACAGGAGTACAGCGCGGCCGACATCTATCTGGAAGTGCAGAACAGTCCGGCCTTTCGCGAAGTGCGTCGCCGTTACAGGCGGTTCGTCGTTCCGGCGGCTGCCGCGTTCCTGCTCTGGTACCTCGCGTACGTCATCGCGGCCACCACGGCTCATGGCCTGATGGCGCGCCCTGTGGCCGGGGTGCTCAACGTGGCGATGCTGGCAGGTCTGGGGCAGTTCCTGACGACCTTCCTCCTCACCTGGGCGTATGCGCGTCACGCGCGGTTGCACCGTGACCGGGCGGCGTTGGAACTGCGTTGGGAGACCCAGGAGATGACAAGAGGGATCAGCCGGTGAGCGGGAACCACCAGACGCTGGCACTGCTGCTGTTCAGCGTGTTCATCGCCGTCACGCTCGGCATCACGACCTGGGTGAGCCGGAACCGGCAGGGCTCCGCGGAGGAGTTCTACGCCGGGGGCCGACTGTTCTCACCCATGGAGAACGGGTTCGCCATCGCAGGGGACTACATGTCCGCCGCGTCCTTCCTCGGCATCTCCGGACTGATCGCGCTCTTCGGCTACGACGGCATGCTCTATTCGGTGGGCTTCCTCGTGGCCTGGCTGGTCGTGCTGCTCCTGGTCGCGGAACTCGTGCGCAACTGCGGGCGTTTCACGCTCGCGGACGTGGTCGCCGCCCGCATGGCGGAGCGCCCCGTGCGTACGGCGGTGGGGACGTCGTCCGTCACCGTCTCGGTGCTGTACCTCGTGGCGCAGATGGTGGGCGCGGGAAGCCTCGTCGCGCTGCTTCTGGGGGGCACGAGCGACACCGCCCGGTCCTGGACGGTGGTCGGCGTCGGAGCACTCATGGTGATCTACGTGTCCCTCGGCGGTATGCGTGCGACGACCTGGATCCAGATCGTCAAGGCCGTCCTGCTCATGGCCGGGGCCGTCGCTCTCACGGTCCTCGTCCTCCTGCACTTCCGAGGGGACTTCAACGCCCTCCTCACCACCGCCGCCGACCGCAGTGGTCACGGCAAGGACTTCCTCGCGCCGGGGCTCAGGTACGGAGGCAGTTGGACCGCGCGCTTCGACTTCATCAGCCTCGGCCTGGCACTCGTCCTCGGAACGGCCGGTCTGCCGCACATCCTGTCGCGCTTCTACACGGTGCCGACGGCGCGCGCGGCCCGTCGATCCGTCGTCTGGTCCATCGGACTGATCGGCAGCTTCTACCTGATGACGATCGTCCTGGGCTTCGGAGCTGCCGCGCTCGTGGGTTCGGCCGATGTGCGTGCGTCGAACGCCTCCGGCAACACGGCGGTTCCGCTGCTGGCGCTCGTCCTGGGAGGCGGGGAGGGCTCGACGGGAGGCACGGTGCTCTTCGCCGTGGTGGCCGCGATCGCCTTCGCCACGATTCTGGCCGTCGTCGCGGGTATCACCCTCGCTTCCTCCGCCTCCGTCGCCCATGATCTCTACGCCTCCTTCCGGCGGCCGGGCGCCAAGCAGCGCAGTGAGGTCGCCGTGGCAAGGGTGGCGGCGGCCGGCGTCGGGGTGGTGGCCATCGCACTCGGTCTCCTCGCGCAGAACCTGAACGTCGCCTTCCTCGTGGGGCTTGCCTTCGCGGTCGCCGCTTCGGCCAACCTCCCGGCGTTGCTCTACTCGCTGTTCTGGCGGAACTTCACCACCCGGGGAGCGGTCTGGGCGGTGTACGGAGGTCTGGTCCCCGCGATCCTGCTCGTGCTGCTCTCGCCGGTCGTCAGCGGAGGGCCCACGTCGCTCTTCCCCGGTATGGACTTCGCGGTGTTCCCGTTGGAGAACCCTGGACTGGTGTCCATCCCGGCCGGATTCCTGGCGGGCTGGATCGGCACCATCACCTCCCCCGAACCTCCGGACACGGCGAAGCACGCGGAGACGGAGGTCCGGGCGCTCACCGGGGCGGGGGCGGCGTAGACCTCGCCTGGTGCGACGTGGTGCTCAGGTCCGGCCGGCCTATGCCCGGCCTGCTCTGACCGCGTCCTACGTGTTCACCGACCGCGGCCGCTCGCATCGGCCGCTCGCATCGGCCGGTGGGAGCGGGGCCGCTTCTTCGTCCCGTGACGCGGACGCTGCGCCGGGGCGCTGTCGGTACGAGGGGCCCCGAGCCGCAGCAGCCGCCCACGTGACCGGCCTGTGGGCGGACAGGGCGCCGGTAATGTCCCTGTTTCACCGTGCACCGTTGACCGGGGCCCTCCTCCTCACCCGGTGTGCGCAGCCCGGCCGGGCTGCGCACACCGGCTGTGCCGTCCGTTGGGCCACGCGCTCGGCCGGACTGCCGGGAGCGGCCGCGCAGACCTCGGGCGTCCGTCGTGCCGACGCGTCCGTCGTGCCGACGTGGCCTGCGCGGCCGACGCGTCCGGCGGGCGAGGCGGGGCTCAGTCGTCCGCGGCCCACGTGTACCGGTGCTCGGGGCGGCCTGTCTCGCCGTACCGCAGGGACAGCCTGACCCGCCCGGTGCGTTCCAGCAGTTTGAGGTAGCGCTGGGCTGTCTGCCTGCTCAGGCCTGCGCTGTCCGCGATCTCCTGAGCGGAGAGAGGTCCGTCGGCCGAGCGGAGGGACTGGCGGACGAGCTCGGCGGTCGTCGGTGAATGTCCCTTCGGCAGGCCTGGTTCGCCCGGGGCCCACAGAGCGCCGAACAAGCGGTCCACCTCGGTCTGCCCGGCCTCGCCGCCGCTCTCGAAGGTGTGGCGCAGCGCGGCGTACGCCTCCAGTTTGGTGCGGAGCCCGGCGTACGCGAACGGTTTCACCAGATATTGGAGGGCACCGTGGCGCATGGCCGCCTGGACGGTGGCGACGTCGCGGGCCGCCGTCACCATGATGACGTCGGACTGGTGGCCCCGCTCGCGCAACTCCCGCACCACGGCGAGGCCGTTGCGGTCCGGAAGGTAGTGGTCGAGCAGGATGAGGTCGGGGGGCGTTTCCCCGACGCGTGCGAGGGCCTCGGCCGCGGAATGCGCCACGGCGGCCACGTGGAAGCCGGGCACCTTGGCGGTATAGGCCGCGTTGACGCGGGCCACCCGTTTGTCGTCGTCCACGACGAGGACCTCGATCACAGGGCTTCCCCGCTGTTCGCGGACGGCGCGTGGGCCGACGGGCCGTCCGGGCGGACACCCGGCCGTTCCCGTCCGGCCGTTGCTTCCTCCGGACCGGGTTCCGATCCTGTCGGCGTTTCGCGGAGTGCCTCGGGGAGGACGACGGTGAACACCGCGCCTCCGCCTTCGTCCGACCTCGCCACGGAGACGCTGCCGCCCTGTCGCTCAGCGAAGCGGCGTACGAGGGGCAGTCCGAGTCCGCGCTTGCCGTGGGCCGGAACCTCCTTGGTCGACCAGCCCTCGGTGAAGATGGAGTCCCGGTCCTCCGCGGCCACACCCGGCCCGCTGTCGTGCACCCGCAGTACCGCCGTACGCCCCTCGGCATGCAGGCCGACATCGATCCGGGCGTCGGCGGACCCCGCGGCCGCGTCCAAGGCGTTGTCCACGAGATTGCCGAGGGCGGTGACCAGACCGCGCGGATCCACCAGCCGGTCCGGCAGCAGTGACCCCGGCACCATCCGCAGGGCCACACCCCGCTCCGCGGCGACGGCGGCCTTGCCGACCAGGAGCGAGGCCAGCAGAGAGTCGTGCACCTTCTCGGTGACCTGTTCGGCCGTGGCCCTGTGGACGCCGACGACCTCCGTGACGAAATCCATCGCGTCCTCGTGCATCTCCAGCTCCAGGAGCCCCAGGAGGGTGTGCAGACGGTTCGCGTGCTCGTGGTCCTGAGCGCGGAGCGCGTCGATCAGGCCGTGGGTGGAGTCGAGTTCACGGCCGAGGTGCTCCAGCTCGGTACGGTCGCGCAGGGTGGCGACGGCGCCGCCGTCGTCGGTCGGCATCCGGTTGGCGAGGAGCACACGGCTGCCGCGTACGGTCACCAGATCGTCGCCGACGACCTTCCCCGCCAGCACGTCGGCCGTCCGGCCCGGACCGAGGGCTTCTTCGGGCGTCCTGCCGGTGGCGTCCGGGCCGAGGCCGAGCAGACGTTCGGCCTCGTCGTTGAGGAGCCTGATGTGCCCGGTTCGGTCCAGCGCGACGACGCCCTCACGGATGCTGTGCAGCATGGCTTCGCGTTCCGTCAGCAGCGCGGAGATGTCGGAGAACGCCAGATCGTGGGTCTGCCGTTGGAGGCGGCGGGAGATCAGATACGCCGCCAGGGCGCCCACGGCCAGTGCCCCGCCCGCGTAGGCCAGGAGCACGGGGATCACGGAGAGCAGCCGGGCGCGGACGCTGTCGTACGCGATGCCGACCGAGACGGCCCCGATGACTCGGTCCGATCCGTCGCGCAGCGGCACCTTGCCGCGGGCGGACCGGCCGAGCGTGCCGTTGTCGATCTCCATCACGGACCTGCCGGCGAGCGCGGTGCTGGGGTCGGTCGAGACGACGCCACCGATGCGGGAGGTGTCGGTGTGGGACCAGCGCACTCCGTGTACGTCCATGATCACGACGTACTCGGCGCCGGTCGATCGCCGGATCCTTTCGGCCGCGACCTGGACGGGACCATGCGGACTCGCCCCGGTGGTGAGCAGGGACTCGGCGATCTGCGGCTGCGCCGCCGTGCTCTGCGCGATGGCCAGGGCGCGTCGCATGGCCTGATCGTCGAGTTGCGCACTGAGCGGCGCCAGAAAGAGCCCGGTGGCGAGAACGGCGACGCCGGTGATGACAGCCAGCTGCATCAGGAGGACCTGTGAGAAGACCCGCCTCGGCCGGCCGAACCGGCGCGGTCCCCGCGAGGTGGTCGGTGGGGCGCTCATCGTACGAACGGTAGAGGCCCGATGCGGTCTTCCCGAAATCTGCGCGGTCCGGTCTTGTTACGACTACGACCGATCGACGACGAGGATCAATCCGACGGCAGGGGTTCATGCCCGACGCCGGTCGGCCCGCGTCCGGCCGAGGCCGACCGCCCCGGGCCGAGGCCCACCGCCCCCCGGCCGAGGCCGACCGCCCCCCGGCGCGATCCCGGGCGGGGCGTCCGCGGCCCCCGTGCCCGTGGACCGTGGCGACGGCACATCGGGCCGGTTCGTCCGAACACCGGCGTATCTGAGCCCTTGCCTTCGGGAGTCGCGTCTGTGAGCGTTCTATGGGCATCCGACTCCACGCAATCTGTTTGCGCTTCTTGCGCTAATCTTGCGTTCATGACGCGACGACTTGCTCAGGTTGCCAAGAAAGTAGGGGTCAGCGAGGCCACGGTCAGCCGGGTGCTGAACGGCAAACCGGGCGTCTCCGACGCCACACGGCAAGCCGTCCTCTCCGCCCTCGACGTCCTCGGATACGAACGCCCCACGCAGCTCCGCGGCGAGCGGGCTCGACTGGTCGGACTGGTACTGCCGGAACTGCAGAACCCGATCTTCCCGGCCTTCGCCGAAGTGGTCGGGGGTGCGCTCGCCCAGCAAGGGCTGACGCCCGTCCTCTGCACACAGACCAAGGGGGGCGTCTCCGAGGCCGACTACGTCGAGCTGCTGCTCCAGCAGCAGGTGTCGGGAGTCGTGTTCGCCGGTGGGCTCTACGCCCAGGCCGACGCTCCCCACGATCACTACAAGGTGCTCGCGGACCGCAAGATCCCCGTCGTACTGATCAATGCGGCCATAGCTCGCCTCGGATTCCCCGCGGTCTCGTGCGACGATTCCGTGGCCATCGAACAGGCGTGGCGCCACCTCGTCTCCCTGGGACACGAGAAGATCGGGTTCGTCCTCGGTCCGGCCGACCACGTGCCCTCCCAGCGCAAACTGGCCGCCGCCAGAGCGCTGGCCGAGCAGTCCGGGGTCACGGTGCCGGACGAGTGGGTGGCGCGGGCCATGTTCTCGCTCGAAGGCGGCCAGGCCGCGGCGATGCGGCTGCTCGACCACGGCGTCACCGGCATCATCTGTGCCAGCGACCCGCTCGCTCTCGGAGCGGTGCGGGCGGCGCGTCGCCGCGGGCTCTCCGTTCCCGGGGACGTCTCCGTCGTGGGGTACGACGATTCGGCGTTCATGAACTGCACCGAGCCGCCCCTGACCACGGTGCGGCAGCCGATCGAGGCCATGGGGCGGGCGGCCGTCGAGTTGCTCTCGGTGCAGATCGCGGGGCGTACGGTGCCGTCGGACGAGCTGCTGTTCGAGCCGGAACTGGTGGTGCGGGGTTCCACCACCCGCCCGCCCCGGTAGCTCGGTCGCACGCGGGGAGAATTGCCTTCGGCTGTAGCTAATTTGCAGCGTCGGCATGCTCTCCGGCTCGGTACGCCTCCGCCTCGGCACCCGCGCCTCAGTTCGGCACCCACGCCCGGCGTCGGCACCCGCGCCTTGAGTTCGGCACGCACGCACGAGCCTCGGCGGCGGCGCGCCCAGCGACCGCAGGTGCGCGCCCCGGCGTGTGCGGCGCAGCGCCGGCAAGCAGCCGTGCTTGCCGCGAGGGTCTCGCGAGCTGCGCCTACGCGCCGCCGCCCGGTGCGGTCGGAAGTGGCCGGGGCGGGCGGGGCCCGCAGTACTGCCCGCTGGGCCTCAGGCGCAGGGGCCGCTCCGCGTACTCCTCCATGGCGTGGGCGATCCAGCCGACCGTGCGGGACACCGCGAACACCGTCTCGCCCGCTTCCCCGGCCATGCCGGAGGAGACCGAGAGCACGGCGAGTGCCAGGTCGATGTTGGCGTGCAGGGGGGTGTGGCGTGCGGTGGTGGTGACCACGTCGCGGGCGGCCACGAGTGCGGACTCCGCCTGAGGCACGTCCTCCAGCAGCGAGAGGAGCAGCCGCGCCCGCGGGTCCTCTCCTGCGTAGAGCTTGTGGCCCAGTCCCGGGACCGGGCGCCCCGCCCGAAGGTGGTCGGCGACCACCGGCGTCGCGCTGCCCCGGTCCACGACCTCGGCCAGCATGCGGTGTGCCAGCCCGCTCGCCGCGCCGTGCAGGGGGCCTTCGAGGACGCCGAGGCCGGCGGAGACCACGGCGTACGGGTGCGCGTGCGTCGACGCCGCGACCCGTGCGGCCAGGGTCGAAGCCGCCAGATCGTGGTCGGCCAGCAGCCCGAGCGCGGTATCCAGTACGCGCAGCGAGGCCGCGTCCACGGGCCGGGCCGAGAGCTTCGGCCACAGTCGGCGGGCCAGCGATTCACGCGTACCACCGGCCTCGTCGGCGGCCCCTTCCCGCTCCGCCTCCGGAGCACCGGCCACGTCCTCGAATCCGGGACCGGCTGCGGACGCACGTGCGGCGGGGGCGCCGGGCAGGGCCCCGACCAGGGTGGGGACCAGGTTGCGCGCGCAGTCGAGGACCCCCTGGGCGGTGAGGTCGAAACGCAAGGGGTCGGCAGCTGCCGCAGCGGCGACGGCAGCCCGCAGCCTGTCCGTGGAACTGCTGTGCCGAGGCAACGCGGCAGCCGTGCGGCGGGCGGCGGCGAGTGGGTCGGGGGCCGCGTCGAAGCGGATACCCGGGCGCAGCTCACCGGTCCAGATCCACTCGGCGACCTCCTCGAAGCCGTAGTGGCGGGCGAGTTCCGTCGCGTCGACGCCGCGGAAGAAGTAGCGGTCGGGCTCGATGAGGGTGAGGCCGGTACGGAAGACCAGGTCCCCGGGGGCTGTTGCGTCGGCGGGATCTCTCCGCCCCGTCCGGCGGGCCAGTGCCTCCACCTGTTCGGCGTCGAGCGTGCTGCCGCGTCCGCCGGGAGTGCGCCTGCTGGTGAGCTGCCCCCGGCTCACGTAGGCGTAGACCGTCTCGGGCTTCACCCCCAGCAGGTCCGCCGCCTCCCGGGTGGTGAGCCTGCGGCTCGGGCCCGACGCTCCGGTGTCCGGACCATCGGCCGGGCTCCCGGTTTCTGAGCCGTCGGTCGACAACGCAACCTCCCGGTCCCGGTCGGTCTCCTGGTCCCGGTCGGTCTTCGGGTCGCTGTCGGCCCTCCGGTCCCGGTAGGCCCTCCGGTTCCCGCCGGCCTCCCGACCGTCCGGCGCGGCTCTCTGGACTGGCTCATGCGTCATGTCCTCACCGTACCCATATCCATGCCTCGTCCACATCGCGTCGGACGTAGTCACACACATGCATTGATTCAATCAATATTGACGACCGTCCATCAAGGTTGGACAGTGGAATCAACGTCCGGCTCCCCAGAGGAATGAGTTCTGCCATGCCTGCCACCCGCACGGAAACAACCCCGCTCGACGTGCCCCGGGGGCTCGCCGGTGTGATCGTCACCGACACCGCGCTGGGCGACGTACGAGGGCGCGAGGGCTTCTACCACTACCGTCACTACTCGGCGATCGAGCTTGCGCGGACCCGCAGCTTCGAGGACGTCTGGTACCTGATGTTCCACGGCGAGCTCCCCGGCCCGGCCGCCCGCGAGGAGTTCGCCGCACGCGCGGCGGGCCTGCGCCGCCTGCCCGCAGAGGTACGGGAGGCGCTGCCGTCCATCGCCCGTGCCGGAGCGGTCTCCGGCCCGCTCGCCGGGCTTCGTACCGCGCTGTCGCTCCTCGGCGCCACCGCCGGTTTCCGTCCGGTGTACGACATCGACGCGGACCGTCGACTGGACGACGCGCTCGCCGTGTGTGCCGTGGTCCCCACCGTGCTGACCGCTCTGTACCGTCTCGGCCTCGGCCTCGAACCCGTCGACCCCCGGGACGACCTCCCCTTCTCGGCGAACTACCTGTACATGCTCACCGGTGAGGAGCCGGACGCCGCTCGGGCCTCGGCGATCGAGCGCTATCTCATCTCCACGGTCGACCACGGTTTCAACGCCTCCACGTTCACCGCGAGGGTGATCGCCTCCACGGGCGCCGACGTCGCCGCCTGTCTCGTCGGAGCGGTGGGCGCGCTCTCCGGGCCGCTGCACGGCGGCGCGCCCAGCCGGGCACTGGACACTCTGGACGCCATCGGCAGCCCCGACCGCATCGACGGGTGGATCAGGGAACGGGTTCTCGCGGGGGAGCGGATCATGGGCTTCGGGCACCCCGTCTACCGCACCGAGGACCCGCGTTCACGCATGCTGCGCTCGATCGCCCAGGAGTTCGGAGGTCCGCTGGCCGACTTCGCCGTCGAGGTCGAGCAGCGGGTCGAGGCGATTCTCGCCGAGCTCAAGCCCGGGCGGGAGCTGCACACCAACGTGGAGTTCTACGCCGGTGTCGTCATGGAGCTCTGCGGGCTTCCCCGCGCGATGTTCACCCCCACCTTCTGTGCCGCGCGCATGGTCGGCTGGAGCGCCAATATCCTGGAGCAGGCGCAGGACCCGAAGATCATCCGACCGGCGGCCCGCTACGTCGGAACCCCGCCGCCGCGCCCCGTGCCCGCGATCCGGCCGACCCAGGAAGGCACCAGTTGACCCCGCCCCACGCCTCGCAGATCCCGGTCCTCGTCCTGGCGGGATTTCTCGGTTCCGGCAAGACGACGCTGCTCAACCATCTGCTCCGCAACAGGTCGGGCAACCGGATCGGCGTGATCGTCAACGACTTCGGTTCGATCGAGATCGACGCCATGACCGTCGCCGGCCAGGTGGGGTCGACGGTCTCCCTGGGCAACGGATGCCTGTGCTGCGCCGTCGACGCGAGCGAGCTCGACACCTACCTGGAGACGCTCACCCGGCCGAGTGCCCGGCTCGACGTGATCGTCATCGAGGCGAGCGGCCTCGCCGAGCCCCAGGAACTCGTGCGGATGCTGCTGGCGAGCGACAACCCCCGCATCAGGTACGGGGGACTGGTCGAGGTCGTCGACGCCGCCGAATTCCGGGCGACCAGGGAGCGCCACCCCGAGATCGACCGCCATCTCGCCGTCGCCGATCTGATCGTGCTGAACAAGACGGACCGGGTGACGGAAGCGGACCTGAGCGAGGTACGGGGTGCCGTCGGCGAGGCCGGCGGCGCGGCGGCGGTGATCAGCGCCGCATACGGGAGAATCGACCCCGAACTCCTCTTCGACCCCGCCCTCGCGCCGGACGGGGACGACCTCGCGCGGCAGCTGAGCTTCGAGGATCTGCTTCCCGAGACGGACCGTACGCACGAGGCCCATCTGCACGCGGCGTACGAGAGCGTCTCCTTCACCACCGACATGCCGCTCAGCCCGCGCAGGTTCATGGAGTTCCTCGACTCCCGGCCCGCCGGGCTCTACCGCATCAAGGGCTTCGCCGACTTCGGCGCCGGCGACCGGGACAACCGGTACGCCCTGCATGCGGTGGGCCGGTTCCTGCGCTTCGTCCCGCAGGGGTGGGCCCGGCAGGAGCCCCGGCGGACCCAACTGGTGCTGATCGGTTCCGGCATCGACGCCGAGGCGCTCCGCAAGCAGCTCGAAGAGTGCCGCGCGGAGCAGCGGGACATCCCCGACGGGCAGGGACAGGACATCCCCGACGGGCAGGGACGGGACATCCCCGACGGGCAGGGACGGGACATCCCCGACGGGCAGGGACGGGACATCCCCGACGGGCAGGGAAGGAACGCCGGGACGGCGACCCGCGAGCAGCTGGACGCCGATGCCGAGGCCGACGGCGCGTGGCAGGAGATCGACCCCACCGGCCGGCGGCAGAGCGCCGGGACCGGCGCCGACGAACTCGAACGCAGCATGTGGGGCGTCCTGCGATACGTGGGGCAGCCGGACGACGGGGCTCGATGACGCGGCGGCCCCGCCGTCCTGCCGGGTCCTACAGCGGTCCGGCGATCACCGCGACGGGGCTGGTGGACGGTGTTCCGGAACCGTCACGGCGCGGGTCCGGGGCGGGCAGCTCGGCCGGTGTGCCGTTCTTCTGCGCCGCCCGTGCCGGTGTCCCCCCGGCCCAGGCGAAGACCAGGACGTCCTCCCCCTTCAGGAAGCGCTGGCAGCGCACCCCGCCGGTGGCCCTGCCCTTGCGCGGATACTGGTCGAACGGGGTGAGCTTCCAGGTCAGCTCCGAGTCGTCCAGCGTGCCGTGCGAACCGGCGACCGTGAACACCACGGCGTCCGCGGCGGGATCGACGGCGGCGAACGACAGGACCGAGGAGCCCGCGGCGAGCTTGATGCCGGCCATGCCACCCGCCGCCCGGCCCTGCGGCCGGACCTGAGCGGCCGGATAGCGCAGCAACTGCGCGTCGGACGTGATGAAGACCAGGTCCTCCTCGCCCGTACGCAGCTGGGAGGCACCGACGATACGGTCACCGTCCCGCAGCGAGATGACCTCCAACTCGTCCTTGTTGGCCGGGTAGTCGGGCACCACTCGCTTCACCACCCCCTGCAGGGTGCCGATGGCGAGACCCGGCGCCTCCTCGTCCAGGGTGGTGAGGCAGATCAGGCTCTCGTCCGCCTCCAGGGTCAGGAACTCCGAGATCTGCGCGCCGCCCGACAGGTTGGGCGCCGCATGCGTGTCCGGCAGCTGGGGCAGGTCGATCACCGACAGGCGGAGCAGCCGTCCGCCGGACGTCACCGCGCCCACGTCGCCGCGTGCCGTCGCGCGGACGGCGGAGACGATCACGTCGTGCTTCGCCCTCCTCGCGTCCTCGGCCTGGACGATCGGCTCGGCGTTCGCCGTACGGGCCAGCAGGCCGGTCGAGGACAGGAGCACCTGGCAGGGGTCGTCGGCGACCTCCAGCGGCACCGAGGCGACCTGCGAGCCCGACGACTCCAGTAGCACGGTGCGCCGGTCGGTGCCGAACTTCTTGGCCACCGCCGCCAGTTCGGCGGACACGAGCTTGCGCAGCTCGGCGTCCGACTCCAGGATCGCCGTCAGTTCGGCGATCTCCTGGTTCAGACGGTCGCGCTCGGTCTCCAGCTCGATCCGGTCGAATCGGGTCAGCCGGCGCAGCGGGGTGTCCAGGATGTACTGCGTCTGGATCTCGCTCAGCGAGAAGCGCTCCATCAGGCGCTCCTTCGCCTGCCCCGAGTTGTCGCTGTCCCGGATGAGGCGGATGACCTCGTCGATGTCGAGCAGGGCGACGAGGAGGCCCTCGACCAGGTGGAGCCTGTTGCGCCGCTTGGTCCGGCGGAACTCGCTGCGCCGGCGCACCACGTCGAACCGGTGGTCGAGGTAGACCTCCAGGAGCTCCTTGAGCCCCAGGGTCAGCGGCTGCCCGTCGACGAGTGCGACGTTGTTGATGCCGAAGGACTCCTCCATCGGCGTCAGCTTGTAGAGCTGCTCCAGTACGGCCTCGGGCACGAAGCCGTTCTTGACCTCGATCACCAGACGGAGCCCGTGCGCACGGTCCGTGAGGTCCTTGACGTCGGCGATGCCCTGGAGCTTCTTCGAACCGACCAGGTCCTTGATCTTGGCGATCACCTTCTCCGGGCCGACGGTGAAGGGAAGTTCGGTGACCACGAGGCCCTTGCGGCGCGCCGTGACGTTCTCTATGGCGACCGTGGCGCGGATCTTGAACGTGCCGCGCCCGGAGGCGTACGCGTCCTTGATGCCGCCGAGGCCCACGATCCGGCCGCCGGTCGGCAGGTCGGGTCCGGGGACGAAACGCATCAGCGTCTCGAGGTCCGCGCCCGGGTGCCGGATCAGGTGGCGCGCGGCGGCCACGACCTCGCCCAGGTTGTGCGGGGGCATGTTGGTGGCCATGCCGACCGCGATCCCGGAAGCACCGTTGACCAGGAGGTTCGGGTACGCCGCCGGGAGGACGACCGGCTCCTGCTCCTGGCCGTCGTAGTTCGACTGGAAGTCGACGGTGTCCTCGTCGATCGACTCCGTCATCAGGGACGTGGCGTCGGCCATCCGGCACTCGGTGTACCGCATGGCGGCCGGCGGGTCGTCGTTGCCCAGGGAGCCGAAGTTGCCGTGCCCGTCGACGAGGGGCAGGCGCATCGAGAACGGCTGTGCCATGCGCACCAGTGCGTCATAGATCGACGCGTCGCCGTGCGGGTGCAGTTTGCCCATCACCTCGCCCACGACCCGTGCGCACTTCACGTACCCACGGTCGGGGCGCAGTCCCATCTCGTTCATCTGGGACACGATGCGGCGGTGCACGGGCTTCATGCCGTCCCGGGCATCCGGCAGAGCCCTGGAGTAGATCACCGAGTACGCGTACTCGAGGAAGGAGCCCTGCATTTCGTCGACGACGTCGATGTCGAGGATCTTCTCCTCGAAGTCGTCCGGCGGCGGGGTTTTGGTGCTGCGGCGGGCCATCGCGGCTGCGACTCCTTCACAGATTCTGTCGGGCAACCTCAGGTTCTGACGCCGACCATTGTGGACCGCCGCACCGACAACGCCGACCTCGACCCGTCCGAAGCGCTCTCCGGGGGCCCCGCGAAGCCCCTCTTCACGGCAGGATCTACGACAACATTCACCCGGCGGGAACTTCGCCAGGTGCCCGTGCGCTTGCTTACAGTGGCAGGTCCGGCAGGAAAATCCTGTACCGATCGAAGGGACGTACATGCCCATGGGTCACACGGCCACAGCCCAGGCCGGTTCCGGCGGCTTGACGGCGACCGAGCACCGGCTGGCCAACGGCCTGCGCGTGGTGCTCTCCGAAGACCATCTGACCCCGGTAGCCGCGGTCTGCCTCTGGTACGACGTCGGTTCCCGCCACGAGGTGGCGGGCCGCACCGGCCTCGCCCACCTCTTCGAGCACCTGATGTTCCAGGGCTCGGGCCAGGTCAAGGGGAACGGACACTTCGAGCTGGTGCAGGGAGCCGGCGGTTCCCTCAACGGCACCACCAGCTTCGAGCGCACCAACTACTTCGAGACGATGCCCACGCACCAGCTGGAGCTGGCCCTGTGGCTCGAGGCCGACCGGATGGGCTCGCTGCTCGCCGCGCTCGACGAGGAGTCCATGGAGAACCAGCGGGACGTGGTGAAGAACGAGCGCCGCCAGCGCTACGACAACGTCCCGTACGGCACCGCGTTCGAGAAGCTCACCGCGCTCGCGTACCCGGAGGGCCACCCGTACCACCACACGCCGATCGGTTCCATGGCCGACCTGGACGCGGCGACGCTGGAGGACGCGCAGGCGTTCTTCCGCACCTACTACGCGCCGAACAACGCCGTGCTCTCCGTCGTCGGGGACATCGACCCCGAGCAGACGCTCGCCTGGATCGAGAAGTACTTCGGATCCATCCCGTCCCACGACGGCAAGCAGCCCCCGCGCGACGGCACGCTGCCGGACATCATCGGCGGACAACTGCGGGAGGTGGTCCACGAGGAGGTGCCGGCACGCGCGCTGATGGCGGCCTACCGGCTGCCCCACGACGGCACCCGTGCGTGCGACGCCGCGGACCTGGCGCTGACCGTGCTCGGCGGCGGCGAGTCGTCCCGCCTGCACAACCGCCTGGTCCGCCGCGACCGTACGGCCGTGGCCGCGGGATTCGGGCTGCTCCGGCTCTCCGGCGCGCCGTCGCTGGGGTGGCTGGACGTGAAGACGTCCGGAGGCGTCGAGGTCCCGCGGATCGAGGAGGCGGTCGACGAGGAGCTGGCCCGCTTCGCCGAGGAGGGCCCCACCCCCGAGGAAATGGAACGCGCGCAGGCACAGTTGGAGCGCGAGTGGCTCGACCGGCTCGGCACGGTCTCCGGACGGGCCGACGAACTGTGCCGGTTCGCCGTCCTGTTCGGCGACCCGCAGCTCGCCCTGACCGCGGTCGGCCGCGTGCTCGACGTGACCGCCGACGAGGTCAAGGCCGCCGCCCGGGCCCATCTGCGGCCCGACAACCGTGCCGTCCTGGTCTACGAGCCGGTCGAACCGGCCGAGGACACCGAGGGTACCGACGGCACCGACGCGCACGAGGGGGCCGACAAGTGACCGACGCCGCCGTGACTGGAGTAGCGATGGAGTACCACCCGCAGCCGACCGCCGGCGAGGCCAGGCCCTGGGCCTTCCCCGCGCCCGAACGGGGCGCCCTGCCCAACGGCCTGACCGTGCTGCGCTGCCACCGGCCGGGCCAGCAGGTGGTGGCCGTGGAGATCTTCCTCGACGCGCCGCTGGACGCGGAGCCCGAGGGCCTCGACGGTGTGGCCACGATCATGGCCCGCGCGCTGTCCGAGGGCACGGACAAGCGTTCCGCCGAGGAGTTCGCGGCCGAGCTGGAGCGCTGCGGCGCCACGCTCGACGCACACGCCGACCACCCCGGCCTCAGGGTGTCCCTGGAGGTCCCGGCCTCCCGGCTCGTCAAGGCGCTCGGACTGGTCGCCGAGGCGCTGAGGGCCCCGGCCTTCGCGGAGAGCGAGATCGAGCGTCTGGTGGGCAACCGGCTCGACGAGATCCCGCACGAGCAGGCCAACCCCGCCCGGCGGGCGGCGAAGCAGCTCTCCAAGGAGCTCTTCCCGGCGACGGCCCGTATGTCGCGTCCACGCCAGGGGACCGAGGAGACGGTGCGGCGCATCGACGCGGCGGCCGTCCGCGCCTTCTACGACGCCCACGTCCGTCCGTCCACCGCGACGGCGGTCGTCGTCGGCGACCTCACCGGCATCGACCTGGACGCGCTGCTCGCCGACACCGTCGGCGACTGGTCGGGCGACTCGGTCCCCGCGCGCCCGGTTCCCCCGATCACCGCGGACGACACCGGCCGCGTCGTCATCGTGGACCGCCCCGGGGCCGTGCAGACCCAGCTCCTCATCGGGCGGATCGGCGCCGACCGGCACGACAGCGTCTGGCCCGCCCAGGTCCTCGGCACGTACTGCCTGGGGGGCACCCTGACCTCCCGGCTGGACCGCGTGCTGCGCGAGGAGAAGGGCTACACCTACGGCGTCCGGGCGTTCGGCCAGGTGCTGCGTTCGACGGCACCCGGTTCGTCGTCCGGCCCCACCGGCGCGGCGATGCTGGCCATCAGCGGCTCCGTGGACACGGAGTCGACCGGGCCGGCGCTCGACGACCTGTGGAAGGTCCTGCGCACCCTGGCGGCCGAGGGGCTCACCGACGCCGAGCGCGAGACCGCCGTGCAGAACCTCGTGGGCGTGGCCCCGTTGAAGTACGAGACGGCTGCCTCCGTCGCGGGAACCCTGGCCGACCAGCTGGAGCAGCACCTCCCGGACGACTACCAGGCCACGCTGTACGCGCGCCTGGCCGAGACGGGCACGGTCGAGGCGACGGCCGCGGTGGTCAACGCCTTCCCCGTCGACCGTCTGGTCACCGTGCTGGTCGGGGACGCCGCGCAGATCGCGGACCCCGTCAGGGCGCTGGGCATCGGCGAGGTGTCGATCGTCAGCGGCTGACGATCCGGCACATTCAGGACCCCGGCGGGCATCCCCGCCGGGGTCCTGTCTTTTGTCTGATTTATCAAGGGACGTGCGCGTTCATCCTGTGGGATGTCCGACAAAAGACCCTTTCGGTTTGGAGCGGGTGAGGCGCCCGTCCTAGCGTCGGCTCGGCTGTCCGCCGGACCCGAGCCGCGACCGCGGCACCGGACAGCCATCGCCGAGTCCCCGTCAGGCGCGAGCCTGGGGAGCCGGGGACCCACCAAGTCCCTGGGGTGAATCGGATCCCCGCGTCTCACGCGAGACGGGAGGGGTCCGTAGGAGACCTTCCTGCTCCGAACCCGTCAGCTAACCCGGTAGGCGAGAAGGAAGGAAAGGAACCAGCCACTTCATGGCGTTCATCCGTGCCACCGGGAAGCACCGTGCCCCGAGCCGCCTGACGCGTTCGAGCGCCCGGGCCGCCGGTATCGCGGCCCTGGCCACCACCGGTGTCATAGGCGCGACGGCCTCCCCGGCACTCGCCGCGGACTCCGAGGTCACCGCCGGCAGCACCGGTCTGGTCCAGACGGTCGCCCTCGACACGAGTCTCGCCGCGCAGATCGAGGCCCAGGCGGAGGCCCAGCAGCACCAGGCCGCCGTTGCGAAGGCGAAGGCCGAGGCCGAGCGCAAGGCGGAGGCCCGCGCCAAGGAGGTCCGCGAGGAGAAGGCGCGCGCCGCACGCGCCGCCGAGCGCGCCCGCCTCAACGCCTTCCACCTGCCGGTCGCCGGTTCGCACGTCACCACCGGCTACAAGACCGGCGGCGCGCTCTGGTCCTCCGGCACCCACTCCGGCGTGGACTTCCAGGCCGCGTCCGGCACCCCCGTCGTCGCCGTCGGCGCCGGCACGGTCGTCGAGGCCGGCTGGGGCGGCGCCTACGGCAACAACATCGTGCTGCGGATGAAGGACGGCACCTACACCCAGTACGGCCACCTCTCCTCCATCGGCGTCAAGGTCGGCCAGAGCGTCGCCTCGGGCGAGCGGATCGCCTTCTCCGGTTCGACCGGCAACTCCACCGGACCGCATCTGCACTTCGAGGCCCGCACCACCCCCGAGTACGGCTCGGACATGGACCCCGTCGCCTACCTCCGCGCCCACGGCGTCCAGGTCTGACCCAGGCCCGCCCGCACGCACCGCTCCGACGAAGGCCCCGGCATCGCGCCGGGGCCTTCGCCGTCCCCCGGGGAGCCGTGCGGAACTTCCTTCCGGCCAAAAGATATCCATGGATTCCACCCCGCCATCGGAAATTCCGGCCGGTTGCAATAGAGTCACAGAACAGGCGTCGATCGGCCGCGTTTCGCGGGGATTAAGGCGGAGGTTCGGACATGCGCATTCCCGCGCATTCGGTATGCACGGCGATCCGCGACGACATCGTCTCCGGTGTCTTCGAGCGTGGAAGCCGCCTCACCGAGGAGGTGCTCGCGCGTCGCTACGGCGTCTCCCGTGTCCCCGTGCGCGAGGCGCTGCGCACCCTGGAGTCCGAGGGGTTCGTCGTCACCCGCCGGCACGCCGGCGCCTGTGTCGCCGAACCCACGGAGCAGGAGGCGGCCGACCTGCTGGAGATCCGGATGCTGCTGGAGCCGCTGGGTGCCGCGCGCGCGGCACAGCGCCGTACCGACGCGCACCTGAAGGTGCTCCGGGGCCTGGTCAGGCTGGGGCAGGAGAGGGCGCGGCGGGGCGAGGGGGAGGATCTGCGCTCGCTCGGGGGCTGGTTCCACGAGACGCTCGCCCAGGCGTCGGGCAGCCCCGCCCTGATCGCGCTGCTCACCCAGCTGAGGCACAAGATCGCCTGGATGTACGCCGTCGAGCAGCCCGCCAGGCCCGCGGAGTCCTGGGCCGAGCACGGCGCCCTCGTCGACGCGGTGGCGCGCGGGGACGCGGAACGGGCCAGGGCGCTCGCCGTCCAGCACGCCGAGCGGGTCACGGCGGCCCACCGGCTGCGCCGCACCGCCACATCCGGCCGTGCGGCCGGAACCAGGGTGAGGACTTCGCAACACCGCGTAAACACCGCGGGAGCCCGTCATTAACAATGACGCCGTATACAAAGAGAGCGACGGCCGGAGGGCTTTATTTCCGCTGCCCTGATCTCCTTTCCGATGACGTTCCCGGCGGTTGCGGTAATGGAAAAGCGAAGGTTCGGGAAACAGAAAAGCCGCGGCCCCCGTGGGGGTGCCGCGGCTTTTCGCAGAGCGAATTCCGGACGGGAGCGGCCGGGGTCAGACGGTCTCCGGGAGCTCCTCGAGCCCTTCGGCGACCAGCTTCGCCAGGCGGTCCAGGGCGGCCTCGGCGTTGTCCGCCTCGGACGCGAGCACGATCTCCTCGCCGCCCTGCGCGCCCAGACCGAGCACCGCGAGCATGGAGGCGGCGTTGACGGGGTTGCCGTCAGCCTTGGCGATCGTCACGGGGACGCCGGAGGCCGTGGCGGCACGGACGAAGATGGAAGCGGGGCGGGCGTGCAGGCCCTCGGCCCAACCGACGTTGACGCGGCGCTCAGCCATGGTTCTGCCCTTCAGGTGTAATGAGTTGTCTAGACCAGTCTCTCATGTGGTGCGCCCTGCTGTGCCCGGTCCCGGAGCGGGCCGGACGGCCGCCCGCGGGCTCACTCAGCGTGCCCCCGCCGTGAACCCGCCGCGACCGCTGCGGCGGTCGTACGCTTTGCCCATGGAGCCCACCCCGGAGCAGAGTCCGCATCACGCGTACCCCGACCACTGGGAGGCGGACGTGGTGCTCCGCGACGGTGGCACCGCCTGCATCCGGCCCATCACCACCGACGATGCCGAGCGGCTGGTCAGCTTCTACGAGCAGGTCTCCGACGAGTCGAAGTACTACCGCTTCTTCGCCCCGTACCCCCGGCTCTCGGCGAGCGACGTGCACCGCTTCACCCATCACGATTACGTCGACCGGGTGGGACTGGCCGTCACCGTCGGCGGCGACTTCATCGCCACCGTCCGCTTCGACCGCATCGACGAGCGGGGCCTGCCCGCCTCCGCCCCCGCGGACGAGGCCGAGGTCGCCTTCCTCGTCCAGGACGCCCACCAGGGCCGCGGAGTGGCGTCGGCGCTCCTGGAGCACATCGCCGCGGTGGCCCGGGAACGGGGGATCCGCCGCTTCGCCGCCGAGGTGCTGCCCGCCAACAACAAGATGATCAAGGTGTTCCGCGATGCCGGGTTCACCCAGCAGCGCAGCTTCGAGGACGGCTCGGTGCACCTCACCCTCGACCTGGAGCCCACGGCCGAGTCCCTCGCCGTCCAGCGCGCACGGGAACAGCGGGCCGAGGCGCGCTCCGTGCAGCGCCTGCTCGCCCCCGGCTCCGTCGCGGTGGTCGGCGTCGGCCGCGCGGAGGGCGGGGTCGGCCGCACCGTCCTGCGCAACCTCCTGGGCTCGGACTTCACCGGACGCACCTACGCGGTGAACACCTCCTTCGCCGCCGGCCTGGCCACGGTCGACGGCGTGCCCGCGCACCGCTCCGTGGGCGAGATCGGCGAGCCCGTCGACCTCGCGGTCGTGGCGGTCCCCGCCGACCGGGTGCCGGAAGCCGTCGCCGACTGCGGTGAGCACGGGGTCCAGGGCGTCGTCGTCCTCTCCGCAGGCTACGGCGAGCGCGGCGCCGACGGGCGGGAACGGCAGCGCGAACTGGTCCGCCAGGCACGGTCGTACGGCATGCGGATCATCGGGCCGAACGCCTTCGGCATCATCAACACCTCCGACGCCGTCCGCCTCAACGCCTCCCTCGCCCCCGAATCGCCCCAGTCCGGGCGCATCGGCCTCTTCACCCAGTCCGGCGCCATCGGCATCGCGCTCCTGTCCGGTCTCCACCGCCGCGGCGCGGGACTGTCGTCCTTCATCTCCGCGGGCAACCGGGCCGACGTCTCCGGCAACGACTTCCTGCAGTACTGGTTCGAGGACCAGGACACCGATGTCGCCCTGCTGTACCTCGAATCACTCGGCAACCCGCGCAAGTTCACCCGGCTCGCCCGCCGGACCGCCGCGGTCAAGCCCGTGGTCGTGGTCAAGGGCGCCCGGCACAGCGGTACCAACCCGCCGGGCCACGCCGTGCCCGTCAGCCGTATCCCCGACGCGACCGTCTCCGCACTGATGCGCCAGGCCGGTGTGATCCGGGTCGACACCGTGACCGAGATGGTCGACGTGGGTCTGCTCCTCGCCGGGCAGCCCCTGCCGGACGGCCCCAGGGTGGCGATCCTGGGCAACTCCGAATCCCTCGGGCTCCTCACGTACGACGCGTGCCTGGCGGAAGGGCTGCGTCCGCGCCCGCCCCGCGACCTCACCACAGCCGCGAGCCCCCAGGACTTCCGGGACGCCCTCGCGGAGGCCCTGGCCGACCCGGGCTGCGACGGGGTGATCGTGACCGCCATCCCCTGGGTGGGGGAGAACGGCGAGGCGCAGACCGGTGAGGGGGAGGTGCTGGGTGCCGCGCTGCGCGACGCGGCGGCCGACGGCCCGGCCAAGCCGGTCGCCGTCGTGCACGTGGAGATGGGCGGCCTGGCCCAGGCGCTCGCCGACGCGGCCGGTACGGCCGCACCGCCCCCGCCCCGGCGGCCCGCCGCCCCGGCCGGAGCCGAACCACGCGGCCCCGCACCGGCGGCGCCCGCACCTGCGCCCGACGAGGCCCGGCACACCCCCCGCGCCGGACGGATCCCCGCCTACCCGGCGGCCGAGCGGGCCGTGCGCGCCCTCGCCGAAGCGGTGAAGTACGCGCAGTGGCGCCGCCAGGCAGCGTCCCCCGGCAAGGTGCCGGAATTCCTCGACGACACCATCGACGCACCGGGCACCGCCGCGCTCATCGACGCGCTGCTCGGGACGGACCCCGACCCGCGCGGGCGTCCCCTCACCCACGACGAGTCCCAGGAGCTCCTGGCCGGCTACGGCGTCCCCGTGCGTCCCACGCTTCCGGCCCCCGACGCCGGCGCCGCCGTCGCCGCGGCCGGGCGGCTGGGCTACCCGGTCGCCCTCAAGACCACGGCACCCCATCTGCGCCACCGCGCCGACCTGGGCGGCGTCCGGCTCGACCTCGTCGACGAGGAGGCCCTGCGCCGCGCCTACGACGAACTGACGTCCCTGCTCGGCAGTCCCGCCGAACTCCGCCCCGTCGTCCAGGCCATGGCACCCCGGGGCGTCGACACCGTCGTACGGGCCTCGATCGACGCTGCCGCCGGGGCCGTCCTCTCCTTCGGCCTGGCCGGCGCGCCCTCCGAGCTGCTGGGCGACACCGCCCACCGCCTGGTGCCCGTGACCGACCGCGACGCGGCCGAACTCATCCGGTCCATCAAGGCGGCGCCGGTGCTGTTCGGCTGGCGGGGCTCCGCACCGGCGGACACCGCGGCGCTCGAGGAGCTCCTGCTGCGGGTGTCGCGGCTGGTGGACGACCACCCCGAGGTGGTCTCGGTCGCCCTGGAACCGGTCGTCGTCGCCACGAGCGGCCTGAGCGTGCTCGGCGCGAGCGTCCGTCTCGCGCCGCCGCCCGCGCGCAGCGACATCGGTCCCCGGCGCCTCCCCAGCTACTGACCCGGGCGGCCCGCTCACGCGTCCCCGGCAGCCACCTGCCCCCCGTAGGATGGTCGGCATGGCAAAGACCGGTACGACGACCCAGGGGCTGCGCACGGCGATCGAGCGCAGCGGCTACTACCCGGCCCTCGTGGCCGAGGCGGTGGAGGCCGCCGTCGGCGGGGAGCCGGTCGCGTCGTACCTGGTGCACCAGGAGACCACGTTCGACTCCAACGAGGTCCGCCGGCACGTCACGGTCCTCGTCCTGACGGACACCCGTTTCATCGTCAGCCACACCGACGAGCAGGCGGCCGACAACAGCTCCCCGACGCCGTACGCCACGACGTCGACCGAGTCCGTCAAGCTCGACAGGATCTCGTCCGTCGTGGTCAGCCGCGTCGTCGCCGACCCCGAGAAGTACGTGCCCGGCACGCTGCCGCGCGAGGTCGTGCTCACCATCGGCTGGGGCGCCGTCTCCCGGATCGACCTGGAGCCGGCCGCCTGCGGCGACCCCAACTGCGAGGCGGACCACGGCTACACGGGCAGTTCCACCGCCGACGACCTGAGCCTGCGGGTCAGCGAGGCCGGCGACGGCCCGGACACCGTGCGCCAGACCCTCGCCTTCGCCCAGGCGCTCTCCGAGGCCACGGCCGTGACCGCGGCGACCGGCCGCTGATGGCCCAGCCGGCCTGGCAGGACCCCGTCCTGCTCGCTCCCGAGTCAGCACCGGCGCCGGAGTACGGCAGCGGTTCGCTCGCCGACCTGCTGCCGACCCTCGCCGCCGGACAGGGCGTACCCGGCTTCGAGGCGTCGATCCCCGAGCTCACCCCGGCCGACCGGAACTGCGTCTTCCTGATCGACGGCCTCGGCTGGGAGCAGATCACGGCGCACCCCGACGAAGCGCCCTTCCTGCACTCCCTCCTCCCCACCTCCCGGGGCGGTACCGGCCGGCCGATCACCGCGGGCTTCCCGTCCACCACGGCGACCTCGCTCGCCTCCGTCGGCACGGGCCTGCCCCCTGGGGAGCACGGCCTTCCCGGCTACACCGTGCGGAACCCCGAGACCGGCGCGCTGATGAACCAGCTCCGCTGGAGGCCCTGGACCGAGCCCAAGGTCTGGCAGCCCCACCCCACCGTCTTCCAGCGGGCCGACGCCGCGGGGGTGCGCACGGCGCAGGTCTCCGCGCCGAACTTCGAGCAGACCCCGCTGACCAAGGTCGCGCTCAGCGGCGGTTCCTTCCTCGGCCGGCTCACCGGCGAGGACCGCATGGACCTCGCCGCCGAGCGGCTCGCCGCGGGCGACAGGTCGCTCGTCTACACGTACTACAGCGAGGTCGACGGCCAGGGCCACCGCTTCGGCGTCGACTCCGACGCCTGGCGCGGCCAGCTGATGTACGTCGACGGGCTCGCCCGGCGCCTCGCCGAGCAGCTCCCGCCCCGCTCGGCGCTCTACGTCACGGCCGACCACGGCATGATCGACATCCCGTTCGACGAACAGTCCCGGATCGACTTCGACGAGGACTGGGAACTCGGCGCGGGCGTCGCCCTGCTGGGCGGTGAGGGCCGTGCACGCCATGTGTACGCCGTGCCCGGGGCCGAGGCCGATGTGCTGACCGTGTGGCGCGAGGTGCTCGGCGAGCAGTTCTGGGTGGCGAGCCGCGACGAGGCCGTCGCCGCCGGCTGGTTCGGCCCTCGGATCGACGAGCGTGTGTACGGCAGGATCGGCGACGTCGTGGCCGCCGCCCACGACGACGTGGTGATCACCGCCTCCGTCAACGAACCCCACGAGTCGGTGATGGTGGGGATGCACGGCTCGCTGACCCCCGTGGAACAGCTGGTCCCGCTCCTCGAAGTACGCTCGTAACCCTGTTTCCCGTACCGCACACGCACCCCGAAAGGCGCGCACCCCCTCATGCCCGAGCTCGTGTTCTTCTCCGGAACGATGGACTGCGGAAAGAGCACCCTGGCCCTCCAGATCAGTCACAACCGGTCGGCCCGCGGTCTGCAAGGGGTGATCTTCACCCGCGACGACCGGGCGGGGGAGGGGAAGCTCTCCTCGCGGCTGGGCCTCGTGACGGACGCGGTCGAGGCGGCCCCGGGCATGGACCTGTACGGCTACCTCGTGGGGCGCATGTCGAGGGGCGACAAGGTCGACCACGTGATCGTGGACGAGGCGCAGTTCATGGCGCCCGAGCAGATCGACCAACTGGCCCGGGTCGTGGACGACCTGGGCCTGGACGTCTTCGCGTTCGGCATCACCACGGACTTCCGCACCAAGCTCTTCCCCGGCTCGCAGCGCCTGATCGAACTGGCCGACCGCATAGAGACACTCCAGGTCGAGGCCATGTGCTGGTGCGGCGCGCGCGCCACGCACAACGCCAGGACCGTGGACGGTGCGATGGTCGTCGAGGGGGAGCAGGTCGTCGTCGGCGACGTCGACCGGCCGGCCGGAGAGGTCGGCTACGAGGTCCTCTGCCGTCGCCACCACCGCCGCCACATGACGAGCGCCGCCGCCTACGCGGGAGCGCTCTCGCCGGACGTCCTGCCGGTCAACCACGGCTGAGCCCGGCCCGGTCCGACGCACCCGCAGCGGGAGCGCCGGGGATCATGCGTGGGGCGACGACGAGCGGGTACCCGGGTGCGGAAGCCGCAATCGAGTCCGAAAAGGGTGATGACATGTCCTCCTCCCTCGTCGAAACCGTCGACATCAAGGCCCCGGTCGCCGTTACCTGGGCTCTGTGGAGCGATGTGACGCAGTGGCCGAAGTTCCTGAGCCACGTCCAGCGCGTCGACCCGATGGACGAGCGCCGTTTCTCCTGGCAGCTGTCGCTGCCGGGCGCCGACAAGGGCTTCGTCGCGGAGCTCACCGAGGTCGTCCCGCAGGACCGCATCGCCTGGAAGACGATCGAGGGCGTGCACCACGCGGGAGTGGTCACGTTCCACCGGATCGACGAGCGCACCAGCCGGGTGGCCCTGCAGATCGAGTACGACCCCAAGGGGTTCGTGGAGCACCTGGGCGCGCTGACGAACCTGGACTCGGCTCTCGCCAACTACGACCTGGGCGAGTTCCAGAAGCTCGCCGAGGCGACGGCGGCGGGAGACGGCCCCCGGGGCCTGTGACCCGAAGCTCACCGCAACGTGAACCGCCCGTGCGCACCCAGGAGGTGCGCACGGGCGGTTCACGTCGTCGGTGACGGGGCGTCAGTGCCGGGCCGGTGCCGGGGAGTCGTGCGAGCGGCCGGCGGACCCGGGACCGGCATCGGTGCCACCGCCCGTGTCCGCGTCCTTGTCCGTGTCCCCGTCGGCGGGCACGGTCTCCCCGTACGCGACGGCGGCCTCCCGGCGGCGCGCCTCCGCGGCCTCGCGCGCGGTGCGCAGCGGCGACTGCGTCCACTCCGCGAACCACCACACGGCCGCGACCAGGGAAGCCCACAGCAGCCCGCCCAGGGCCGCGCTCGGCCAGGGGGCGTCCTCGGCCACCCGCTCGACCCCGGTCAGTGCCACCCAGCCGCTGAGCAGCACGGTCAGAATTCGTACGCGCCTGTGCCTGAACATTCCTCGCGGCTACCCGGGCCGGGGACGATCACGCCGCACGTTCCCGGAAACCACCCTTTCGCGGGGAGTGCGGCCCACCGAGGCGGCTGCGCGCACCGGTCTCCCGGCCGTCCTCGTGGGTGGAACGGGGCTTGCCGGCGACCCGGGGAGCGGGTGGGATGCTCGCATGAAGGAGGCGCTCGCGACGCTCTCCGCCGAACCCCTGGCACCCTTCGACCACCGCTACCGCGGCGAGAACCCGGTCCGCACCCTCGGCCACCTCTTCCGCCCCGACCGCGGCCGGGGCGTCCTGGCCGCTGCTGTCCTCGTCGTGAAGCGCAGCCCCATCCGGCTGCTGCCGCTGATCACCGCCAGCGTGCTCGACGTCGTCGTCCAGCACGGTCCCGAGCCGGGCATCCGGCAGTCCACCGGCGCCCTGCTGTTCATCCTCGTCAGCAACTACCCCCTGCACCAGTGGTACGTGCGCCTCCTCGGCGGCAGCATCCGGCGCATGGGCACGACGCTCCGCTAGGCGCTCTGCCGGCGTATGCAGCAACTCTCCTCCCGGGTGGGCGAGATGACCACCCTCATCCCCATCACCCGGGCGCACGGCCCGGAACGGACCGCCCTCGGCCGGGTCGACGGCTCCCTGCGCAGGTCTTCGCGGCCGGTCTGCGCCTGGACATGATCAACGGCCGCTTCGACTCGCTCGCCTGGGTCGTCCTCAACACACCGGGCGGGCTCTGCCTGTCCGGCTCGGCACTGGTGGCGTACCACGGCTGGATGCCGGTCACGGCAGGGGACGTGGTCATGCTCAGCGCCTTCTTCACCGTCCTGACGGTCTCGGTGGCGACCCTGCTCGGCCTGGCGCCCGTCCACACCAACGGGCTGGAGTCGGTGCGTTCGGCGGGGGAGGTGCTCCACGCGCCCGATCTGGAGGGCAACGCGGGCAAGCGGCGGGTCGAGGACGTCGTCGGACGCGTCGACTTCGAGGACGTGGGATTCCGAGCTGCCTGACGTGCGTTGGGCGCAACCTCCGGGGAGCGCGGGGCTGGCCGCCCGGGGTGCAATCGATCGCGTGATCCGGACAGTTACGGCACACGACTCGAAACGCTACTAAGTAGCTGAATGATCAGATTTCACACTGTCTTAAATTTTTTGGCCCGATATGCAGCGGTTCTGTGTAGTGGACGCTTCGATCTCGTCCGGTCCGCGGCCGCGCGCCCCCACGCCTGGAGATCGTGACTGGCTGTTTTTGAGGTTGTACGGAGAGTGACAAACGTGTTGTCGTTGCCGTGCCGGGAACGGAGCGACGCCACAAGGCCCGGCCCCGGCCTGCAATCCGTAAGGAGGGGCTCCGCCCCCCACGCGGTCTTACGAAGGGAATGTCATGAGTACCACCGAGGAGCAGGCCGCCGAGGCCTTCCAGTCGTGTTCCCCGATCGTCCTGGCGCCCGGCCCACGCACGACCGACCGCATCCCGCCGCCGCCCACCGACGTCTGGGACCTCCCTCACGGCACCGCCTGGGTCTACCACGGCGAGGGCAACAGCGGGCTCACCCGCCCGGTCCTGATGGCGGACGGGTTCAGCACGGGCCCCAGCGACCTCAGCTTCACCTGGGAGCAGCTGGAGTACGGGCCGTTTCCGCTCCTGAGTGAGCTCCGCCGCCGGGGCCGCGACGTGGTTCTCGTCGGCTACCACGAGCGCAGCGCGTCGATCCTGGAGAACGCGGAGGCGGTGATGGCGGCCGTCACCGAGGCTATCGACCGCCGTGTCGGCGACCATCCGCTGGCCGTCGGCGGCTTCAGCATGGGCGGCCTCGTCACTCGTTATGCCCTGGCCAAGATGGAGACGGAAGGCATCGAGCACGAGGCCCAGCTCTATTACTCCTGGGACAGCCCGCACACCGGCGCCTGGATCCCCATCGCCCTCCAGGCGTTCGCGCACTACACCAAGAAGCTCGACCCCCGCTTCTCGGACCAGATCAACAGCCCGGCCGCCCAGGAACTGCTCTGGCAGCACATCGCGGACTGGCAGGACAAGCCCGCGACCAGTGAGCGGCGCCTGGCGTTCCTGCGCGCCCTGGAGGAAGTCGGCAACTGGCCCCGGTCCAGGCAGACCCGGCTGATCGCCCTCGCCAACGGTCCCGGCGACGGCGCCAGCAACGGCGTAGCCCCCGGCGCCGAAGCCCTCACCGGCAAGGGACTGGCCGTCACCGGCACCGAGCTGCACACCCAGTCCCCGGGCGACGACCAACTGGTCGCCAAACTCCGGGTGGTCACCCTCCCCACCCGCGAGATCCGAACCAGCGGTCTGCCCGACATCGACGGCGCGCCCGGCGGCACCCTCCACGGCTTCGGTATCCTCGCCGACACGCTGAACGACCTCCCGCCCGCGCTGGGCTTCGGTGTCGTCAACCCGATCCGCGAGCACTGCTTCGTTCCGGCCGTCAGCGCCGTCTCCCTGAGGGAGCCGGCCACGCACGACGACCTCTACACCCCGATCAGCGAGGAGGACCTGGAGGAGACGCCCTTCCATGGGGTCAAACTCGCCTCGCAGAGCGACACGCACACCCTGATCACCGAGGAACTCTCCACCTGGCTCCTGGACCAGCTGCCGTAACGGCTCGCGAGCTTCGACTCAGCCGCCCACCGGTGCCTTGGCACCGGTGGGGCGTTCGATTTCTGCAGGTACTCAGGTGCCTCCGAAGTGGTGAACATCTGCTGTCCGTTCTCGGCTCTGGCCCAACTTCTGTGATGGGGCGCCGTCGCCACTCGTACGCACGTCGGTTCGACCCTCTTATCTGCTGGTTTCCTGCGCTTGCCGAGCCGACGCAGTGATCAGAGGTTGGCCACCACGGAATGTGTGCCAGAGGCCGTTCAGGTGAACAGAGCCAACCTGCGGAGCTACCGGCGCTTCGTGTCGGTGGTGCCGCAGGAGTCGATCCTCTTCGAGGGCAGCATCCGCGACAACGTCACCCACGGCATGGGCGACACGGACGAGAAGTCCCTGACGCGCGCTCTCCGGGACGCCAGCGCCCTGGAGTTCGTCAACGGCCTTCCGAACGGCCTGGACTCGGTCGTCGGGGAGCGCGGCGCCCGGCTGTCGGGCGGTCAGAAGCGGCGGCTCGCCATCGCCAGGGCGCTGATCAGGGATCCCAGGGTGCTGGTCCCGGACGAGGGCGACCCCCGCGCTCGACAACCGTTCCGAGGCCGTCGTCCAGGAGGCACTCACCCGCCTCGTGCGCGGCCGGACCGTCTTCGTCGTCGCCCACCGGCTGTCCACGATCCAGGGGGCCGACCGCATCGTGGTCATGCGGGGCGGCCGGATCGCCGAGGTGGGAACGCACGAGCACCTGCTGGGCCGGGACGGCGTGTACGCCGGACTCCAGCCCGCGCGCCCGAGCTGAGACGCCCGCCCCGCGCCCGCGCGGGCTGCGCGGAACGGCGTTGCCCGGGCTCGTCGCCTCCTGCCCGTCGGGCGAGAGGCGGCGGGCCCCGCGTCGCCCGCCCTGCGCGCCGGGGACGGCCGCCGGCCCGTCCGCTCAGTCCTCCGGCGGCCTGACGACGGTGAACACCGCTCCCTCGGGGTCGGCCACCGTGGCCAGCCGCCCGCTCGGCGTGTCCCTCGGCGCGTGCAGGACCCGTCCGCCGAGTCCGGTCACGCGGGCCGCGGCCTCGTCGGTGTCGGCGACCTGGAAGTACGTCATCCAGTGGGGCCCCCGGTCGCGGGGCAGCCCGTGGCCGACGCCGTGCAGCGCCGCGACCGGGCGTCCCCGCAGATGGAGCGTCTGGTAGTCGAAGTCGGCCGAGACGACGGCCTCGGTCTCGAAGCCGAACACAGCCTGGTAGAACTTGGCGACCGACGCGGTCTCGCGGGTCACCAGCTCGTTCCACACGGGGGTTCCGGGGGTGCCCGCGAGCGCCGTCCCGAGGTGCTCGGCGGCCTGCCAGACGCCGAACACCGCTCCGCCCGGATCCGATGCGAGCGCCATGCGGCCCGCACTGCCCGCGACGATGGGTCCGACCGCCACCGTGCCACCGCACGAACGGATGGCCTCGGCCGTCACGTCCGCGTCCTTCGTGGCGAAGTAGGTGGTCCAGGCGATCGGGAGATGACGGTCCGGGGGCAGCTGCCCGATTCCCGCGACCTCCTTGCCGTGCAGGAGCGCCCGGACGTAAGGCCCCAGTTGCTCCGGACCCGGCCGGAACTCCCAGCCGAACAGCTGGCTGTAGAAGTCCTGGGTCGCGGACAGGCCGTGCACGATCAGACTCACCCAGCACGGTGCTCCGGGAACGCGCCGGGTGGCAGCCTCGGTCATCTTCGTCTCTCTCCTCGTACCATCGGGGTCGCCGTACGGGAGGACGGGCTCTGCACGGCGTCCAGCGGTACGGATACGGGTGCGTACGCTCCGTGCAGATGCTCGCACCACTGGGCCTCCGAGGCACTCCGGCCGCGCCGCGATTCGCGGCTTCCGCTCGCCGTGTTGACCGTTTTGACGGGATACATCCGCATAGGTGTGGCGGCGTCGAGGGCGGCCACTGCGCGAGGATGGCAGGCATGAAGCCCCTCATCACCGCATCCGAATACCTGAGCGAGTCGGCCGGGTCGCGCCCGCCCGTCCTCCTCGACGTCCGCTGGCAGCTCGGCGGACCGCACGGCCTCGCCGCCTACGAGGCGGGGCACATCCCAGGCGCGGTGTTCGTCGACCTCGACGCCGAGCTGGCCGGCCCGGCGGGCAGCGGCGGCCGCCATCCCCTGCCCGACCCGGAGGAGTTCGGGGCCGTCATGCGGCGCGCGGGCGTGGGGAGCGAGACCCCCGTGGTGGTGTACGACGGCGGCCAGGGCTGGGCGGCCGCCCGTGCCTGGTGGCTGCTGCGCTGGACCGGCCACCCCGACGTCCGCGTCCTGGACGGAGGGCTCGCCGCGTGGACGGGCGAGCTCACCACGGCGCTCCCCAAGCCCGCCGAGGGCGACTTCCGGCCCGCGCCGGGTGCGCTCGGCCTGCTGGACGCCGACGGCGCCGCCGGTCTCGCCCGCTCCGGGCTGCTGCTCGATGCCCGGGCGGCGGAGCGCTACCGCGGCGACGTCGAGCCCATCGACCGTGTCGGCGGGCACATCCCGGGCGCGGTCTCCGCCCCGACCACCCAGAACGTCGACGAGGACGGACGGTTCCTGCCGGCCCGGTCGCTGGCCTCCCGGTTCGCGGACCTGGGCGCGGACGGCGCCACCGAGATCGGCGTCTACTGCGGCTCCGGTGTCTCGGGCGCGCACCAGGTGCTGGCCCTGGAGATCGCCGGGCACCGCGCCGCCCTCTACGCCGGCTCCTGGTCGGAATGGTCCGCCAACGAGACCCGGCCGGTCGCCACGGGACCGGACCCCCTCTGACGCCGCCGACCGCCCCGAGAAGTGGGGGCTCGTGCGTCGCCGCGCACGGGCCGCCACCACACCACGGGCGTCCGGACCGGTTCTCAGTCCTGCTTCTTCCGGCGTGTGCCGAAGACGATCTCGTCCCAGCTCGGTACCGCCGCCCGGCGTCCGGGGCGTACCCCGTCGGCCTCGGCCTGGCGGTCGGTGGTGCCGGTCAGCCGGTCCCGGTGCCCGGCCACCGCACGCGGCATCAGCACATCGGCGTACGCGGAACCGGCGCCCGCCGCTGCCGCCGCCGGAGGCTCGTCCGCCTCGGGCTCCTGCTGCGGCGCGGGTTCGAGTGCGGGCGGCTCGGGCTGCGACGGACGCTCCGGCACGACCATGTCCCCGCGGAAGCTCGGCACCGCCTCCAGGAGGCTGGTCAGCGAGTCGCGCTCGCCCGCGGTGACGCTGCCGAGCCGCTCGTCCGGGTCCGGCACCGAGGGCGCGGGGCGCTCGATCTGCCGGTCCAGGGCGCGGTCCAGCGGCCGGTCGCGCGGCAGGCGGGCGATCCGGGGCACGAACGGGAAGCTGGGCTCGGGGGCCGCCGCGTCGTCGGTCTCGCCGATCAGCGAGCGGGCCTCCTCGTCCACGGCCTGGACCAGCCGCCGGGGCGGGTCGTAGGTCCAGCTCGCGGAATGCGGTTCGCCGGCGACGCGGTACACCAGGAGGACCTCCCAGGTGCCGTCGTCGCGGCGCCAGGAGTCCCACTGCACGGTCTCCCGGTCGGCGCCGCGCAGCAGCAGCCGCTCCTGCACCGCGTCACCGAGCTGGGGTCCGGTGTTCTCGCCGGGGCGCCGCACGGCCGTCTTGCGGGCCCGCTCGGCCATGAAGGCGCGCTCCGCGAGCACGGGGCCCTCGAAGCGGCGCACCCGGTCGACCGGGATGCCGGCGAACTGGGCGACCTCCTCGGCGGAGGCACCGGCGCGTATCCGCGCCTGGATGTCGCGGGGGCGGAGATGGCTCTCCACCTCGATCTCGATCTGGCCCAGGCGTGCGCGGTCGTTGCGCACGGCGGCACGCAGCCGCTCATCGATCGGAAGCGTGTACTCCGTGCTGTCCGCAGCCTTGAGCACCAGTCGTGTGCCGTCGTTCGAGACGGCCACGACACGCAGTTCGGGCATGGGAACCTCCCGGGTGGTGCCTGCCGACGTCACGTGCGTCGCTGCTTCCGCTAGTCGAGTGTGACCTGCCCGGGTTCAGCCTGCCACAACCTTGCCAAGTTACCCGGCGTGTCGGGCCTTGGCCCTGGAACGCCGCGATGGCACGGTTACCTGTTTGCGACACGGAGCGACCGGTTCGTCGCTCTGTGTTGCAGGCGCCCGTGCGATGCCGCGGCGCCGCCGGTTCGAGTGCCGATTTCGGCTCCCTCCCGAAGGTCCGGCCACCCATGCGGGAGTCCGGCCCCAGGGCTCGTCACAGTACTCCATTCGGGCCACGTGGGTGGACCGGCGCGCCGCCGAAGTTCTCGTCGGACACAGGAGTCGGGTTACCCCGTTCTCGGCCGTATGCCCGCGATGCGTGGGCTGCTTCACAGAAACTCCAGAATCGGAACTATCCGGTTCGCTCATATGTCCCTTCCTGGTGCAAGGTGGGGTAGTTGTCGAGCAGGGGCTGATCATGGTTCAGAAGCCGCAGAGTGATGCGGAACGTAAGGAAAGGCGCATAGATCTGAGCCTGCCGCAGGTCGCCGGCAGCGCGGTCGCGGCGGTCGCCGCGGCGGTCATGGCCTCGCAGCTGGGCGTCTACGGAACCATCGCGGGCGCCGGAGTGATGAGCGTGGTGGCCACCTGCGGAGGGTCGGTCTTCCAGCACTTCTTCCGCCGCACCGGCGAACAGATCCGCGAAGTCACGGTCCAGGTGAAGCATCCGGCGGGCCGTCAGGTGACGGTGCGCACCAAGGAGACGTCCCCCGCGTCGCAGTGGCCGCAGGACGAGGCGACCACGGTCCTGCGCTCCGTGACGGAGGCGGAGTCCGAGGCCGAGCGCACCCGGCTGCTCCGCCGGGTGCCCGGCGACGGCGTCCCGGTGACCGGCGTGGTCCGCCCGGGGACGCCTCCCGGCGGCAGGGACGCGGACGACGCGTACTCCGACGCCCGTACCCACGGGACCCGCGTCCGGGGCTGGAAGCGTTCGGCCCTCGCGGCGACCGGTGTGTTCGTGCTCTCGATGGCCGGCATCACGGTGTACGAGGCGGCGTCCGGGCACGGTCTCGGCGGCAACGGGGGGACGACCGTCGGCTCGGTCGTCCGGGGTGGGCACGGCGGCGGGGCGAAGTCGCCCGAACCGTCCGGCACCGGGCAGGACGACGGCGGGGACGACGTCCGCCACCCGGACAGGGGCGACGCGACGACGCACGGCACGGACCCCCGCGACGGGCAGAGCGCGTCGCCCGGTACATCCGGCGGCGACGGCAGGACCGAGGAACCGTCCCCCACGCCTTCGGCGTCCTCGGACCCCGCCACTCCGGAGAGCACGCCGTCCGCCCCCACCGACGGAGGCACCCCCTCCGCACCCACCACGACCGGTGCCGGCGATGCCGCGGGTCCGCAGGACGAGGCGGCGTCCGGGACGGACACCGGCCGGTGAGCCCGCGCCGCCGCGCCCGGCACGTCAGTCGCCGAGCACCCGGCGCAGGTAGTCGTTCGCGAACAGCCGCCCCGGGTCGAGCCGGTCGCGCAGCGCGGTGAACTCACCGAAGCGCGGATAGGCGCCCGCCAGGTACGCCGCGTCCCGGGTGTGGATCTTGCCCCAGTGCGGGCGGCCGTCGTAGCCGGTCATGATCCTCTCGACGGCGGTGAAGTAGGAGTGGTAGGGCGTGCCCCGGTACAGGTGCACCGCGATGTACGCGCTGTCCCGGCCCGAGGCCGTGGACAGCGCGATGTCGTCCGCGGGCGCCGTGCGGACCTCCACCGGGAAGCTGATGCGCAGCGGCGAGCGGTCGACCATGGCCTTGAGCTCCCGCAGCGCCTCGACGGCCGCCTCGCGCGGCAGGGCGTACTCCATCTCGACGAAGCGCACCCGGCGGGGACTGGTGAACACCTTGTACGGGATGTCGGTGTAGGTGCGGGCCGACAGCGCGCGGCTGGAGATCTTCGCGAGGGCGGGGATGATCCGGGGGACCGCCCGGCCCACCGTGCACGCGACCTGGAAGATCCCGTTGGAGAGCAGCTCGTCCTCGACCCAGCCCCTGACCCGTCCGGGCGGAGCGGCGGGACCGGCGCTGCGGTTGTTGCGCTTGGTGTTGCAGTTGCCGGTGTGCGGGAACCAGTAGAACTCGAAGTGCTCGTTCTCGGTGACGAGCTGATCGAAGTCGGCCGTGACCCGGTCGAAGGTCATCGGTTCCTCGCGGGCGGTCAGCAGGAAGACCGGCTCGACCGCGAAGGTGAGCGCCGTGACCACGCCGAGTGCGCCCAGGCCGACCCTGGCCGCCGCGAAGACGTCGGGGTGTTCGGCGGCCGAGCAGCGGAGCAGCGTGCCGTCCGCCGTCAGCAGTTCGAGCGCGCGGATCTGCGCCGAGACCGACGCCGAGTCGCGACCGGTGCCGTGGGTCCCCGTCGCGGTGGCCCCGGCGACCGTCTGCTCCATGATGTCGCCCATGTTCGTGAGGGAGAGCCCCTCACGGGCGAGCGCGGCGTTGAGGCGCTTCAGCGGGGTGCCGGCCTCGACCGTCACCGTCATCGCCTCGCGGTCGATGTCCCGGATACCCGTGAGCAGGTCCGGGCGTATCAGGACCCCGTCCGTGGCCGCTGCCGCGGTGAACGAGTGGCCGGTGCCCGCCGGCTTCACGGTCAGACCGTCCTCGGACGCCCTGCGGAGGACGTCGGCCAGCTCGTCGACGGAGGCGGGGGACTCCACGCGCGCCGGCCGGGCGGTGACAGTGCCCGCCCAGTTACGCCACGTGCTCGCCGTCCGTGCGTAGGTGTCGGTCATCTTCCCCGCGCCCTCCCGTAGGAACCGGCTCCGCGAGCCGGCGATACCCCAGGAACGCCACCGCGGCCGCGAGCGCCCCCGACACGACGGGCACCACATACCCCGCCTCGGCCCCCGAGGCGTCGACCACCCAGCCTGCGGCGGAGGAGCCGAGAGCCACCCCGACCGCGAGTCCCGTGCTGGTCCAGGTCATGCCCTCGGTCAGCTGTGTGCGCGGTACGTGCTGCTCGACGAGGGCCATCGTCGTGACCATCGTCGGAGCGATGGCGAGGCCCGCGGCGAAGAGCGCCACGGCCAGGAACGGCAGGCTCCCGGCCAGTTGGAGGGGGATCATACTCACGGCCATCGCGCACACCCCCACCAGCCACCGGGTCGCCGGCCTCCCCTTGACGTGGACCAGGCCGAAGACCGCCCCGGCGAGGCAGGAACCCAGGGCGTAGACCGCGAGGACGAGACTGGCCGCCGCCTTGTGGCCGCTCTCGTCCGCGAAGGCCACGGTCACCACGTCCACCGCCCCGAAGATCGCGCCGGTGGCGACGAACGTGAGCACGAGCACCTGGAGCCCCGGTGAGCGGAGCGCCGAGCCGCCGGTGTGGTGCTCCTTCGGATGCGGTACGGGCTCGGTGCCGCGCTGCGCCGTCAACCAGAACACGCCCACCACCAGGAACCCGGCGGCCAGCAGCGGGCCCGCCTCCGGGAACCAGGCCGTCGACAGGCCGATGGAGATGATCGGGCCGAAGATGAAGCACACCTCGTCGACGATCGACTCCCACGAGTACGCCGCGTGCAGTTGCCGCTCGGACCCCCGGTAGATCTCGGCCCAGCGGGACCGGACCATCGATCCCACGCTCGGGACGCAGCCCGCACCGGCGGCGAAGACGAAGAGCGTCCAGTCCGGGAGCCGCTGCTGCGCGCAGATCAGCAGCCCCGCGACGGAGGCGACGGCCAGCAGGGTGGCGGGGCGCAGGACACGGCGCTGCCCGTAGCGGTCGACCAGCCTGGACACCTGCGGCCCCATGGCCGCCGCCGCCAGGGCCAGCGTCGCGGAGAGCGCGCCCGCCAGGCCATAGCGCCCGGTGAGCTGGGACACCATGGTGACGACGCCGATCCCCATCATCGCCAGGGGCATCCGGCCGAGGAATCCGGCGGCCGAGAAGGCCGGGCTCCCCGGGGCGGAGAAGATGGCGCGGTAGGGGCTGGGCAAGGGGTGCTCCGATGAAGCCTGTCAGGTGTGCAGATGCCTGACACAGCTTACGGGCGGCCACCCGGCACCCGGTACCGGCCGATGTCGGGTGCCACCGCGCCGGTGCCGGGTGGCAGGATCGGGTCCATGTCCGATCTGCGTGATCCAGCCCCGTACGACGCCCTGCTGCTGCTCTCCTTCGGCGGTCCCGAAGGCCCCGACGACGTGGTCCCGTTCCTCGCGAACGTGACGCGCGGCCGGGGCATCCCCGAGGAGCGCCTCAGGGAAGTCGGCAAGCACTACTTCCTCTTCGGCGGCGTGAGCCCGATCAACGCGCAGAACAGGGCGCTGCTCGACGGCCTGCGCAAGGACTTCGCGGACCACGGCGTGGAGATCCCCGTGTACTGGGGCAACCGCAACTGGGCGCCGTACCTCACCGACACCCTCCGGGAGATGGTCACCGACGGGCACCGGCGCATCGCCGTGCTCGCCACCAGCGCGTACGCCTCGTACTCCGGCTGCCGCCAGTACCGCGAGAACCTGGCCGAGTCGCTGGCCGCCCTGGAGGCCGAGGGGCTCACGGTGCCCCGGGTCGACAAGCTGCGGCACTACTTCAACCACCCCGGCTTCGTGCGGCCCATGGTGGACGGCGTGCTCGCCTCGCTGGCCGACCTCCCCGAGGACGTCCGGGCGGGGGCGCACCTGGCCTTCACCACGCACTCCATCCCGACCTCCGCGGCCGACGCCTCGGGGCCCGCGGAGACCCACGGCGACGGCGGCTCCTACGTCGCGGAGCACCTGGACGTCGCCCGGCTGATCGTCGACGCCGTGCGCGAGGAGACGGGCGTCGATCACCCGTGGCAGCTCGTCTACCAGTCCCGCAGCGGCGCCCCGCACATCCCGTGGCTGGAGCCCGACATCTGCGACCACCTGGAGGCCCTCCACGGCGACGGGGTCCCGGCGGTCGTCATGGCACCGATCGGTTTCGTCTCGGACCACATGGAGGTGCTGTACGACCTCGACACCGAGGCGGCGGCGAAGGCCGCCGAACTCGGGCTGCCGGTCCGCAGGTCGGCGACGGTCGGCGCCGACCCCCGGTTCGCCGCGGCCGTGCGCGAACTCCTCCTGGAGCGGGCCGCCACCGAGCAGGGCCGCCCGGCCGAGCGGTGCGCCCTGGGCGCGCTCGGCCCCTCGCACGACCTCTGCCCCGTCGGGTGCTGTCCGGCCAGGGCCCCCAAGCCGGCCGCTGCCGGCGCCGACAGCCCGTACTGACCGCCTGCCCGCACCGGGGGCCGCCGACGGCGCCCCCGCCCGCGCCACCACGTCTGGAGCGTTGTGAACGACCCCCTCCTGTCCGAACTGCTCGACCTCGCCCTCGAAGCGGGACGCCGGGCCGGGGCCCTGCTCCGTGACGGCCGTCCCGCCGACCTGGGGGTGGCCGCGACCAAGTCCAGCCCCATCGACGTCGTCACCGAGATGGACATCCGGGCGGAGAAGCTGATCACCGGCTACCTCTCCGAGCACCGCCCCGCCGACGGCTTCCTCGGCGAGGAGGGCGCCAGCGCCGAGGGCACCAGCGGCATCCGCTGGGTCATCGACCCCCTCGACGGCACGGTGAACTACCTCTACGGCCTGCCGACGTGGTCCGTGTCCATCGCCGCCGAGCGCGACGGCGAGCGGGTCGTCGGCGTCGTGGAGGCCCCGATGCGCCGCGAGACGTTCCACGCGGTCCTCGGCCGGGGCGCGTACGGCAACGGCGAGGCGCTGCGCTGCCGCCCCACGGCCCCCCTCGACCAGTCCCTGGTGTCCACCGGCTTCAACTACGTCACCGAGGTCCGCACCCACCAGGCCGCCGTCGCCCAGCGGCTGATCCCCAGGCTGCGGGACATCCGGCGCGGCGGATCGGCGGCCATCGAGCTCTGCGACGTCGCCGCCGGCCGCCTCGACGGCTACTACGAGCGAGGGCTGCACCCATGGGACGTTGCGGCCGGCGACCTCATCGCCCGGGAGGCCGGCGCGCTCACCGGAGGCCGGCCCGGCCGGCCCGCGGACGGGGACCTGACCGTCGCGGCGACACCCGGGGTCTTCGGGCCGCTGCAGGACCTCCTCGAGGAACTCGGCGCCTGGCACGACTGACACACGGTCCCCGGACGCCCCTGGAGGCGCACCGGAGACCGCCCGGAACGACGGGAGGGCCCGGGCGGCCGTGACGGCTGCCCGGGCCCTCCCGTAGCGGCTCAGACGCTTGTGGCGCCGATTTCCACGCCGTGCTCGGCGGCCAGGCGGTGCAGGTCGTCGAGCTCTCCCTGCTCGACGTCCGCGAGGAAGTCGTCGCCCGTCTCGCGAGCCATCGTGAGGTCGGACTCGGTGGTCTTGATTCGTTGCAGCAGACCTGCGGTGAAAGCGTCCATGGAGCGCCCCCTCATCGTGGGTCGGTGGCACGGGGGTGTGCCCGGTGGTCCCCCGGCGCCGAGGCCGGGGTGCGGGTGATCACGCAGTCCCTCTGGAAGCAGGACGGGCTGTGGTACGCCACATACATGGCGTGATCGCGGGTGTGAGGTCGTCCTCCCCCCGCCCGCCGTTCGAGAAACCTCAACTGCCCGGGAAATCCGATCCATTCCCCGCGGGGGCGGCCCCGGCGCGTCGTCTTACCGCCGGTTTATGGGTGTTGAAGGCAGGATGGACACGCACAGTCGGTGCCGCTGACGTGCAGCGAGCGGCCGTATCGAAGGCCGCTCGCCGTATTTCCGGAGATCTAGGGAAGGACTGCGCCGTGCGCGTACTCGTCGTCGAGGACGAGCAGCTGCTCGCCGATGCGGTGGCCACCGGACTGCGCCGGGAGGCCATGGCCGTCGACGTCGTCTACGACGGAGCGGCCGCCCTCGAGCGGGTCGGGGTCAACGACTACGACGTCGTCGTGCTGGACCGGGACCTCCCGCTCGTGCACGGCGACGACGTCTGCCGCAAGATCGTCGAGCTCGGCATGCCCACCCGCGTGCTCATGCTCACCGCGTCCGGCGACGTCAGCGACCGGGTCGAGGGCCTGGAGCTCGGCGCGGACGACTACCTCCCCAAGCCGTTCGCCTTCAGCGAGCTGACCGCCCGCGTGCGCGCCCTGGGGCGCCGTACGACGGTCGCCCTGCCGCCCGTCCTGGAGCGGGCGGGCATCAAGCTCGACCCCAACCGCCGCGAGGTCTTCCGGGACGACCAGGAGATCCAGCTCGCGCCGAAGGAGTTCGCCGTCCTCGAGGTCCTGATGCGCAGCGAGGGCGCGGTCGTGTCGGCCGAACAGCTGCTCGAGAAGGCCTGGGACGAGAACACCGACCCGTTCACGAACGTGGTGCGCGTGACCGTCATGACCCTGCGCCGCAAGCTCGGTGAGCCCGCGGTCATCGTGACCGTCCCCGGCTCCGGCTACCGGATCTGAGGGCGTGATGGCAGCGTCCCCGGGCCCTGTCGCGGCGCCCCCGAAACCGACCTGGGAGCCGAAGCAGCAGGAGACCACCTACCCGTGGCTCCGCCCGACCATCCGGATACGGCTCACGCTCCTGTACGGCGGCATGTTCCTGATCGCGGGCATCCTGCTGCTCTCGATCATCTACATGCTGGCCGCGCAGGCCCTGCACGACGCGGGCGGCGGGCTCGTCTTCCAGGTCTCCGGCACGAACGTCCGGATCTCCAGCGACACCTGTCCGCAGCTCGGCTCCGCGCTGAACAACAGCCAGCTCAACGAGGCGATCAAGGACTGCACCGCGTCGCAGCGGCAGCACGCCCTGGACAGCCTCCTGAACAGGGCGCTCCTCGCCCTCGTCGGCCTCAGCATCATCGCCTTCGCGTTCGGTTACGCCATGGCGGGGCGGGTCCTGTCCCCGCTGGGCCGGATCACCCGTACCGCCCGGAGGGTCGCCGGCACGGACCTGACCCGCCGGATCGAGCTGGACGGCCCGGACGACGAGCTGAAGGAGCTCGCGGACACCTTCGACGAGATGCTCGACCGCCTGGAGCGGGCCTTCACGGCGCAGCAGCGGTTCGTCGGGAACGCCTCGCACGAGCTGCGCACGCCCCTCGCCATCAACCGCACCCTCCTGGAGGTCCACCTCTCGGACCCCGGGGCGCCCATGGAGCTCCAGCAGCTCGGCAAGACGCTCCTGGCCACCAACGAGCGCAGCGAGCAGCTGGTGGAGGGCCTGCTCCTGCTCGCGCGCAGCGACAACCAGATCGTGGAGCGCAAGCCGGTGGACCTGGCCGAGGTGGCCGACCGGGCCATCGACCAGGCCAGGGCGGAGGCGGCTGACAAGGGCGTGGAGATCCGGGGCGAGCGCGTGCCGGCGGTCGTCCAGGGCAACGGCGTACTCCTGGAGCGCATCGCCCTGAACCTGGTGCAGAACGCCGTGCGCTACAACATCGCGGAGGGCGGCTGGGTGGAGGTCACCACCGAACTCCAGCACGGTCAGGCGGTCCTCCTCGTCACGAACACCGGGCCCGTCGTGCCGGCGTACGAGATCGACAACCTCTTCGAACCGTTCAGGCGGCTGCGCACGGAGCGGACCGGCAGCGACAAGGGCGTCGGTCTCGGCCTGTCGATCGCGCGATCCGTCGCGCGGGCGCACGGAGGCCGTATCATCGCGGAGCCCCGCGAGGGCGGTGGTCTCGTGATGCGCGTCACCCTGCCGGTCTGAGAAGCTTCACGGCGTGAGGCCGGATTGGATCGCTCTGTTCGCTTTGGGCGGAATTTTCGAACTCTCCTACCGTTCTGTCCCTGTGTGATCGATCACAGGGGCATGTTCGGGCACTTCTACTCTCCGTGATCACAACTCTCCCCGAAAGCTTGGAAACGTCCGGGTTTCCGGGGGGTGATATCACGGGAAGTACACGGGGTGGCGCCCGTGAACTGCAGGAATCGGACCGTGTACGGTCCCCATCGCCACCCAAGCTGATCGCTCACGGGAGATCCGGTTGGGTGTCGATTGAGTAACAGACCTTGATGTGAGGCAAAATCTCCGCCTCAGGTCGGGCACAAGTCCGGCCTCTCACGCGTTACGTGCGCTGAGACACCGCAGACACCCATGAGGGGGAGAGCGACATGGCAACGGATTACGACACCCCACGGAAGACCGACGACGACGTCGATCAGGACAGCCTCGAGGAGCTCAAGGCTCGTCGGAGCGACAAGACGGCATCCGCCGTCGACGTGGACGAGTTCGACGCGGCAGAGGGACTGGAGCTGCCCGGCGCAGACCTGTCCAACGAAGAGCTGGCCGTGCGGGTTCTGCCCAAGCAGGCCGATGAGTTCACCTGCATGAGCTGCTTCCTCGTGCACCACAGGAGCCAGCTGGCGCGCGAGAAGAACGGTCAGCCCATCTGCCGCGACTGCGACTGAGGGTTCCGGCCGTGGCAGGCGACACACCGTTCCGGAAGCGGCGCTTGCGGCGCACGAAGTCGTCGGAGGCGCAACAGGGCGGCACAGGCCCGGCGGAGGGCGTCAGCCCCGCCGCCGAGCACCAGGCCGCCCTGCCGCCCTCCCCTGGCACACCCGAGGGCGAGCGGGGCCGTCCGGCCTCGCTCGAAGCAGCGCGGCAGGCGGGTCCGGACCACGGACCCGGGCAGGACGGACACGAGCCGTCGCCGGAGGAGTCCGGCCGCCTGAGATCAGTGAAACGGGGCGTTCTGAGGAGCCGGGCGAGCGCCCGGGCCGCGGTCGGCATGGTCGCCGACCGGATCATCGACACGGCCCCCCGCATCCCCGTGCGGGACCTCGCCACCCTGCGCAGACACTTCCCGGGACTCGGTCCCGAAGAGCTCGCCGACAAGCTCGTCGCGGGTGCGTGCAACGCCACCGCGACCGTCGGCGCGGGTATCGGGGCGGCGGCGATGATGCCCGTCCCGCCCGCCATGCTGGCCGAACTGGCCGCGGAGATCACCGGCGTCGCCGCCGTCGAGATGAAGCTCGTCGCCGAACTCCACGAGGTCTACGGCAGGCGCCCCCCGGGCAACCTCGGGCAGCGCAGCACCGCCTACCTCACGGCCTGGACCGAGGAGCGCGGCATCGACGTCTCGCGCCCCACCACACTCAACGCCGCCCTCGGCGGCCAGATGAAGCGCGAACTGCGCCAGCAGATCATGAAGCGCACGGTGCGCGACCTGCCCAACCTCATCCCGTTCATGATCGGAGCCGTCGTCGGCGCGATGATGAACCGGAGGGACACCAGGAAGCTCGCCGACCGCGTCAGGGACGACCTGAGGCGCCACCAGGTGCCCTGGGACCGCCTCCCCGAGCTCCCGCCGCTGGAACAGCCCGCGCGGCCCGCAGAGGAGCTGCCCGAGGGTCTGGACGGCCCCGGACGCTGACCGGCCGGTGTCAGGCGGGCACCGGCGCGAGGGCCGCCACCAGGGCCTGCGGCTCCCGGGTCGACAGGTAGACGTACGGAGTCGGGTCGGCCGGGTCCGTGACCTTCACCCGGACCGCCGTGGGGATGTAGCTGCGCAGCAGCATGAACGCGCGCGTGTCCGCCTTGTACGAGCGCCAGGCGCGCGCCTCCTCGCCGTCCAGGACCTCGGCGTCACCGAGTGCCCCGAGCGGGATCCGGGCGTCGCCCGCGACGAGTGCGCCCGCCACGACCCGGATGCGTGCCGAGCCGTACGAACTCACGCCGGCGCACGCCGCCGCCGTCCCTCCCACCAGGCCGCCGAGCATCGGCAGGGCGCCCAGGGGCAGGAGCATCAGGGCACAGGCGACGCCGATCCCGAAGGCGATGAGCCACCACGAACGGGGCGCGGTGAGACGTTCGTCGAAGGGGGGTGCGGAAGGCTGCATGAAACCTAGCTTGGCACGGCGCGACCCCCGGTCGGCCGCGCGGGTAAGGTCTGCGCCTGTGAGTGGAACATCTGCACGTCTGACACCCCCGGCCGCGGCGGTGAAGCCGGTCCGTCATCCCGACGCCCCCGCGCCCGGTGAGCTCCTCGGCTCGCACTACGAACACTGTTTCGGCTGCGGAACCGGGCAGCCGCACGGTCTGCACCTCCAGGCGCGGGCCGGGGAGGGCGTGAGCGTCACCGCCGAGTTCACCGTGAGGCCGGCCCACCAGGGCGCCCCGGGACTCGCGCACGGCGGAGTGCTGGCCACGGCGATGGACGAGACCCTCGGCGCGCTGAGCTGGCTGCTCCGGGTGATCGCGGTGACCGGACGGCTGGAGACCGACTACCTCCTGCCGGTGCCGGTGGGCACGGAGCTCTTCCTCGAGGCCGAGGTGACCGCCGTGCACAGCCGCAAGAACTACTGCCGTGCGACCGCGCGGATCGGCGGCCCCGAGGGGCCCGTCGCCGTCCGCGCCGAGGCGCTCTTCGTCGAGGTCAAGGTCGAGCACTTCACCGAGAACGGACGGCCCGAGGAGATCCGGGCGGCGATGGCCGACCCGGACCAGATCAGGCGCGCGCGTGCCTTCGAGGTGAACCCCTGATGCGTACCCCCGTCGACGTACTGATCCGCCGGGTCGACCCCGACGTCCCGATTCCCGCGTACGGACACCCGGGCGACGCCGGAGCCGATCTGGTGACCACCGAGGCCGCCGAGCTGGCCCCGGGCGAGCGGACCGTGCTCCCCACCGGGGTGTCGATCGCGCTGCCCGACGGCTACGCCGCCTTCGTGCACCCCCGCTCCGGCCTCGCGGCCCGCTGCGGACTGGCCCTCGTGAACGCCCCGGGGACGGTCGATGCCGGGTACCGTGGGGAGATCAAGGTCATCGTGGTCAATCTCGATCCGCGCGAGACCGTGAGGTTCGAACGGTTCGACCGGATTGCCCAACTGGTCGTCCAGCAGGTCGAGAAGGTGCGCTTCCACGAGGTGACGGAGCTCCCCGGCTCGGCGCGGGCCGAGGGGGGCTTCGGATCCACCGGCGGTCACGCCGCGGTGGACGGCGTCACGGGCGGTAACACCCAGGGTGGGAACAGCTACGCTTCGGTCGTATCCGACCGGGAAGGACGTTGACGTGTTCGGACGTCGCAAGAACAGTGGTTCCGCCGAGGACACGGCGGACGAAGCGCGCGAGGCCGAGCAGGTCGCCGACGAGCTCGACGGCTCCGCGAGCGGCGCGCGCCGCACGAACCTTCCGCCCGCACCCCGGCCGGACGGGCCGTGGGACATCTCCGAGGTCTCCCAGCCCGGCGAGGGCCGGGTCGACCTGGGCGGCGTCTTCGTGCCCGGCGTCGAGGGCATGGAGCTGCGCGTGGAGGTCGCCGGTGACGCCATCGTCGCGGCCACCGTCGTGCTGCGCGACAGCGCGATCCAGCTGCAGGCCTTCGCCGCTCCGAAAAAGGAGGGCATCTGGGGCGAGGTGCGCGACGAGATCGCGTCCGGCATCACCCAGCAGGGCGGGATCATCGACGAGGTCGAGGGCCCGCTGGGCTGGGAACTGCGTGCCCAGGTGCCCGTGCAGCTCCCGGACGGGAAGAACGGCGTGCAGCTGGTGCGCTTCGTCGGGATCGACGGACCGCGCTGGTTCCTGCGCGGCGTGATCTCCGGCCAGGGCGCCGTGCAGCCGGAGGCCGCGGGACTGCTGGAGACGATCTTCCGCGACACCGTCGTCGTCCGCGGCGACGGCCCGATGGCCCCCCGCGACCCGATCGTCCTCAAGCTCCCCAACGACGCCCAGATGGTGCCCGAGGGTGTGCAGCAGGAGGAGCAGGAGAGCTCCAAGTTCTCCGGCGGGATGGGCAACCTCCAGCGCGGACCCGAGATCACCGAGGTGCGCTGACCACGCCGCACGGCACGTCGAGGCCGGTGGGCCGCACCCGGGACCGGGTGCGGCCCACCGGCCTCTTCGTTGCCTCTCCGGGGCCCGCACGGACATACTGGCGCTGCCGGAGAGCGGCACACACGGCGGCACACGCACGGGGAGAGCGATGACACGGAGCACCGGCGCACAGGGCGGAACGACCCTGGCCGACAGCGCCACGGACGGCCCGATGGTGCGGATCGAGGACCTGCACCGCTCGTACGGGACCGGCGCCGCCGCCGTGCACGCCCTGCGAGGGGTCTCGTTCGAGATACCCCGCGGTGAGCTCGTCGCCCTCAAGGGCCGCTCCGGCTCCGGCAAGACCACCCTGCTCAACCTCGTCGGCGGTCTCGACACCCCCGACGCAGGCCGGATCACCGTCGCCGGCACCGACCTCTCGGAGCTCGGCGAGGACGGACTGCTGGAACTGCGCAGGGACCGGATCGGCTTCATCTTCCAGTCCTTCGGCCTGATCCCCATCCTGACCGCCGCCGAGAACGTCGGCGTACCCATGCGGCTGCGGAAGACGGACCCCGCCGAACGCGAGGAACGCGTCGCCCTGCTGCTCTCGCTGGTGGGCCTCGGCGACCACGCCCAGCAGCGCCCCGGGGAGCTCTCCGGCGGCCAGCAGCAGCGCGTCGCCATCGCGCGCGCCCTCGCCAACCGGCCCGCGCTGCTGATCGCGGACGAACCCACCGGGCAGCTCGACGCGGAGACCGGCCTCGCCGTCATGCAGCTCCTGAGGGCCGTGGTCCGCAGCGAGGGCGTCACCGTGCTCGTGGCCACCCACGACCCCCAGCTGCTCGGATTCGCCGACCGGGTCCTGGAGCTCAGCGACGGGCACATCGTCGAGCACGCGTGACCCCGGGCGAGACCGCGCCGTCCGCCGCAGGTCACGGGCCCCGCATCAGAATCCCGTCAATACGGACCCCGCCCACGGGGTCCCGCCCCGTATGCCGGGATTTCTCGGGGTAGCTTCGACAGCGGCTCCCGCATCGGCGGAAGCCGCTGCAGAGAAGACAATGGGGCCATGGCACGCGGCAAGCTTCGGATCTACCTGGGTGCGGCACCCGGTGTGGGCAAGACCTACGCGATGCTGTCCGAGGCCCACCGGAGGGTGGAGCGGGGAACGGACTGCGTCGTGGCGTTCGTGGAGCACCACGACCGGCCGCGCACCGAGGTGCTGCTCCACGGACTGGAGCAGATCCGGCGCCGTGACATCGAGCACCGCTCGGCCGTCTTCTCCGAGATGGACGTGGACGCCGTCCTGGAGCGGGCCCCGGCCGTCGCGCTCGTGGACGAACTCGCCCACACCAACGTGCCCGGCTCCCGCAACGCCAAGCGCTGGCAGGACGTCGAGGAACTGCTCAAGGCCGGCATCGACGTCGTCTCCACCGTCAACATCCAGCACCTGGAGTCCCTCGGCGACGTCGTCGAGTCGATAACCGGTGTGCGCCAGCAGGAGACCATCCCAGACGAGGTCGCCCGCAGGGCCGACCAGATCGAACTCGTCGACATGTCGCCCCAGGCGCTGCGCCGGAGGATGGCCCACGGCAACATCTACCAGTCCGACAAGGTCGACGCGGCCCTGTCCAACTACTTCCGGCCCGGCAACCTCACCGCCCTGCGCGAACTGGCGCTCCTGTGGGTCGCCGACCGGGTCGACGAATACCTCCAGCAGTACCGCGGCGAGCACGACATCAGCGCCCCCTGGCAGGCCCGCGAACGCATCGTCGTCGGACTCACCGGCGGCCCCGAGGGGCGCACGCTCATCCGCCGCGCCTCCCGCATGGCCGCCAAGGGCTCGGGCAGCGAGATCCTGGCGGTCTACATCGCGCGCAGCGACGGACTCACCTCCGCCTCGCCCAAGGAGCTGGCCGTCCAGCGCACCCTCGTGGAGGACCTGGGCGGCACCTTCCACCACGTCATCGGCGACGACATACCCACGGCGCTCCTCGCCTTCGCCCGGGGCGTCAACGCCACCCAGATCGTCCTCGGCTCCAGCCGACGCAAGACCTGGCAGTACGTCTACGGCCCCGGAGTGGGCGCGACCGTCGCCCGCGAGTCCGGCCCCGACCTGGACGTCCACATCGTCACGCACGAGGAGGTCGCCAAGGGCCGCGGACTGCCCATCGCACGCGGCGCCCGCCTCAGCCGCGCCCGGATCGTCTCGGGCTGGATCGCGGGCGTCGGTGGACCGGCCCTCCTGACCCTGCTGCTGCACGGACTGGAGAACGGACCGGGGCTCGCCAACGACGTCCTGCTCTTCCTGTTCCTGACGGTCGCCGCCGCACTGCTCGGCGGACTGGCCCCGGCGCTCGCCTCGGCCGCCGCCGGCTCCCTGCTGCTGAACTACTGGTTCACGCCGCCCACGCACACCCTGACCGTCCAGGACCCCGAGAACTTCGTCGCCATCGTGATCTTCTTCGCGGTGGCGGTCGCGGTGGCCTCCGTCGTGGACCTGGCCGCACGCCGCACCCACCAGGCCGCCAGACTGCGCGCCGAGTCGGAGATCCTGTCCGCCCTGGCCGGGAGCGTCCTGCGGGGCGAGACCGCCCTCGACGCCCTGCTCGAACGCGTCCGCGAGACCTTCGCCATGGAATCCGTCGCCCTCCTGGAACGCAGCAGCGACGTCGACCCCTGGACCACCGCCGGATCCGTCGGCCCCGCGCCCGTCACCCGGCCCGACGACGCCGACGTCGACATGCCCGTCGGCGACGACATGGCCCTCGCCCTCTCCGGCCGCGTGCTGCCGGCGGAGGACCGCCGCGTCCTCGGCGCCTTCGCGGCGCAGGCCGCCGTCGTCCTGGACCGGCAGCGGCTGGTCGGCGAGGCGGAGGCCGCCAGGAGGCTGGCCGAGGGCAACCGCATCAGGACCGCCCTGCTCGCCGCCGTCAGCCACGACCTGCGCACCCCCCTGGCGGCCATCAAGGCCGCCGTGAGCTCCCTGCGCTCCGACGACGTGGCCTGGTCCGACGCCGACGAGGCGGAGTTCCTGGCGGCCATCGAGGACGGCGCGGACCGCCTGGACCACCTGGTCGGCAACCTGCTCGACATGTCCCGTCTCCAGACCGGCACCGTCACCCCGCTCATCCGCGAGATCGACCTCGACGAGGTGGTCCCCATGGCGCTCGGCGGCGTACCCGAGGGGAGCGTCGACCTGGACATCCCGGAGACGCTGCCCATGGTCGCCGTCGATCCGGGACTGCTGGAGCGGGCCGTCGCCAACATCGTCGAGAACGCCGTGAAGTACAGCACCGGCCGCGAACGCGTCGCCGTCGCCGCCAGTTCCCACGGCGAGCGCGTCGAGCTGCGGGTCGCCGACCGCGGCCGCGGAGTTCCGGACGAGGCCAAGGAACGCATCTTCGAACCCTTCCAGCGGTACGGTGACGCTCCCCGCGGCGCCGGGGTGGGTCTCGGTCTCGCGGTCGCCCGCGGCTTCGTGGAGTCCATGGGCGGCACGCTGGACGCCGAGGACACCCCCGGCGGAGGGCTCACCATGGTCCTCACCCTCACCGCCGCACCGGGCCAGGTGGGCGCCGGCCCCGCGCCGCCCGCGCGGGTGGTCTCATGAGCCCCGGCACCCCGAACTCCACGGGGCGCGCCGCCCCCACCCCGTACACGTACTCCGGAAAGGCAGGTCAGCGATGACAAGGGTGCTCGTGGTCGACGACGAGCCGCAGATCGTGCGCGCCCTCGTGATCAACCTCAAGGCACGCAAGTACGAGGTCGACGCGGCGCCGGACGGAGCCACCGCCCTGCAGCTCGCCGCGGCCCGTCACCCCGACGTGGTCGTGCTCGACCTCGGGCTGCCGGACATGGACGGCGTAGAGGTCATCAGGGGACTCCGCGGCTGGACCAGGGTCCCGATCCTCGTGCTCTCCGCCCGCCACACCTCCGACGAGAAGGTCGAGGCCCTGGACGCGGGGGCCGACGACTACGTCACCAAGCCGTTCGGCATGGACGAGCTCCTGGCCCGGCTGCGCGCCGCCGTACGCAGGGCGGAACCGGTCGGTCCGGAGGGCGGCGACGACCTGGTGGTCGTCGAGACCGAGGGATTCACCGTCGACCTGGCGGCGAAGAAGGTCCACCGCGAGGGCCGGGACGTGCGGCTCACCCCCACGGAATGGCACCTGCTGGAGGTCCTCGTGCGCAACGCGGGGCGCCTCGTCAGCCAGAAGCAGCTGCTCCAGGAGGTCTGGGGGCCGTCGTACGGCACCGAGACCAACTACCTCCGCGTCTACATGGCGCAGCTGCGCCGCAAGCTGGAGGCGGACCCCTCGCACCCCAGACATTTCGTGACGGAACCGGGCATGGGCTACCGCTTCGAGCGCGGCCGGTCCGTACCGGAGTAGCGGTTCCCGGACGTACGGGTAGGCGAGGCTCCGCACGGCCGGCCTGCCCCCGGGGAGAGCGGGCGATGCCACTCACGGGTGTCGTTCTCCGTCGCGCACGCGTTCACTCGTACGGGTGAGGCCACCGCGGCCCGGCCGCCACCACGGCAGACCGGTACCCTTCGGGGTATGAGCGCTGTTCCCCGATTCGAGAAGCACGGCAGGACGGAAAAGCCGTCCGGCCGCTTCCGACGCATGCTCGACCGGCTGTCCAGCTCCCAGGAGGACCTCGAGTGCGAGGAACTCCGGGAGGACTCGCACGCCTCGGGCTGCACGCGCATCTCCGACTGCTCGGACCGCCAGATCGTCAAGGTGACTGGTACCTTGCGGACGGTCACCCTGCGTCCGCGGGCCGGAGTGCCCGCCCTGGAGGCGGAGCTCTTCGACGGGACCGCACCGCTCGACGTGGTCTGGCTCGGCCGGCGTTCCATCGTCGGCATCGAGCCGGGCCGCAGGCTCATCGCGTCGGGTCGCGTGGCCATGAGCCACGGACGCCGGGTGCTGTTCAACCCCAAATACGAACTCCGACCGCTCGGCAAGGAGTAGCCGGTGACGTCTCTCGACAAGCCGACGTCCGACACGGACCAGCCCCACCGCACCGACCAGCAGGACGCCGACGCGAAGGCGGTCACGGAAGCCGCGCTCTTCGAGGCGTTCGGCGGCGTCCGCGGCATGGTGGAGACAGTCCTGCCCGGGCTGCTCTTCGTCACGATCTTCACCATCAACAAGGACCTCAAGGCGTCCGCGATCGCCGCACTGGCGGTCTCCCTGGTCCTCGTCGTCGTACGCCTGGTCCGTCGGGACACCGTCAAGCACGCCTTCAGCGGCGTCTTCGGTGTCGCCTTCGGTGTCGTGTTCGCGATGATGACGGGCAACGCCAAGGACTTCTACCTCCCCGGCATGATCTACACGCTCGGGCTGGCCCTCGCCTACCTCGTCACGTCCGTCGCGGGGGTGCCGCTGATCGGACTGATCCTGGGCCCGGTCTTCAAGGAGAACCTCTCCTGGCGCACCCGGAACCCGGGCCGCAAGAAGGCGTACACCAAGGCCAGTTACGCCTGGGGGCTCATCCTCCTCGCCAAGTGCGCGATCCTCTTCCCGCTCTACTGGTGGGCCGACACCACCGAGCTCGGCTGGGTGCTCGTCGCGCTGAAGATCCCGCCGTTCCTGCTCGCCGTCTATCTGACGTGGGTGTTCCTCGCCAAGGCGCCGCCGCCCATCGACGTGTTCGCCGAGATGGAGGCGGAGGAGCAGGCCGAGAAGGACCGCAAGGCCGCCGCCGCACAGACCTCCCAGGCCTCGGAGGCCCGCAACTCCGAGTACTGACGGGCGCGCCCGCTCACATGCGTGGGGCCCCGGACCGCGTCACGGTCCGGGGCCCCACGCATGTGCCGCCGCTGTCCTCGTGCCTCAGTCCTCGTCGGGATCGCGGCGGACCGACAGCAGGTCCTCCAGCTGCTCCTCGCGCGCCTGCGCCGCCACGAACAGGAGCTCGTCGCCGGCCTCCAGGGTCTCCTCGGGGCTCGGCGTCAGCACGCGGGTACCCCGGATGATCGTGACAAGCGAGGTGTCCTGGGGCCAGTCGACGTCCCCGACCCTGGTGCCGGCCAGGGCCGACTCCGGGGGCAGGGTCAGCTCGACCAGGTTGGCGTCGCCGTGGCTGAAGCGCAGCAGCCGCACCAGATCACCGACGCTCACCGCCTCCTCGACCAGCGCCGACATCAGACGCGGCGTGGAGACCGCGACGTCGACGCCCCAGGACTCGTTGAACAGCCACTCGTTCTTCGGGTTGTTCACCCGGGCGACGACCCTCGGGACGCCGTACTCGGTCTTCGCGAGCAGGGACACGACCAGGTTGACCTTGTCGTCGCCCGTCGCCGCGATCACGACGTTGCACCGCTGGAGCGCCGCCTCGTCGAGGGACGTGATCTCACAGGCGTCCGCGAGCAGCCACTCGGCCATCGGGACCCGCTCGACCGAGATGGCGGTGGGCGCCTTGTCGATCAGCAGTACCTCGTGGCCGTTCTCCAGGAGCTCCGCCGCGATGGAACGTCCCACCGCGCCGGCCCCGGCAATCGACACGCGCATCAGTGACCGCCCTCCTCGGGACCCTCGGCGAAGGCCTCCTCGACCTTCGCGATCTCGTCCGTACGCATCATCACGTGGACGAGGTCGCCCTCCTGCAGAACGGTCTGCGACGACGGCAGTATGGCCTCGCCCAGCCGGGTGAGGAACGCGACGCGGACGCCCGTCTCCTCCTGCAGCGTGCTGATCTTGTGACCGATCCACGACTGCGTCGTGTGCACCTCCGCGAGCTGCACACCACCGCTCGGGTCGCGCCACAGCGGCTCCGCTCCCGACGGCAGAAGCCGCCGCAGCATCTGGTCGGCCGTCCAGCGGACCGTCGCGACCGTGGGGATGCCCAGCCGCTGGTAGACCTCGGCGCGCTTCGGGTCGTAGATGCGCGCGGCGACGTTCTCGATGCCGAACATCTCGCGCGCCACACGGGCCGCGATGATGTTGGAGTTGTCGCCGCTGCTGACCGCGGCGAACGCCCCGGCCTCCTCGATACCCGCCTCGCGAAGGGTGTCCTGGTCGAAGCCGACGCCGCTGACCCGCCGGCCGCCGAACCCCGCACCGAGACGGCGGAACGCCGTGGGGTCCTGGTCGATCACCGCGACCGTGTGCCCCTGCTGCTCCAGGGTCTGCGCGAGAGCGGCTCCGACACGCCCGCAGCCCATGATGACGATGTGCACCTTGCGCCTACCTCGCCGTCCTGGTCATCCGGATGACCTGCGAAAACACCCTGCTCACACTTCTCTCTCAGCTTGCGGGGGCAAACAACGGGGCAACCACCTTCGGCGTCGCCCGTGCACGAGCTTATGCGGCGCGGTCCCCACCGCCTCATCCGAGTGTGCGTATCCCGGAGTCCGATCGGCGAAGGGAGGCCGTGACGGGGGCGCACCACCGGTCTCCGGCGCAAGGATTCCGTTAAGGATTCCATGGACTTTTCCGGTGAGGGCGGCTAATCATGAAGGTTTTCGGGGCATCGAGGGGGTGGTGCTTCGGCGGCGTGTCTCGCCAGCGCTTACGATCCTCAGCGTGTCCAAACTGACCGACGTGCCCAAACGGATCCTGATCGGCCGGGCGCTGCGCAGCGACAAGCTGGGGGAGACCCTCCTCCCCAAGCGCATCGCGCTCCCCGTCTTCGCGTCCGACCCGCTGTCCTCCGTCGCGTACGCACCCGGAGAAGTCCTCCTGGTGCTGTCCATCGCGGGCGTGTCGGCGTACCACTTCAGCCCGTGGATCGCGGTCGCCGTCGTGGTCCTGATGTTCACGGTCGTCGCCTCGTACCGGCAGAACGTCCGCGCCTACCCGAGCGGCGGCGGCGACTACGAGGTCGCCAACACCAACCTCGGGCCCAAGGCCGGACTGACCGTCGCGAGCGCGCTGCTCGTCGACTACGTCCTCACGGTCGCCGTGTCGATCTCCTCGGGCGTCGAGAACCTCGGTTCCGCGATCCCCTTCGTGATCGAGCACAAGACGTTCTGCGCCATCGGGGCCATCGTCCTGCTCACCCTGATGAACCTGCGCGGGGTCAGGGAGTCCGGCAAGCTCTTCGCCATCCCGACGTACCTGTTCGTGGCGGGCGTCTTCATCATGATCATCTGGGGTGCGTTCCGGGGGCTGGCCCTCGGCGACACCATGCACGCGCCCACCTCGGACTACACGATCAAGCCCGAGCACCAGGGGCTCGCCGGCTTCGCACTCGTCTTCCTGCTGCTGCGCGCCTTCTCCTCGGGCTGCGCGGCCCTCACCGGCGTCGAGGCGATCAGCAACGGCGTCCCGGCCTTCCGCAAGCCCAAGAGCAAGAACGCCGCGACGACCCTCGCGGCGATGGGCCTCCTGGCCGTCACCATGTTCTGCGGCATCATCGGCCTCGCCATGGCCACCGATGTGAAGCTCGCCGAGAACCCGGCGAAGGACCTGATCCACAACGGCTCACCGGTCGGCGCGGGCTTCACCCAGGACCCCGTCATCTCCCAGGTCGCGGCGGCGGTCTTCGGCGAGGGCACCTTCTTCTTCGTCTTCCTCGCGGCGGCCACCGCCCTCGTGCTCTTCCTCGCAGCCAACACCGCCTACAACGGCTTCCCGCTGCTCGGCTCGATCCTCGCCCAGGACCGCTACCTGCCGCGCCAGCTCCACACCCGCGGCGACCGCCTGGCCTTCTCCAACGGCATCGTGCTGCTGGCCGGAGCCGCGATCCTGCTGGTCTGGATCTACGGGGCGGACTCGACCCGGCTCATCCAGCTCTACATCGTCGGCGTCTTCGTCTCCTTCACCCTCAGCCAGACCGGCATGGTCCGGCACTGGAACCGCCACCTGCGCACCGAGACGGACGCGGCGACGCGCCGCCACATGATCCGCTCCCGGGCGATCAACACCTTCGGCGCGTTCTTCACCGGCCTGGTCCTAGTCGTCGTGCTGGCCACCAAGTTCACCCACGGAGCGTGGGTCGCGCTGCTCGGCATGGTCATCTTCTTCGGCACGATGACGGCGATCCGCAAGCACTACGACCGCGTCGCCGAGGAGATCTCCGCCGACGAGGCTCCCTCCGACGACACCATCAGGCCCTCGCGGGTCCACTCCATCGTCCTGGTCTCCAAGCTCCACCGGCCCACGCTGCGCGCCCTGGCCTACGCCAAGCTGGTGCGCTCCGACCAGTTGGAGGCGCTGTCCATCAGCGTCGACCACGACGAGACGAAGGCGCTGAAGGCGGACTGGGAACGCCGGGGCATCGACATCCCGCTCAAGATCCTCGACTCGCCGTACCGCGAGGTGACCCGGCCGGTCATCGACTACGTCAAGAGCCTGCGCAAGGACCGGCCGCGCGACGTGATCAGCGTCTACATCCCCGAATACGTGGTCGGCCACTGGTACGAGCACCTGCTCCACAACCAGAGCGCGCTGCGGCTGAAGGGCCGGCTGCTGTTCACACCGGGCGTGATGGTGACCTCGGTGCCGTACCAGCTGGAGTCCTCCGAGGCCGCGAAGCTGCGTGCCAGGAAGCGCGCGGACTGGACGGCACCCGGCTCGGTCCGGCGCGGACCGGTGGAACGGCGGCACAAGGAGCACAGCAGCAAGGGGTGAGCCGGGCGGCGGGGCGGTGCCGTGCCGGACCGCGCGTTCCGAGCTGGCCGGTGTCCGGGGGAGCACCCGGGGGATGTCCGGGGATGTCCGGGGGACGGTGTGTCCTGAGCGCCCGGCTCCCAGGGGGAGGCGGTGTGCGGTGAACGGCCGGCTCCGGGCGGACCGTGTGTGGTGAACGGCCGGCTCCGGCCCACGTAGACTGGTGGGCTGTTGTCCGGCCGTCGCCGTTTCCCGCATCCGGACCCCGGACCTTCACCTCGTACCACTCTTCCCGATCTCTGGAGCCACCCCCTCATGCAGAACGAATCCACGTCCTCGCAGCCCGGGGAGCAGCAGGCCGGAGAGTCCCTGATCGGCCGGGAGTACGAGGTCGAGGTCGGCCCCGTCGCCCACGGCGGTCACTGCATCGCCCGCACCGACGAGGGCCAGGTCCTCTTCGTGCGCCACACCCTGCCCGGCGAGAAGGTCATCGCCCGGATCACCGAGGGCGACAGCGACTCCCGCTTCCTGCGCGCCGACGCGGTCACGGTCGTCGAGGCGTCCAAGGACCGGGTCGAGGCCCCCTGCCCCTACGCCGGCCCCGGCAAGTGCGGCGGCTGCGACTGGCAGCACGCCAAGCCCGGCGCACAGCGCCGTCTCAAGGGCGAGGTCATCGCCGAGCAGCTCCAGCGCCTCGCGGGCCTCACACCCGAGGAGGCCGGCTGGGACGGCACGGTCATGCCGGCCGAGGGCGACAAGCTCCCGCCGGGCCAGGTCCCGGCCTGGCGCACGCGGGTGCAGTACGCCGTCGACGCCGACGGCCTCGTCGGACTCCGCAAGCACCGCTCGCACGAGGTCCAGCCGGTCGACCACTGCATGATCGCCGCCCCCGGCGTCTCCGAGCTCGGCATCGAGAAGCAGGACTGGCCGCAGATGGCGACGGTCGAGGCCATCTCCGCCACCGGCTCCCACGACCGCCAGGTCATCCTGACCCCGCGCGAGGGCGGCCGGCTCCCGCTGGTCGAGCTGGACAAGCCCGTGTCCGTGATGCGGGTGGACGAGAAGGACGGCGGCGTCCACCGCGTCCACGGCCGCGCCTTCGTGCGCGAGCGGGCCGACGACCGTACGTACCGCGTCGGCTCCGGCGGATTCTGGCAGGTGCACCCGCAGGCGGCCGACACCCTGGTGCGCGCGGTCATGCAGGGCCTGCTGCCCCGCAAGAACGACACGGCCCTGGACCTCTACTGCGGCGTCGGCCTGTTCGCCGGCGCCATCGGGCAGCGGATCGGCGAGAAGGGCGCGGTGCTCGGCATCGAGTCCGGCAAGCGCGCGGTCGAGGACGCCCGCCACAACCTCAAGGACCTGGACCGGGTCCGCATCGAGCACGGCAAGGTCGACCAGGTCCTGCCGCGCACGGGCATCACGGAGTGCGACCTGATCGTCCTGGACCCGCCGCGCGCCGGCGCCGGCAAGGCCACGGTCAAGCAACTGGTCGCCCTCGGCGCCCGCCGCATCGCGTACGTGGCGTGCGACCCGGCGGCGCTGGCGCGTGACATCGCGTACTTCCGGGAGGGCGGGTACAAGGTGCGGACGCTGCGGGCGTTCGACCTGTTCCCGATGACGCATCATGTGGAATGCGTGGCGATTCTGGAGCCTGCGGACAAGGGCGCCTGACCTGCGGTTTTATGCTTCGGGTGGTTCGCTCGACCTGTTTCTTCCGTGCAGCGGGTCGAGCGAACAGATCGCTCCTTGAAGGGTGCCTGACCTGCGAATTCATCAGGAAGTCGCTCGCAGCTGCGACGCTCTCGGGAGCGTGTTCGGAGATTCTTGACGCCGTATGACGCTCGAATCGGGAGTATTACCCTCATGGACCTCTCCGGCTGGGTGGGCAGGACCACCTCGATGTACAGGTCATGTCCAAGCGTCTTTCGGCCCGGTTCCCCGTTTCCTGACGTTCGACGAGGTGAGGCTCGGGCACGCGCGCGCCCGGGCCTCACTCCTGCTCAGGTCAGGCCGGAACCGGGTGGTAGCCGCGGACCAGGCCCCGTGCTGCGGCAACTCCACGAAGTGCGGGTGGCCCTGCGACTCGTGCAGCGATTCCCTCGTAGGTGTATAGGCGAAGCCGCAGGTGTTGGTGAGGGCGCCGACCGAGTCGTAGACGAAGTCTTCGGCGGCTGCATAGCGAAAGGAGTTCCGCAGCAGGTGGACCACGCAGGTCTGCACAATGGTGCGGGGCCAGACGGTCTCGACGGCGTCGGGAAGGCCCTTGAGCTCGTCGCAGGCGAGCATGAGGACGTCGTTCACGCCGCGGTTCTTGATCGCGGTGAGGATATGCATCCAGTGCTTGGCGCCCTCGCTGCCGTCACCGGCCCACCAGCCCGAGGACGTCCCGCCGGCCCTCGGCCGTGACCGCCAGTGCCACATAGATGGGCCGGTTGACGACCGCACCGTCGCGGATCTTCACCAGGATCGCGTCGATGAGCACCACCGGATAGACCGCGTCCAGGGGCCGGTTCTGCCATTCGGCCATGCCCTCGATGACCTTGTCCGTGATCGTGGAGATCGTCTGACCGGATACGACGGCGCCATAGACCTCGGCCAGGTGGGCCTGGACCCCGCCGGTCGTCAGACCCTACGCCTCAAGGGAGACGACCATCTCGTCCACGCCGGACAGACGCTTTTGCCGCTTCTTGACGATCTTCGGTTCAAAACTGCCCTCCCGGTCCAGGGGCACGGTTATCTCCACCGGGCCGACATCGGTCAGCAGGGTCTTGGACCGGGTGCCGTTACGTGAGTTGCCGCCGTTCTTCCCCGCCGGATCGTGCTTGTCATAGCCGAGGTGGTCGGCGATCTCGCCCTCGAGTGCGGACTGCAGGAGCCGCTTCGTCAGCTGCTGGAGCAGCCGACCTCTCGCCGGTCAGCTGCATGCCCTCGGCCTGAGCCCGGCCCACCAGCTCGTCAATCAGCCGGTCGTCCACAGACTTCGCCGGCACCGCCTCGGACGGCTCTACGGACTCGGCCTCTGTCACGTTGCTGCTGGTCATCGATGCATCTTCCATGATCAGGAGTTACACCGAACGTTTTACAGTCCCGGCAATCACGGCGTACGGAGAGTCGGGTATCAAGGGCGACTCCGGCGCGCAGGCGCTCGGTGGCAAACCGATGGATCCCGGCGGGCCGGTTACCCATGAGGACATCGTGGAGGGCAGGATTCCAACCGATGGCAGCTACTTGGCCCCAGCACAGCAAATCACATGAGGCAGGAATGGCCATGAAATTGTCGTTCGACGGGGGCTGGTGTGCGACGGTGACGGACGATCCGCTGCACATCACCCCTCGCTTCACGGGCGACTCCCTGGATGTGGCTCAGTACGTGGACGTGAAGGAGCGTGAGCGGTTTCTCTCGCACACCTTCGGTAGTCAGGACTGGCTGTGGGACGCCCCCGACGTCCTCCGGTTCGATCCGGACAGCCGGGAACTGGCCGTGACCGAATTCCGGATGCCGTATGTGTCCGCGAACGCCGAGACCGTGCCTCACGTTCCCGTCATGCCCGAGGTTCGCCCGGGCGGGCTCCGTGCGGACGAGGTCCGGGACTTCCGCCACGAGATGTGTACGGTGCTGTGTCGGGCTCCCGGCGATGCCGTGCTGGCCTGCTTTCGTGACCTCGATGTCCTCGATAGACCCCTGGATGCCTGTGTCGGCATCGCACCCGACGTGGCGCTTCTCGTCCAGGACGGTACCGTCGTCGGCTGGAGCATTACCGACCCCGCGCGGTACCTCACCGCTGCGCACACCGCTCCCGACTCGGGTTCGCCTTCTGCGGCCACGCGTCGTCTGCTCACTGAATGCCTGGACCTGGTCACCTCGCCGTTGGTCGACGACGTGGTGGACGGTGAACCGGCCGCGCTGACCCGCCTCCGAGCCGCCGACGAGACCCTCCGAGCCCAGCACGAAGACCGGCACCGGGCTGACGCCCTGCTCGCCTTGATCGCCACTTACGTGGACGATTACGCAATGTGAAGGTGAACCGGCCAGCGGTGGATGGTTCGTACGGTGACGAGCGATGAGACTCGCCCTCCACGGCGACGGGAGTGCGACGGTGAAGGGCAATCCCCTATTCATCTGTCCGCGCTTCGACTTCCGGGACTTTCTCGTACGCGTAGCGAAGTATTCGAACGTGGAGGAACGCGTCGCGGTCCTTTTGGACACCTTCGGCAGTGTGCCGTGGCTCTGGGACACGCCTGACGAGCTCCGGTTCGATTGCAAGGACCGGGAGTTGGTCGGCGCCGAGTTCCAGGTCGCCGGTGAGGCCGCCGACCCCGAGGACTCCGCCCACCTGTCTGCGGCGCCCGCCGTCCACCCGGGCGGACTTCGCGCCGAAAGGACCGGAACCGGGCTGACGCGCTCCTCGCTTTGATCGGCGAACTGGTCGAGGAGTACGGGAGCCGGTGACGGTCGACTGCCAGGCATGCGGGGCGTTGTCCGAGCTTGCCGTGCCGTGTTGCGTGCGGGTGGCCCTGTCCGGTCGCTGGTGGGCGAGCGCAGCTGCGGACGGGGGCTCCACGACACGGCGGCCATGAGGCTCATTTGACGCTCCATGCCCTGAAAGCCCATCTGGAGAGCCGGGGAAACCTATCTGACCTGCCGTACCTCTCACATCGGCTATCGTTGACGTCTTCCCGATGACGCACCCTGTGGAGCGCGTAGCGATTCTGGAGCCCGCCGAAAGGGTGCCTGACCTGCAGTTCCCCGGGGTTCTCAGGCATGGCCCAATGCGCTCGACATGTTTCCCCCTGGACACGACGTGAAGTGCGCGGCATTCCAGGAAGACTGCTCTGACCTGCGGTTTCGATCAAGAGTGCAGGCGGCAAGAAGTCTGCGGCGGCCTTCGTCGGGAATGGTGCGCGACGGGCTTGACGCTCATCTGACGTTCGTTCTTATGGTGCGTCAGGTGAGCCTCGAACCGACGGCGTAACACCGGGCGTCGCCTCATCAGGGAGGGCTGCGGGCACCGGTCGGTCCGGACCTTCAGGCGGGGTCTCGCGAGGGCTCGGTCCTTCGATGCTCGCGCCTTCCTGCGGCTGTGGCGCGCCCATCCCTCGACCGTCCAGCCGGATCAGACGCCGGACAGCGTCACCGCCAGTGACCGGAACCAGGCGCCGTGGGAGAACGGCTCCGGCGGGCCCACCTCCATGCCGGGTTCGGCGGAGGCAGGAAAGGAAGCGGAAGGGTTCAGGACCAGGGCATCCTCTCAAACGCCTGGTCGGAGCCTGGGCTCGTAGGGGTGATGAGCGGTTCAGTAGTCGGAGAAGTTCCAGAACATGCCGACCTCGGTGTCCGAGACGACGATCAGACCGTAGTCCTCCGAGTTCACGCTCAGCGGGCTGTACGCCCAGCTCGTCGATGTGAAGTCGAGCGTCCCGCGCACGTGGCCAGGCTTGTTGATGTTGGTGTGATAGCTGGCGTCGTCCCCGTAACGCGCGAGGATCGTCTTCGTCATTGCCCGGAGTTCCTCCTCGCCCTCTGCGAAGCGCCTCAGGTTGGACAGGGTGCAGCGGTCGTCCGTGAGGGCAAGGAGCAAGTTCTCGGCGCTGGCCCGGTTGATCTCCTGGAGGCGCCTCGCGATGTACTCCGGCGGATGAGCGACGAAGGGGTAGGTGGGAGATGCCTCACGCTCCGGGTTCTGAGCCTCGTCGTCGAGACCGGCCCAGCCACGAGGATCCGGAACCCGCGCCATCAGCGCGATGACATCCAGGACCCAGTCCTCGTGGCGGCGTACGGGTATGCGTCCTCGTACAGGTGGCGTATAGCGGCTTCCCAGGACTTCTGGTCGACGGGCATGCGGCGCCGGCCTTTCTCACAGGCGACAGGGCGGCCTTCGGGCCGGGCTGCGTCGCGTATAGCGCCGTTATGGTCAACGGCCCGTGTACGTTTTGTCAGTTCGCATTGAACGACCAGAAGACCCCGACTTCGTCCGCGCTCACAGCGATCAGTCCGAGATCCATCACGTAATCGGTGAAGGCCCTCCCGCCGGCGAGATCGCCGGCGAGGAAGTCCGGCGCGGTGGAGGTCCGGGCCAGGTCGGAGGACGTACGGAAAGCTGCGTCGGCACCAAACCGGCTGAGCACCATCCGGGCGTCAGCCAGCACATGGTCGTGGTCGGCGCGCGTCCGGACCGGGCAGCCCTCGAAGAACCACTCCTGAGTCAGAGAGGCGAGCAGCTCGGCGGCGGCGGAGGCCGTGACGGGATGCGTCCACTCGTGCACCTGCTCGGCCGTCAGCGGAAGAAAGGGGAAGGAGGGACGCACGTTCTCGCGTCCCTCCTTGTCGATCTGCCACTCCAGTGTCTGCCATCCTCGCGGGTCGGTGACCGACCGGTCCATGACGGCCAGGATGTCCCGCCCCCAGTCGTTGTCCCTTCGGGGCCCGGTCATCGCGAAGGTGTACACGTCGTCGAGGAGCCGTTCCAGCGTGGCTTCCCAGACAGCGCTGTCGATGGGGGTCATCCAGCTTCCGGTCAGTCGGTCACGGGGCGGGCATGGACGTAAGGATGATATTGGGCGGATCGAGTCTGGGATCGTACTTCGGGATCGTATTCACATTCTTCACGTCGATCGCCTGCGCGTTGAGCCCATGGCCCTTGTACCCGGTCCCCGGGATGGAATGGCCCGACCAGTCCGGAACGGGCGTGGATTGCTGGTCACATATCGGCTACTGACCTCTCCGTTGGGGGCCGGGCTCGTTGAAAGCCTGGGTCTTCCCCTCCGCAGGATTGGTGGCCAGCCAGGCGTCGATCTGGGACCGCTTCGTCCGCAGGTTGTGTTCCGTCAGCCGCTGCGCGGCGGCCATGGTGCCGAAGGACGACGAACTGCCGATCGTTGCTTTGCGTTGCCCGGCTAGCTGTTGTTGTCGTCGGCTTGGTCGCGCAGGCGTTCAGCGAGTTGCTCGTCGGTCTTGACGACATGCTCTTTCCACGGCGTGGTCCCCCCGGGAACTCGTCGCTCGCAAGGTCGAAGGCGCGATCGCTGTTGGAGCCCGCTTCGGTCCACCGCCGCTCATGTGTGAACTCGTCCAGGACCCGAGTGCCGAAACCGTGCGCACAGGGCGATCCGGTCTTCCGTTTCCTGACGTTCGACGAGGTGCGGGGAGGGGCCGGGCACGCGCGTGCCCGCTTCCTCGCGTCGTCCCGCACAAGGGCCCGCGTGGCGCGCACCGCCGGTATGGGGCGCCTGCAGGTCGCCGTCCGAGTCGGGCGGAACTCAAGTGCGTACGCCTGTTCCCCTCTGTCATCATTCCCGCATGATCCACCCCCTCGAGCATCTGGTCGTCCGGCACACCCACCGCCTCCCCGTTCCCGACGGGCCTGCCGGCGAAGCCGCCGTCGCTGCGCGGCAGTTCGACGCCGCACTGATGTCCGTGGGGTTCAAACTGTCGGCGCCGCTCCTCGACCGGCTGGCGGCGCTGCCCGAGGGGGCGGTGGTCGATGCCGCCGTGCGGACGCTGGCGTGTGTGCGTGCGATGGTCGGCGACCACGTGCAGCACAACCCGTACTTCGTCGACTTCCCGGCGAACGTGCCGGACACCCTGGACTTCTGGATGCAGTGCATCCGCGAGGCGCTTGCCGACGACAAGTCCCGCGAGGCCGTGCTCGAACAGCTGAGCACCGGCACGGTGGATCTCCTCACGTTGCCCTCGTACGGCCGTTACCAGCACACCTATGCCGAAATGCTCAGCCGTCACGATGAGTTGATCGCGGTGGCCGGTGACCGGATGACGGTGCTGCACCTCGGCCGGGACGCACAGGACGAGGTCGGGGAGCTGTACCTGAGGCTCGCGGGCAGCCGGACCCCGCTGGGTGACGACCATCTCCGTGATCTCGGTGCCCTCGCCGAGCACTGCGTGGACGAGGCCCAGCCCGTGGAGATTCCGGTCCGGGAGAACCGTGCGGTAATCAACAAGGCACGTTTGAGGGCAGGTTCGGGCCTGCTCGTCGATACCGTCACCGACGTGCTGCGTCTTGTCTGCGCGCTGTCGGACGGTGACGTGTCCCTGCGGGAGCCCACCAGGTTCGCGAAGCTGTCGCGGCCCACGCGTCGGGCGCTGCTCGCGGGTCTGGACGGGATCGTCGCCGCGGCACCCGCGAAGCTCGCCGATGTGGCCGCGCACCGGGAGGCGTGGAAGCGGCTCGGTGAGCGGCTGCACCCGCACGAATACCCGCAGTGGCCGAACGCCGGCGAGGTGTTCGCGGTCGCCCGGGGCGAGCGGCGGGTGCGGTCGTTCGCGAGCCGCACCGAGGAACTGCTCGGCAAGGGCGACGTGGTGGGTGCGGTCGAGCTCCTGAAGTCCGCACCCGGTGTGCTGCTGCGCTCCGTGGACCGGCTGGCACGCATGGCGGACGCGGGCGAAGAGCGCGCGGCCGTCCTCGCCGCCGTCGAGAAGGCCGTCCCGCAGGCGGCCGGACGGGTCCTGCTCTCGGTGCGTCAGCATCTGGCGAACCGGGGCGACCGGCTTGAACAGAGCGGTATACGGCGGGTGTTCATCAACGGGTCCGGCCGCGCCTGGGTCACCGCGGACACCCGCCCCGCGCTGCCGACCGCCGCCAAGGAGCGTCTGAACGCGCTGCTCGACGCGGAGATCACGCGGCGGGTGTCGCTGGACGGGCCGGTGCTCGTCGATCCGGACGTGCTCGATGTCGCGCTCCCGCTCAGCGGCAAGGCGGTCTCGTCCGGGCTCGGCGTGCTGCCGCGCGGTTCGGTGTCGCCGGTCGACGGTGAGCTGCTGCGGTTCTTCGTGTACTGGAAGCAGACCAGCCTCACCACCGACTACGACCTGTCCGCCGTGATCCTGGACGAACAGTACGAACAGGTCACCTGGCTCTCGTACACCCAGCTGACGGATGTCGAGGGCAGGCATTCCGGGGACATCACCGAAGCACCCGACGGGGCCTCGGAGTTCATCGAGCTGCGACTCGGCGCCGTGCGCGGCAGCTTCATCGTGCCGCAGGTACTGCTGTTCTCCGGGGAGGGCTTCATGGACGTCGAGGAGTCGTTCTTCGGGTTCATGCTGCGTGAAGGTGAGCAGCGGGGGCGGCCCTTCGAGCCGCGGACCGTGCGCATGAAGTCGGATCTGCGGGGGCCCAGCCGGGTGGCTCTGCCGCTGGTGTTCCGGCGCGGCGAGGACGGCCGGTGGCGGGCCCACTGGCTGCACCTCTACCTGAAAGGCTTCCCGAAGGCCAACCGCGTCGAGGAGACCGCACCGACGGTGGAGGCACTGCTGCGCGGCATCGTCGAGCGGCAGCAGCTGACCGTGCGCTGGCTGCTCGGGATGACGGACGGCGCCGACGTCACGGTCTGGGACGGCGGAGACGTGCCGCGGGGCCCGGTCACGTACATCGGGATGCAGCGCCCTGAGGGGCTGCACCCCGATTCGCGGATCCTCACCCCGGAGAATCTGCGCGACGTGATCCCTGAGTGACTGGTAGCGTTCACCGCGGTGAGGCCATGAAGGGGCTTCCTTCTCATACCTTTCCTGTAGAAATAGCCTCTTCGCTTTCCTCACCGCCGACTTCGGGCCCCCGGCATTCCGTGCCGGGGGCTTCGTCGTACGCCGTCCTTCGGCCTCGCTGCCCGCGATCCCGGAGCGGCGCCGGACGGAGTATCCAGCCGGCGGCGACGACCAGCGCCGGCCGTCAGGGCGGCCGGTGTGCCGCCGACCGGTCCCGCAGGGATCGCGTCCGTTCGCACGGCAGGTCCGTCACGGCCGGATGAGTACCTTCAGGGCCTCGCGGTCGTTCATCGCCCGGTAGCCGTCCGCGATGTCCTCCAGGCCGATCGTGCGGTCGAAGACCCGGCCGGGCCGGATCGAGCCGTTGAGGATGTGCGGCATCAGCTCCTCGATGTAGGCGCGGGCCGGGGCCACGCCGCCGGTCAGGGTGATGTTGCGCAGGAAGTCGGGGAAGCCGAAGGGGACGTCGGTGAACTGCGGGGCGCCGACCCGGCTGATCGTGCCGCCGGCGCGGACGACCCCGAAGCTCTGGACGATCGCGTCCTTCAGCCCGACGCATTCGAGGACCTTGTGCGTGCCCTCGCCGTCGGTCAGGTCACGCACGCGGGCCACACCCTCCTTGCCGCGCTCCGCGACCACATCCGTGGCGCCGAAGTCCCGTCCGAGGTCGGTGCGCACGGTGTGGCGGCCCATCAGGACGATCCGCTCGGCGCCCAGCAGCCCGGCCGAGATCACGGCGGACAGCCCGACCGCGCCGTCCCCGATGACGGTGACCGTGTCGCCGGGCCCGACACCGGCGGTGCGGGCCGCGTGGTAGCCGGTGCTCAGCACGTCGGACAGGGTCAGGAGGTCCGGAAGCAGCTCGGAGTCCTCACCGACCGGCAGCTTGACCAGGGTGCCGTCGGCGTACGGGACCCTGGCGGCCTGGCCCTGACCGCCGTCCACGCCGTTCACACCCCAGGTCCCGCCGTGCACGCACGAGGTCTGCAGGCCCTCGCGACAGTAGGCGCAGGTGTTGTCCGAGTAGACGAACGGAGCCACCACCACGTCGCCGGGCTCGACGGTGCGCACCTCGGATCCGGTCGCCTCGACGACGCCGAGGAACTCGTGGCCCATGTGCCGGGGATTGTTCGTGTGCGGAGCCGACTTGTACGGCCACAGGTCGCTGCCGCAGACGCAGGACAGCACGATCCGTACGACCGCGTCCGTGGGGTTCTTGATCTCCGGGTCGGTGACGTCCTCGACGCGTACGTCCTCGGCCGCGTACAGCAGGGTGGCGCGCATGGGCGGAACTCCTCGTGTGGGGGGTGACCGGTGGCGGGGCGGCCGATGGCGGTTCGGCCGGCCGTCTCGTCCTTCCTCGGCCGCCCGGCTTCGCGGCGAGGACTCGTACACCGCTACCCGCCGGGGGAGGGCGGCTCCCGGCTGTTACGCCGTGCGGGTGTGCAGGGCTGGTGGGAGCGCTACGAGGTGACCGGGCCTGGAGGCCGTCACCGCAGCCCCTCAGCATCCCCGGGGCGGGAGGATCACGCTTGCCCTCCGGGGCATGTCGCGCGAAGGAACCCCCGGTCAGCGGGGCGGGCGTGTGCTCCGGTGAGCCCGGGACCCGGCGAGGACGCCATGCTTCTGCTCGACCCGACCGTGCGCCTGATGCCGGGCCGAGCGTCTCGACACGCGGGGGAGCCGGTGATCCTCCGGCCCTCACGCGACGGCGTGACCGATCATTCCCCGCACGAGGCACGCTAAGTAGGGGCAGTCTGCGAGATTCGGGCAGGCGCGGGACGGACGCCGCCCCGCCCGAGAAAGAAGTGGTGAGCGATGAAGCTGGTACTGCAGGAGTTCCTGTCACTGGACGGTGTCTCCCAGGGGCCCGGATCCCCCGACGAGGACACCAGCGACGGGTTCACCCGGGGCGGCTGGTTCGTGCCGCACCTGGACGAGGCCTTCGAACGCCTGGCCACCAGGTGGCTCGGCCGGGCGGACGCCTTCCTGTTCGGCCGCCGTACGTACGAGAACTTCGCCCGGGACTGGCCGGAGATGACCGACCATCCGAGCGCCGGCATCCTCAACGGTTCGCCGAAGTACGTGGCCTCACGAACCCTCACGAAGGCCGGGTGGGACCCGACCACGATCCTGGCCGGGGACGTCCCCTCCCAGGTTGCCGAGCTGAAGCGGCGGCCGGGCCGGGAGATCCAGATCCACGGCAGCGCCCGGCTCGGCCAGGCCCTCCTGGCAGCCGGTCTGGTGGACGAGCTTCGGCTCACGGTCGCCCCGGTGGTCGTGGGCAGCGGACGACGCCTCTTCCCGGACGGCGGCACCCCGGCCGGCCTGCGGCTGCTGGACCACGAGACGACACCGGGTGGAATCGCGGTGTACGTGTACGAGCCGACGGGCCTGCCGGAGTACGGGACGTACGGGGCCGGGGCGTAGGCGCCGGCGCACCGCGCCGCCCGGCCCCTCGAATCGCCCGGGCGAGGGCAACCCCGCCGCCGGCCCCGGGCGCCGGTTCCCGGCACCCGGGGCCCGTGTCACATCGTCGGCGCCTGCTCGATGAACGTGTCCAGCACCCCGTCGGCCACCTTGATCTTTCCCTGGGGCCGGGTCGTGCCCGGGATGGTGGTGACCGCGGCCGCCCGCTTCGCCAGGTCGGCCGCCTCGGCGAAGGCGGCCTGCCCGCTGCCCGAGTCCGACCGTGCCCGCAGGCCGTCCAGGGTGGCGTTCAGCGAGCCGCCCCACAGGTCGAGGGCGTCCAGCCAGGGCTTCGTCTGCGCCAGGAAGGCCGGGTCCCGCACGCCGGCCCGGATCTGCTCGGCGGCCCCGGACAGCACGTCGGCGTACGCACCCAGCTCCCGCAGCGCGGCGTGGCGGCGGATACGGGATCCGCTCTTCCATGCCGCCGTGAAGTCGGCCAGCCGCGCCGCCAGTCCGGGCGCCTGCGGCTGCCAGTCCGTGTCACCGAAGGTCGGCGCGAGGTGCTCGGTGTCGAAGAAGGCCAGCAGGGCCCGGGTGGTGGCGGCGTCCCCGTCCGCGAGGTAGGCCGCGGCGGCCCGCCAGGTGCGTACGGGGTCGTAGTCCTCGTCGTTCCAGGCGAACGACGCGCCGCCGAAGAGAGCGACCTTGCTCGGCGCGGCCTGGTTCATCGGGTTGAGCACGATGCCGCTCAACGCCTTGTGCAGTCCGGCCTCCCGCTTGTCGTACGGGGCCATCAGCAGGCGTCCCGCCGTCTGCCCGTAGTCGTTGACCGGGTAGTTGTCCCAGAGGAACACCTTGCGTCCCCAGACCGTCGAGGCTGCCTCGGCGTCCGCCACGCTGATCGAAGGCGGAACGACGTCCGTGCCCGTCCACTGCACGACGACCTTCGGGTCCAGTCGCTCGCGCAGCACGGACTTGTAGGCGGAGTCGGCCGTGTCGGAGTACTCCGTGGGCACGAACTGGAGCGGGGCGGCGTCCGGGTGGCCGTCGATGAAGTCGTGCTGCACGGCGTTGAGCAGGTCGGCCTGAGCCTGCCCCGCGCTGCCCCTGCCCGGAGCGCCGTACTTCTCCTGGTCGGCCGGGCAGTTCCACTTGGTGTAGCTGATGTCGTCCAGCGCCACGTAGAAGGCACGGGCGCCCTGCTCGTAGAGGCTGCCCAGCTTCTCCTTCAGCGCTTCCACGTCACCGGGATCGCTGTAGCAGACGGACAGGCCGGGGGAGAGGGCGTAGGTGAAGTCCACGTGGTGGGCGGTGGCCTGTTCGATCAGTTCACGCAGGTCGGCGAGCTTGTCGGCAGGGTAGGGCTCGCGCCACTCCTCCCTCAGGTAGGCGTCGTCCTTCGGTGTGTAGATGTAGGTGTTCGCCTTGATGTCGCCGTAGAAGGCGAGTTGGTCGAGCCGGTCGGTGTGTGACCAGGGTGCGCCGTAGAAGCCTTCGATGCTGCCGCGCAGGGGCATGGCCGGGTGGTCGGTGATCGACACGGCAGCCACGGAGTGCTTCCCGGTCACCAGCTGCCGCAGCGTCTGCGCGGCGTAGTAGACGCCGTCCCCGTCGTTGCCGGCGAGCACGATCGTGTCGCCGCGGGAGGCGAGGGAGTAGCCCTCCGCGACCAGGGTGCCGGGTATGGTCCCGCCCGCGCCGTGCAGGGCGTCGGCCACGGCCGGGTCCTTCACGGAACCGGCTACTACGGTCAGCTTCGCTCCACGGGGGTGCGGCGCGGGGGCGGCCCTCCCCGTGGCGCCCGTGTCGATGTGGCGGGCCCCCGCCGCGGTCAGTGCCTGCCTGATGACATCGATGCTGGAGGCGTCGACGTCGTCACCGAGGGCGAGGCGTACGTTCGCCGGGACGCGGATGTCCCGGCCCGCGGGCTTCATGCTGCGGGGGGTGGGGGTGACGACGGGTGGTGCCGTCGACGCGGCGGCGCCGGCCGCGGAAGGCGCCGTGGCGTCCCGCGCCTCGGCCGCCTGGGCGGGAGCGGAGAGAGTGCCCATGGCCAGAAGTGCGGCGGAGCTGAGAAGCGAGAGCCGGGGAACGCGAGGAAGACGGTACGGATGACTTTCGGGCGTACGGGTCACTGCACCTCCACGGAAGCGGACTATCACATTCAGGTGGTGGAGTGGTCTAAACCACCACTCCTCGACTCCGGTGTCAAGGTCGAGGCCCCAGAAAGTGACACCGGCGTCCTGGCGAGGTGACCGGCATTCCCCTGCCGATCACCCGGAACCGCCGGAACGAGGCCGCGATGACATGTGACCCGTTGTGGGGAGTTCGCGCGGAGGGTACCGGCGGGGCCGGGAGGGGAAGTGGCCTCCGCGCGCGGGTGTCTGCACTTGGCGACATCCCCGACGGCGCGCCGCGCAGGGTGATTTCAGCCGGGCTTGTGCGCCACCAGGGCCGCGTTCGCGCCCGCCGCGTGCAGGGGGAGGACCTGCATCGGGCCGAAGCCGGCCTCCGACAGCCGGTCCGCGTACTCCGTGTACGTCCAGTTGTTCCCCGACCGCGTTTCCACGAGCATGTTCAGGCCCATCAGTGCCGCCGATGCGGGCCCCGACTCGTCGTCGTCCAGGACCAGTTCGCAGATCACCACGGCTCCGCCCGGGGGAAGCGCCGAGTAGCACTTCTCCAGCAGGCGCTGCCCGGTCTCCGCGTCCCAGTCGTGGAGGATCATGCTGAGCAGGATCACGTCGTGCCCGCCCGGGAGTTCGGCGTCACGCAGGAAGTCGCCGCCCCGCGCCTCGATCACGTCCGTCATCCCGAGCTCCACGGCCTTCGCCCCCGCCATCGCCGCCACCTGTGGCAGGTCGAGCACCGTGGCCCGTAGGTGCGGATAGCGACGGCACAGGCCCACCGGAAACGCTCCGGCGCCACCGCCCACGTCCAGCAGCCGCTCGTGCCTGGTGAAGTCGTATGCCTCGGCCAGGGCTGCGGCGGTGAACGAGGACAGGGTGAACATCGCCCCCCAGAAGCCCTCCAGGATCGCCGGATCGGCGGTGACGAACGCCGACTCCTGCGCGTCGGGGTCCCAGGTGGTGGGGCGGTCGGTGCGCAGGGCCTCCGTCAGGCGGTCCCAGCCCGGATAGCCGTAGCGGTCCGAGTAGCGCACGAATCCGCCGAAGTAGTGCGGACGGCCTTCCACCAAAAACTCCGTCGCCGTCCGCGAGTTGCGGTAGAGCGCCTCGCCCGCTCCGAGGTGCTCGCGTTCCAGCAGTTCCAGGGCGGTGCAGCACGCCAGGAGCATGCGGGCCGGGCGGGGGCGCAGGCCCAGTTCCGATCCGATGCGCTCGGCGCCGGCCTCGCCGAGCCGTTCGAGCAGCGTGAAGAGGCCGAGCTCCACCCCGGCCGCCAGCACCTTGAACCGCCAGAAGCCCGTGGTCAGTTCCATCAGGCCCACCGGCGTGGGCCCGCCCGGCCGTGGTCCCCGCAACCCGGTGAAGCCTGGCGGAATTGCCTCATCCGTTGTGACTGTCCGTGTCATCGCGCCGTTCCTCTTGTTCTGCGTTCTGAACCTACCCATGCCAACACATATAGTAGTTGCTTGATTGCTATACGTTATTTCCTCAGGTCAAGGAGCTTCTTTTGATGTCTTTCGTGGGCGTCGGCGATCCCGTCGTCCTGGTGATGCCCCTCCCCGTCGAACTCCCCGACACCCTCCTCCCCCTGGTCGAGCGGCTCACGGAGATGACGGAGGGTTGTCGCGCGGACTACACCGCTGCCATGGGGGTCGAGCCGGAGGCGGCCGACGTCCGTGCCGGGCTTGCCGCGCGCTTGGCCGCGCAGGCCGGAGAGGTCGGCACGGCGACGGCCGAGCGGCCCGCCGGGAGTTGCGTGCACGATGCCTTCTTCTCGGTACGCCGTGGCACGGGTGACAGCACCGCCGTGCTCGCCGGTGCGATCCTGCTCAGCGATCTGCTCGTGCAGGAAGATCTCGCCGTGAGCGGCAGCACCCTGGACGCCGATCCCGACAGCCTGCTCCTGGGGGTCACCAGCTATCTCACCGGTACGGCGGCCCCGGTGGCGAAGCCCGGCTCCTGGCGGACCGCGCATCCGGTCGATGCGGCGAACCAGCGCTGGCTCGTGGGCCACCAGCGGTTCTTCGTGATGCTGCAACTGCTCACCCTGGCCCTGCGCGGCCTGGACACCGAGGGGGCGACCCCCGAGCAGGAGCAGGAGGCCGTCCGCAGCTTCGGCCGGCTGTGCCGCAGCGCCGCGGTTTCCATGCGCTACGCCGCCGACTTCCCGCCCGAGCTCTACGAGGAGGTCCGGGAGACCATGTCGCCGCCCGCGGTCAATGCCGGCTTCAGCGGTCTGCAGACGCGCGACCACCACGAACTGGTCGCATCCATGCGCCGTCTCAAGCGGGACGGCGGACTCGACCGGCTCACCCCCGCCTCCCGCACGGCTGTCCACGCCGCGGTCCAGCACCTGTACGAGGCCCACGTATGGGTGTGCGACCGGTTCGGAGGGGCCGTCGAGCCCAGCCTGCTGATGGCGCAAGCAGCTCATGCCGCGGGGGAGAGGGCCGAGAGCGGAGTCGTCGCGGCGCAGCGCCTGGCCAGGCAGCGGCTCGGCCACCTCACTCCGTCCGGCAGCGCCTGACTCTCCTCGACTCCCTTGAGGAAACGCTCCGCCACCCGGTCCGCCCGCAAGGGACCGGACTGCTCGCAGACTCCGGGGAAGCACTCCGTCACCCCTTAGCCGTCCCTCGGACCCGTACCGCCAGGAGGCACCGCAATGATCTCGCCGTCCGACGTCTCCCCGCACGGCCGGTCGCGTACCGCGGGGGTCGTCACCCCCGCGTACGGGAGTTCCGAAGCCGGGCCGGCGGGTCTGCCGGACTCCGGGCGGTTCCGGCCCCGGCGCGTCGCCGGGGCCGTGCGTCCGGGCGCGGCGGACGAGGTGGCGTGTCTGGTACGGGCGGCAGCTGCCGCCCGTACACCGCTGCACCCGGTTTCCACCGGCCGCAACTGGGGTCTGGGGTCGGCGCTCCCGGTCGACGACGACGCGCTGCTCCTCGATCTGTCAGGGCTCGACCGGATCAGGGACGTCGACATCCGCCGCGGCTTCGCCGTCGTCGAACCTGGCGTCACCCAGGGGGCCCTGACCGGACGCCTGGCGGGTACGGACCGGATGCTCAACCTCACGGGTGCGTCCCGGCACACCAGTGTCATCGGGAACATCCTGGAACGCGGGGTCGGCCTGCACCGGCCGCGTGCCGAGGACCTGGCCGGGCTGGAGCTCGTCCTGGCGGACGGCGAACTCGCGCGCACGGGCTGGTGGCCGTCCCCGGGCGGTCCCGCCGTGGTCCAGCCGCACGGCCGCGGCCCCTCCCTCAACCACCTCTTCACGCAGGCCTCGTGGGCTGTCGTCACCGCCGCCGTGGTGCGTCTGCTGCCACGGCCTCGCACCGTCAGGATCCTGCCCGCCGTCTTCCCGCCGGGTCGCCTCGCCGAGGCCGTCGACACCCTGCGCGCGTGGACGGCGGGCGGGCTGGTCCCCGCGACCACCAAGATCTACGACCCGGTCGCCGCCCGCACCTACGGCATCCGTGAGGCCACCGGACCGGACGGCGCCTGCCTGGCCCACCTGGCCCTCACCGGTGACGCCGACGTCACGGCCGCGCTGGCCGGCGTGCTCACCGCCCGCCTGCGGCAGGACTCCTGCCCGCTGTCGGAAGGCCCGGAGCGGGCCGCCGACGCCGAGGTCCACGCGGCGTACGCGGGGGAGCACGACCCGGGGGACGCGCTCTTCCGCCGCAAGACGGGCGGCTGCTGTGCCCGTTGCGTCGACCGCTCGCGCGGTCTGCTGATGTTCCTGCCGGTGGTGCCCTTCGAGGGTGGTGCCGTGGAAACGGCCGCCACTCTGATCGACGCGGCGCGTGAGGAGGGAACGGCCAGGCCCGGCATCATGATGAACGTGCTGGACGCCGACACGATCGACCACGTGGTCACCCTTCGCTTCGATCCCGCCGACCCCCTCTCCACCGCCGCGGCACACCGCACCCTGGACCGGATGCACGTCTCCTTCGCGGCACACGGCTGGCCGCCGTACCGCCCGGACATCGACCATCCCCCGGCCGCCGCCACCGACCCCGTGCTCCACCGGCGCCTCGTCGGCGCGCTCGACCCGCACGGGGTCTTCGCCCGGGGGAGGTTCGCGCCGCCGCCGGACCGGTAGGCCGGCCCCATCCGGCGCACAACTGGTCGCCAGGTCCGCGCAAGGGGCCGGACCGTGTCCGGCCGGGGTGAACGGGCTGCCGGACCCGGCCTGCGCCGCGACCGTAAGGCCCCGGCCCAGGTGTGGGTCAGGTCGGCCAGAGGCCGGCCCGGGCGTGTCAGGTCGACCAGAGAACGGTGCCGTTGGCCACGACGACCACTCTGGCGTCCGGGCGGAGCACCAGCTGGGCGCCCGGGTGGTCGTGGGTCTTGGAGGCCCAGATCGGGCGGTCGTCGCCGTTGTGGATGACGAGGTTGCCGTCGGGCTGGAAGATCGCCCGGTGGTTCGGTCCGAAGGTCATGGACGCCCAGATCGGTTTGCCCTCCTCGTTGAGGACCACGAGATTGCCGTCGGTCTGCATCACCATCTTGATGCGGTTGGTCGTCCAGGCCTGGTTGACCCCGATGACGCTCGGAGCCGAGATGGTCGCCGTGGTCCAGTCCGGCTTCGGCGGCGCCGGCTTCGGCTTGGGCTTCTTGGCGGGCGTGCTGCTCGCCTTCGGCTTCGGTGCGGACGTCACCGGTTTGGGGGCGACCGGTACGGGGGCTTCGGCCTTCTTCGGCTTCTCCTTGGCCGGGGACGGGCTGGGCTTCCCGGCCACGTAGTCCTCGAGTGCCGCCGGCGCGGAGTTCGGGTTGAGGACCGTGTCCGCGCTGCCCGCCGTCGGAACCTTGGCGTCGTCGCGGTCGTCGTCGTTCGCGGTCCCGACCAGCAGGAGGGGTATGGCGATCAGCGCGGCGCCGAGGAAGGCCGCTCCCGCGAGGACCGGCGTGCGGGGCCGGCTGCGGTCCGCGGCGGTGGCCGTCATGGTGCCCGGGGCCGTCGCCGCCGCCAGCGCCACGCCCTCCTCGGGTGCTTCGCCCGTTGCGGATGCGGATGCGGATGAGGAGGCCGGCGTGGTCGCGGGGGTGGCGGGCTCCGCCTCCGGAGAGCCGGCCGCCGAGGCGTTGGCCGGCTCCGGTGGGGTGGTCCCCGAAGGAGTGGCGGGCTCCGGCTCCGAGGCGGGGGCAGAGCCGGACGTCTCCGCCCGGGGAGCGGCTGCCGGGTCGGATGCCTTCGCCTCGGGCGGGGCGGCCGGGCCGGGCTTCTCCGCCTCGGACACCGTGGTTCCGCCGGGCGTCCGCGCACCGGGTTCCGAGGTCCGCGGCGGTGGCGAGCCCGCCTCCTGCGCGTCCGGGTCCGCGGCTGCCGCCGTTTTCGCGCCGGGGGTGGGGTGCTGGGGGGACATGCGGTGACTCCTCATCGGGGCGGGGCTGGCGGTGGGCAGCGGTCGGGCCGGATGAACGTCGGGGGCCTCGCGGGCACGCACGTCCCCCGAGCCGCAGCGGGCCGGTCCGCACGCGTTGTCGGACGCGCCCGCGCCGGTCCGGTCGCCGTCGGTCCGGTGCCCTGCCGGGCCGCGAGGTGTTCCCGTACGCCCCGGCCCGGACGTCCCCGCCGTGAGGCCGTGCGTGTCGGAGGGGCCGATGGCGTACCCAACGTAGCCCGTCGTGGGACCGTGCCCGTCTCCTCGGGCAGATCGCGTCCGTCGCTTTGTCCTCCGGTGCCTCACTGGTCCCGGAAAGTTCTCGCTTCGGTCAGCAATCGGGCGCACATGCAGGTCATACGGTCAGTACTCAACCCGCAACGGTCGAGACCGGTGTGACATCCTGTTGGCTCCACGGCCCGAGCAAGGGCGGCGCGTCCGAGGGCCGTTGGCAGCCGATGATGCGTACATCCCTATGAGTTCAGGTGGAGATGCGGCCCGGAGAACGCCAAGACAGCGGTATTGGCGGCCCGTTCGTCATGCCGGAGGCTGTCGGCTCGGCCACGGAACCCGAAGCATCCGTACCCGGCGCTCCGGCGGCCGATGACGGAGACCTCAGCCGGATACCCGAAGCGGTGATGGCCGCTGCCCGCCGGGCGCCGGGCCACTGGATCGGCGTGGTGGATCCGGAGTGGGCCGGGGAACGAACGCCGCCGGAGTGGGCGGTGCTGGGGGAGTGGCAGTCGGACGAGTCCGGGGGCGTGGGCGAGTACCGCGCCAACCCGGCCTACCGGCCCTCGGCCCGGGTCCTCGGCTGGCCGGAGCCCACCGATCCGGTCGACGCGGCGGCGCAACGTGCCGCCACCGGCTACGGCCCGGTGGAGGACGCCCTCGCGGCGCTCGCGGAGGCGGAGGTGAGTGTGCTGCGAGGGACGGACGGTGAGCCGCTCGCGGCAGCCGGGCGCGACGGGCACCCGGTGATCCTCCTGTTCACCTCGCCCGCACACGAGTTCATGTCCGCGGAACTGCGCCATGACAGGCTGCCGGTAAGGGAATTGACCCGCTCACCGAGAGGTCCCGGCGCCATGCTGATGGTCAACGCGGGGGCCGCCGCGCCCCTTCTCGTCCCGATGGAGAGTCTCATCGGACACCCGGACGCCCCGGACGCCCCGGACGCCTCGGACTTCCTGGACGCCTCGGACTTCCCGGACGCCGGACGCGGGCCCGCCGGTGACCCGGCCGGGGCTGCCGCCGAGGCGTCTCCCGCCTCCGAAGACGCCGTGGACCGCACCGGTGTTCCGGACGCGGCTCCTGCCGCGGGCCGGGCCGACAGCTCATCCGAACCCTGGCCCCACACCACAGGGAGGACCCCGTGACACGTACGACCCCGCAGGTCCCCGCCTCCTCCGGTTCCCGCCCGGAGTCCGTATCCGAGGCGGCGGGGGAGCCGGCCGTCCCCGCGGCCTCCGAACCGGCGAGCCCCGGGACGGCCGGCACCGACACTCCGGAAGCCGGCCCGCGGACGCCCGCGGCCCTGGGCACCGAGCCCGCGCCGGAGGAGGCCGGCGGCTCCGCGAGTACGTCGGGCGCGGCCGGGGACTCCGCCGCCACGACTCCGAAGACGCCCGCGGAGGGGCAGGCCGCTGCGCCGCAGGCGGGTACCGCGGGCGCCGGCGTGCGGGCCGGTACCGCGGAGACGTCGTCGCAGGCCGGGTCCGCCGACCCGGACCTGCCGCGGTCCGAACCCGAGCCCGAGTCCGAGTCCGGATCCAGGGCTGAACCCGAACCCGAGCCCGAGTCCGAGTCCGAGTCCGGATCCAGGGCCGAACCCGAACCCGATGCCGCTGCCGCCGCGCAGAGCCGGCTGCCGGGCCTGGTGCGGACCATGACCACCACCGCGATCGGGCAGCCGCAGCAGCAGTCCGGGCCGGTGGGCAGGCCGGGCAAGGCGGTGCTGGCCGGGGCCGCCGTCGCCGGGGCACTCCTGGTTTCCGTGCCGTTCCTGGTCCTTGCCGGGAACGACGACGACGGCCCCGGGAAGCAGTCGGTCGCAGCGGCGGGGACGGTGCTCGACGGGAGCGGGCAGGAAGCCCCGGGCGACTTCGCCGTGACGCCGCCCGAGAGCGGTGCGCCGGACGAGGACAAGCAGAAGGCCGGCAAGGCGGACGCCCCGGACAAGCCGGTGCACCACGCCCCGCCTTCCGCCGAGGACACGGACGACGACCCGCCGAAGAAGGCGGCCGGATCCGGGAGCCGGCCCAAGAGCGAGCCGAAGAAGCCGAGTGGTGAGAAGCAGTCCGGCGAGACGAAGCAGTCCGGTGGTGCGAAGAGCGGGCCCGCGAAGGCTCCCGCCGTCACCTTCAGCGGCCCCGTCTCCTTTCGCAGCCACCTCTCGGGCCGCTGCATCGACGTACCCAACCACGACTTCAGTGACGGCAAGGCGCTGCACGTGTGGGACTGCAACAACGCCCCGGCGCAGAAGTGGCGGTTCGCCTCCGACGGCACCATCCGCATCCAGGACAAGTGCCTGGACGTGGCCAACGCGAACTTCAGCGACGGCACGCCCATCCAGATCGCCTGGTGCAACGGCAACGCCGCCCAGCAGTTCGCCCTGAACGGCAGCCACGACCTGGTCAACACCGTCGTCGGCATGTGCGTCGACATCGCGGGCGCCAACCGCAACAGCGGGGCGGCCCTGCAACTGCTGAAATGCTCGGGCAACGACGCCCAGAAGTGGAGCACCTGACCCCGCCCCGCCCGGTCCCGGGGGCACCGCTCCCGGACCCGCATGCCGCGCAACGAGGCATGATGACCACGTCGGCTCGCCGACACGCGCCCCCGGCCCACGGGGGCGCCCGCTGAAGACGCCGCCGTAGCAAGGAGGTTGGTGCGTGTCGCGCCAGGTACTGTCGGTCGGCCCCGGGGACCGCTACACGACGATCGGTGAGGCACTCGCCGCTGCCCGCACGGGGGCGCTCATCAGTGTCCGGCCCGGGACGTACGCGGAGAACCTCGTGATCCACACCCGGGTCACCCTCACGGCCGCCGAAGGCCGGGGCACCGTGGAGATACGCCCGCGAACGGGCAGCGTGGTCGCGCTGCGCGCCGACGCCGTGATGCTCTCGGAGCTGACGCTGCGCGGTGGTGACGCCGAACTGCCCGCCGTGGACGTGCGGCGCGGCCAGGCCGCGTTCGACGGCTGCGAGATAGTCGGCGCCGCGTGGACCGCGATGCTGGCCGGTGGGACGGGTTCGCTCGCCCTGCGCAACTGCCGGGTGAGCAACCCGCAGGGCGCCGGCATCGTGGTGACGTCCACCACCCCCACCACCGTCGAGTCCTGCACGCTCGAACACCTGGGTACGAGCGGACTGGTGCTCGCCGAACAGGGTGAGGCACGCGTCCGCGACTGCACCGTGCGCGATGCCCGGGGCAACGGCCTGCTCGCCAACGGCGAGACCCGCGGGAGCGTCGAGGACTGCGACATCTCCTCCACGGACAAGCCCTCCATCGCCCTGGAGGAGAACTCCGCCGTCTCCGTGGTCCGCACGGTCGTCCACGACACCAGCACCGGCGTCCATTTGAGCAGCAAGGGACGTACGACGCTGGAGGACGTCCGCGTCACCGGCGCGTCCGGGAACGGCTTCGCCCTCGCCGGGGGCACCGATCCGGTGCTGCGCCGCTGCCGCGTCTCGCGTGTCCGCGGCCACGGGGTGCTCGTCACCGACCGGGCACGCGGAACGTTCGAGGACTGCTGGGTGGACGGCGCACAGGGTGCCGCGCTGCGCGTCGCCGGGGCCGCGTCGCCGGCGCTGACGGGCCTGACGGTCCGCGACTGCGACGGGCCCGGTCTGCTCCTGGAGGAGGACTCCGCGCCCGAGCTGGACCGCCTGGAGGTCATCGGCGGTTCGCCCGCGGTCGCGCTCCTCGGCGGGGCCAACCCGCTGCTGCGCCGCGCCCGGCTCGTGGAGCCCTCCGGTGACGGCATCCACGCCGCCAAGGAGGCCCGGGGCCGCGCCGAGGACTGCGAGATCGTCCGTCCGAAGGGCGCGGGTGTCCGGGTGGCCTCGGGCAGCACCCTCTACCTGGCAGGTGGCGGGGCGTCCGACGCCGCGACCAGCGGCCTGGTCGTGGAGGACGGGGGCAACGTCACCGTCCGCGACTTTCGCATCGAGGTGTCCGGTGAGGAGGGCGTCGTCGTGGCCGGCGGTGGCGAACTGACCGCCAACCGCACCACGGTCCACGCCCCGAAGGGCCACGGCTACCTCCTCCGCGAGGGCGCGCTCGCCTCGCTCAGCGGCTGCGAGGTCACCGGTGGTGCCCAGGACGGCTTCCGGGTGGAGTCGACGGCGCCGGTCTCGCTCGTCAACTGCTTCGCCCGCGAGAACGAGGGCGGCGGGCTGGTGCAGACGGCGCCCGGCGAACGGCTCGCCGTGGAGAACCTGAGCAGCACCGGCAACGGCAAGCGGGACGCCTGGGGCACCGGAAGCGCGGAGAACACCGATCCGGCCGGTTCCGGGGCCGCGGACGGACCGCGGCCGGACCGCGCCGACGGCCCGCTCGGCGCCCTGAACGCGCTGATCGGACTGGAGAACGTCAAGCAGCAGGTGGGCACTCTGGTCAACCTCACCCAGCTGGCCCAGCGCCGTGAGCAACTCGGCATGCCCGCACCGCCGATGAGCAGACACCTGGTCTTCGCCGGTCCGCCCGGCACCGGCAAGACCACCGTCGCCCGCCTCTACGGGGCGATCCTGGCCGAGCTGGGTTCGCTGCGCAGCGGGCACCTGGTGGAGGTCTCGCGGGCCGATCTCGTCGCTCAGGTCGTCGGAGGCACCGCCATCAAGACCACCGAGACCTTCCGACGCGCGCTGGGTGGGGTGCTGTTCGTCGACGAGGCGTACACGCTCACCGCGGACAGCGGGAACGGCGGCGCGGACTTCGGCCGCGAGGCGGTGGACACCCTGCTGAAGCTGATGGAGGACCACCGCGACGAGGTGGTCGTCGTCGCCGCCGGATACTCCCGCGAGATGGAGTCCTTCCTCGGGTCCAACCCCGGCCTCGCCAGTCGCTTCTCACGGACCGTCGAGTTCGAGAACTACTCCGTGCCCGACCTCGTGGCGATCATGGAGAGCATGTGCGCCCAGCACCAGTACGAGCTGGGAGAGGGTACGGCGGCGGCGCTGGCCGCGCACTTCGGGGCGATGCCGCGGGACGCCGGTTTCGGCAACGGCCGTGCAGCACGGGGGGTGTTCGAGGAGATGGTGGACCGGCAGGCGATGCGGCTGGCCGCCCAGGCACAGGTCGGTGAGCGTGACCTGCGCCTGCTGCTGCCGGAGGACGTGTCCGCCACGGCCGCCGCGGCGGCAGCCGACACCGCCGTACCGGACGACGACCCGCTGACCCGCCTCGGCGACATGATCGGGCTCGCCGGGGTGAAGCGGGAGGTGGCCGATCTGGTCAACCTCATCACCACCGCCCGGCACCGGGCCGCGGCGGGGCTGCCGGTGCCCACGCTCAGCAACCACCTGGTCTTCACCGGTCCCCCCGGCACCGGCAAGACCACCGTCGCCCGCCTCTACGGCGAGGTCCTGACCCAGCTCGGCGTCCTCCAGCGAGGGCAGCTGGTCGAGGCCGCGCGCGCCGACCTCGTGGGCCGTTACATCGGCCACACGGCCCAGCTCACCCGTGAGGTCTTCGAACGCGCCCGCGGTGGCGTGCTGTTCATCGACGAGGCCTACACCCTCACCCCGCGCGGAGGCGGCGCGGACTTCGGCCAGGAGGCGGTGGACACCCTGCTGAAGCTGATGGAGGACCACCGCGACGAGGTGGTCGTCATCGTCGCCGGATACACCGACGAGATGGAACGCTTCCTCGACTCCAACCCGGGCCTCTCCTCACGCTTCCCGCGCCGCATCGCCTTCGCCGACTACTCCTCCGAGGAACTGGTCACGATCGTGCGCGCCCAGGCCGCGGCCATGGGCTACGACTGCGGGCCGGGCACCGGCCCGCTCCTCAAGGAGTACTTCGACTCGCTGCCCCGGGACCGTTCCTTCGGCAACGCCCGCGCGGCCCGCCAGATCGTGGAGTCGATGGTCACACGGCAGGCCGGGCGGCTCAGTTCGGTGGCCGTCCCCACCCTGGAGGACCTGCGCGTCCTCCTGCCCGAGGACGTCACCGCCGCGGCACCGAAGGTGGCGCCCCGATGAGTCCGAGCCCTCGCGGTGTCGCCCGCCTGCTGTCCGGCGCCGGTCTCGCCGCGGCCCTGGTGCTGCCGGTGGCCTGCCCGGCCGTGGCGCAGCCCCTCCAGCGGGTCCCGGCGGCCGACGGGAAGAAGGGGCAGGAGCTGCCCGGGATGCCGTCGGTACTCGACGCCGACGGGCAGGCGGCCTGCACCCCGGCCTCGCGCGCGGAGGCGAAGAAGCAGGACTGGTCGCGCCAGCGCCTGGACCTGGACCGCCTGCACGGACAGAGCACGGGCGCGGGGACGACCGTCGCCCTGATCGACACCGGGGTGGCCACGGCCGCCGCCGGCCTGAGCGGCCGGGTCACCGCGCAGGGAGCGGCCGGTGACGACTGCGTCGGGCACGGCACCTTCCTGGCCGGGCTGATAGCCGGGACCGGCGGGGACAGCCCCCGCCTGGCCGGGGTCGCGCCGGCCGCGAAGATCCTCGCCCTGCGAGGCACGGACCCGCGCGGCCGGGCGAGCGCGAGCCTCGTCACGGAGGCGGTACGCGAGGCGACGGCCGCCCGGGCCGACGTCATCGCCGTCGCGGTGGCGCTGCCGCGCCGGGACGCAGGACTGACCCGGGCGGTCGCCGACGCGCGCCGCGCGGGCGCGGTCGTGGTGGCCGCGGCCACTCCGGACCCGCCGTCCAGGGGTTCCGCCGACGAGATCCCCGTGCGTACGTACTGGCCGGCCGGTGAACCCGGGGTGCTCTCGGTCGCCGACATGCTTCCCGGCGGTCTCCGCCCGGACGGCTCCCTGCGCACGTCCGGCATCGACCTGGCCGCCCCCGGTGCGGGCGTGGTCTCCGGCGGTCCGCGCGGCGACGGCCACTACCTCGGTGACGGCGCCTCGGTGGCCGCCGCGTACGCGGCCGGGGCCGTCGCCGCGGTCCGCGCGGCCTACCCGGGCGAGGCGCCCGACGACGTCGTCCGCCGCCTGACGGCGACCGCGTACCCCGCGGACATCCCGCAGTTGGACCCGTACGCCGCCGTCACCACGATCCTCGGCGAGCCCGGTGCGCGCGGCGCCGGGCGCCCCGCGGAGCCGGTGGCGCTGCGTGACACCTCCTCGGCCGATCGTGCGACGAGCCGCGCGACCCTGTTCGTCCTCCTCGGCTCGGCCGGGGTCCTCGCCGCCCTCTGGGCGGGCTTCGCCTTCTCCCGCGCCCGTGCGCGCGGCTGGCGCCCGGCAGGCGCGGGCGGACCCTGAACGCGCTGAGCCGACCGTACGACGGCGGGCTCCGTCCCCGAGGTGCTGCCTCGGGGACGGAGCCCGCCCTCGTACCGTCCCGGTCCTACTGCGCCCGGCTCTCCTCCACCAGCGCGGTCTGCATCAGGCGCGGCTTGCGGCGCGCGATGTGCAGGGCCCGGCCGGGCGGAAGGTTGAGGGGCTTCGCGTTGCCGAAGAGGCGGCCTTCCGTGGGCGGGCAGGACAGAAGCACGGCAGGGTTGTTGGCCTCGTCCAGACGGCGGATCAGACCGTCGCTGAGTCCGCGGCCCGCGCCCATGGCGCTGCGGGCCACGACCAGGTGGAGGCCCATCTCGAAGCCGAGGGTGACGTTCTCGAAGAGCGGCTCGAAGGGGCTCTGGAAGGAGTTGCCGGAGACCATGTCGTAGTCGTCGACCAGGATGAACAGCCGCGGACCGGTCCACCAGTCGCACGCGCGCATGCGGGAGGGGGCGATGTCCGCGCCCGGCACGCGGGTCTTCAGCGCGCGGGACGCGCCGTCGATCGTCTCCTTGAGGCTGTCCAGCGAGATCACGTGCCCCAGCCGGTACTCCTCGGGCACGGCGTCCACCAGGGTGCGGCGGTAGTCCACCGCGATGATCTTCGCCTCCTCGGGCGTGTACCGGTCCGTGATGCCCTTGCTGATGGCGCGCAGCAGATTGGTCTTGCCGCTCTCGGTGTCGCCGACCACGATCAGGTGCGGGGTACGGCTGAAGTCGTGCCACACCGGTTCCAGGGCGTCCTGGTCGATGCCGAGCGCCAGGCGCATGCCGCCGCCCTCGGTGGGCTCGGGCGCCGGGAGGTCCGCCAGCGGCATCCGGTGCGGCAGCATCCGCACCTGCGGGGCCGGTGCGCCCTGCCAGTGCCGGGAGATCTCGGCGACCAGATGGGCGACACCCTCGCCGAGGTCGTCCAGGGAACCGCTGCCGTCCAGCCGGGGCAGACCGGCGAGGAAGTGCATCTTGCTGTCGGCGGTGATGCCCCGGCCGCCGCTGCGCGGCACCGAACGGGCCTTGCGGGTGTCGATCTCGGAGTCCATCGGGTCACCCATCCGCAGTTCGAGGCGGGTGGCGGCCTGGTCCCGGACCTGGGCGGAGAGCTCCACCCACCGGGTGGTCGTGATGATGAGGTGGATGCCGTAGTTGAGGCCCCGCGCGGCGAGTTCGTTGAACTTCGGGATGAGGTCGTCGTAGTCCTGGCGGACCGTGGACCAGCCGTCGACGACCATGAACACGTCCCCGAACGGTTCGTCGGGGAACTCCCCGGCGGCCCGGCGGCGGCGGTAGGACTGCATGGAGTCGAGGGTGTGGTCCACGAAGAACTGCTCGCGCCGGGCGAGCAGCGTCATCACCTCGGCGACGGCCCGGTGCACCCGCTCCGGGTTGAGCCGCGCCGCGACCCCGCCGACGTGCGGGAGGGCGGCGAGCTGCGAGAGCCCGCCACCGCCGAAGTCGAGGCAGTAGAACTGGACTTCGCCGGGTGTGTGGGTGAGGGCGAGAGCGGCGATCAGGGTCCGGGCCAGGGTGGACTTGCCGCTCTGGGAGCCGCCCGCGACGGCGACGTGGCCGCCGGCTCCCGAGAGGTCCACGACCAGCGGGTCACGGCGCTGCTCGAACGGCTTGTCCACGAGGCCGACGGGAACCCGCAGTCTGCCCGTGCCGTGCCATCCGGCGGCCGTGAGCCCGCGCTCGGGGTCGGCGGCGATGCCGGGAAGCAGAGCGTCCAGCGGGGAGGGCTCGTCGAGGGGCGGCAGCCACACCTGGTGCGCGGCGGGGCCGGAGTCCCGCAGCCGGTCGAGGGCCACGTCGAGCAGGGCCTCCTCCTCGCCCGCCTCCTCGGTCTCGGGCTCGGGCTCGGGCGCCGGGTCCAGTGTCCGCGGCACCACCCAGCCGCTGGTCCACGGCACCACCTGACTGGCGACCCTGGCCCGGACCACCGCGCCGGTCCTGCGGCGGTAGGTACCGGACGAGTACGCGGCACGGAACCGGGTCAGCGCCTCCACGCCGGACTTCAGGTAGCCGCTGCCGGGCTGGGCCGGCAACTCGTAGGCGTCCGGTACGCCGAGGACGCCCCGGCTCTCCATGGCGGAGAAGGTGCGCAGGCCGATGCGGTACGAGAGGTGGCTCTCCAGTTGGTGCATGCGGCCCTCGTCCAGGCGCTGCGAGGCGAGCAGCAGGTGCACTCCGAGTGAGCGGCCGAGCCGGCCGATCATCACGAACAGGTCCATGAACTCACGGTGCGCGGAGAGGAGTTCACTGAACTCGTCGACCACCACGAAGAGGCTTGGCAGCGGGGTGAGGTCCGCACCGGCGGCGCGGGCGCGCTCGTACTCCAGGGCTGAGGTGTAGTTACCGGCGGAGCGCAACAGCTCCTGGCGGCGTATGAGTTCACCGTGGAGCGCGTCCTGCATGCGTTCGACGAGGGCGACCTCGTCGGCGAGGTTGGTGATGACGGCCGAGGTGTGCGGAAGTTCCTCCAGGCCGAGGAAGGTGGCGCCACCCTTGAAGTCGACCAGGATGAAGTTGAGCGTTTCGGAGGAGTTGGTGAGGGCGAGGCCGAGCACGAGGGTCCGCAGGAGCTCGCTCTTGCCCGAGCCGGTGGCCCCGATCAGCATGCCGTGCGGCCCCATGCCGCCCTGCGCGGACTCCTTGATGTCGAGGTCGACGGGCCGGCCGTCCGCGCCGACCGCGATCGGCACCCGCAGCCGGGTGGAGCCCGTGTGCCGGTTGAAGAGGGTGTGCGGGTCGTGCCGGTGCAGGTCGGGGATGCCGAGGAGCGTCGTCAGCTCGACGTCGGCGTCCAGGGGCTGCGCGATGTCGGTGCCCAGGCTCATCCGGCGGGGGGTGAGCAGCCGGGCGAGCGACTCGGCGCCCACCGGGCCGAGCCGGTCCGGCCTGCCGAGCGGCACGGAACGCTCCTTGCGGCTGCGGTCGGTGCGCACCAGGCTCACCCGGTCGGGCCCGGCCGTCAGCCGCAGCGTGTTGCGGCCCGGCCGCCAGCGCAGCGCCCCGGACACGTCCAGGGCCAGCGCGTTGCGGTAGCCGTGACCCTCCCAGCGGTGCCCCTCGGGCACGGTGACGCCGTCCAGGACGACGATCGTGTACGGCTCGTCCCGGCCGGGGCGGGCATCCGGGTCGAAGGCCGGACGTTCGGCGAACTCCACGCCGAGCAGGTCGTCCAGCTCGGTCAGGTCGGCGGTGATCCGGCGGGCCTGGCCCGCACCGTCCTCCTCGTGCGGATCCAGCACGTGCGGCAGCCACTTCGCCCACTCCCAGTCGGGCCGCCGCTCGTCGCTCACGCACAGGGCGATCCACAACTCCTCGGGTGCGTGGAACACCGCGAGCTGACCGATGACGGCGCGTACCAGGGCGCGTACCGCCTCGGCCCCGGCCTCCGGGACCGCCGCGCCGCCCTCCCCGGTCGCCGGGACGGCCGAAGGGGCGGCAGCGCCGTCGCCGTCGCCGGGCGTCTCCTCGGGGCGCAGGAGGATGCGGGCCGAGGACCTCAGGTAGAGGCCGAGGGGCTGCTCGGGAATGGTGGAGTAGGCGCGGATGAAGCGGCGCAGGGCATGGGCGCAGAGCGGTTCGAGATCCTCCACCGGGCGGGTGGAGACCGGGTCCAGCGTGAGCGCGAGCTGCTGCTCGCCCACCGCGAGCCGGACCTCGCCGAAGTCCTCGTCGGCCGGGCGGCGTTCCCAGAGCCGCGAAGTGCGTGCCAGCGAGCGCAGGGAGTGCGGCTCCGGGTGGCGCCAGGCCAGCGCCCGCTGCTGCTCGGCGATCGTGGTGCGGACCCGCTTACGGGTCTGCGCCAGGTAACGGAGGTAGTCGCGGCGCTCACCCCTGAGACGCTGCTTGCGCTCGCTGGAGCGGCGCATCAGCTGCCCCAGCAGCATGGCGCCGGCCGACAGTGCCATGACGCCCATCGCCAGATACATGAAGACGCCGTTGCCACCCCCGGGCCGCAGGAACATCAGCATCATCGACACCGACATCAGGGCCATCGGCAGATATGTCCATATCGCCGAAGTGTCGGGCACCGTCTCGGCGAGGACGGGTGGTTCCTGGAGGGTCAATTGCCCCTCGGGCATCTCCGGTCCGCGCCTGCGGGCCGGCCGGCGAAACAGCACCACACTCAAGGAACAGAACCTCCGGTTTCACAGCCTTCCGGTCCGTACCGAATGCAGGAGGACCCGGTAGCGGAAAAGGCCGCAGCGCGCTGATTCCCGGGTCCACGCGTGACGCGGTGAACGCCGGGTGAATGATTCGAGCCGACGGCGGCGGACGGCCAACTCCCTTGACGGGCAATTGCATACGGGATAGGACGCCGGTCCGCAGTACGACACGGTGGTCGTAGGCAGTAGTCTGCATTCACCGAACGCGACCTGTCCACGCGGGAGTGCTGGACGCCGGACATCGGACCCGATTCCGTTGCCCGTCAGCCCTGTTCCCGCCGTGCGGACCTTCCGTACTGTTCGCACGTCCCCCGGTCCGGGGGAGTCCTCCTGTCAAAGCCTCCACGGAAGACGAGAGTTCAGCCGATGACCGACAGTGCGGTGGCCGAATCGTGCCGCCTGACCGTGCGTGCGCCGAGCGTCACCATTGATCTGGCCGTGCCCGCCGACGTCCCGGTCGCCGACCTGCTGCCCACGCTCCTGCGTTACGTCGGCGAGGAGGCCGAAGAGGCCGGACTCGACCACGCGGGCTGGGTGCTCCAGCGGCTCGGTGACGCCCCGCTCGACGAGGAGAGCACCCTGGCCCGCGCCGGGCTCGCCGACGGCGCCGTGCTCTACCTCCGCCCGCACACCGAGGCGCTGCCCGAGGCGCGGCTCGACGACCTGGTCGACGGGATAGCCGACACCGCCGCCCGGCGGCTCCACACCTGGCACCCCGGGGCCGCCCGCGGGCTGCTCGTGGGCACCGTGGTCGCGACCGTGGCCGCCGCTCTCCTCCTCGTCTTCCGGCCCGGGGTGGCCGGCTCGGGCTCCACCCGGGCGGCCTGCGCCGCGGTGGCCGGGCTGCTGCTGCTCGCGGGCGCGGGCTCCGCCAGCCGCGCGGTGGGCGACCGGTTGTCCGCGACCGCCCTCGGCCTGATGGTCGCCCCCTGCCTGGCCCTGGCCGGCTGGGTGCTCCCCGGCGGCGACATCACCGGACCGGACGCGGCGCAGGTCGTGGGAGCCCGGCTGCTCGCGGCGGGCGCCGCCGGCGCGGGCGGTGCGGTCATCGCGCTCGCCGCGACGGCTGTGGGCGCCCCGGCCCTGCTGGCCACCGCGGTGGTCTCGGTGGCCTCCGCGATCGCCGGAGCCCTGATGGGATACACCGGCCTGGGTGTGCCCGCCGCAGTGGCGATCGTGGCCACGGTGGTCGCGCTCGCCGCCGGGACGGTCGCCCCCTTCGCCTTCAAGCTGGCCGGGATGCGGCTTCCGTCGCTGCCCTCGTCCGCCGGGCAGCTCCAGGAGGGCATCGACCCGTACTCGGGTGACGAGGTGGCCGAGCGCACCGAACTGGCCGGGCGCTGGGTCACCGCGCTCTTCGCGGCCACCGGGGTCATCGCCGCCGCCGCACTGGTCGTGCTCGCCCAGCACCCGAACCTGCCCGAGGTGCTGACCGCACTGGTCCTGAGCCTCCTGCTGCTCCTGCACTGCCGGGGCCTGGTGCACATCGGCCAGCGGCTGACGCTCGCCGTCCCGGGCATCTGGGGCCTGCTGCTGCTCGCCCGCGCCTGGGCCGTCGACAGCGACGGCACCGGACGCATGGTCGTCTTCGCGGTGCTGCTCGCCGCCGCCGCCGGACTCGTGACCGCCTCGTGGACGGTGCCCGGCCGACGGGTGCTGCCGTACTGGGGCCGGGCGGCGGAACTCGCGCACACCGGCTTCGCCGTCGCGCTGCTCCCGCTCAGCCTCTGGGTGACGGGCCTGTTCGGCTGGCTGCGCGGCCTGTTCGGCTGAGAGCAGCCGTACGACCCGTACATCGGACACGAGTTGAGGAGAGGCCGTGCAGTCCAAGCGCGACCAGGTTCAGGCGCACAGCTTCATGATGGGCAGGCTGAGTTCAGGTCTGCTGACGGCCGACCCGGACGCCCCCGAGAGCCCGCTCGGGCGCACCACCCGGGGTGTGGTGTTCGGCGTCCTGGTGACCGTCCTGATCGGCGCCGGTGCCACCGTGTTCGGTCTGCTGCGCCCGGGCGGCAACGACGGCTGGCGGGACGGCGAGCACCTGGTGGTCAACCGTGACACGGGCGCCCGCTACCTCTGGACCGGCACCGACGGCGTGCTCCATCCCGTACGCAACTACGCCTCCGCTCGGCTTATCGGCGGCTCCGACCTGGCGACCGTCGACGTGGCAACCGCCTCGCTGCGGGACGTGCCCGTGGGCCCGCCGGCGGGCATACCCGGCGCACCCGACGCGGTGCCCGGACCGGGTGAACTCGACGACGGCGCCTGGCACATGTGCGTGACCGGGCCCGGCGGTCCGCTCCCCAGCACGTCCGGTGGGGTGACCGGAAGCGGTGTGGAGGAGCCCGGTGCCACCACGGTGGTCGCGGGGGCTCCGCTCGGCGCCCAGGGCATCGGCGGCGGCCGGGGCGTGCTGGTCGTCGGACCCGAGGACACCGAGTACCTGGTCTGGCGGGGCAGCAGGCTGCCGCTCGACCGCGATTCCGACGCCCGCAACGCCCTGGGCTACGGCTCGGAGCAGCCGATGCCCGTCTCGGCGGCCTTCCTCGACGCGCTGGCCCCCGGCCCCGCTCTGAAGCCACCCTCCGTGCCCGGGCGAGGTACGCGAGGGCCCGACCTGGGTGGCGAAGCCACCCGGATCGGCCAGCTTTTCGAGGTGAGCGTGCCCGGCGGCGGCAGCACGTACCACCTGCTGCAGAAGGACGGGCTCGTGCCGCTGACGCGTCTCGGCGCCGCTCTGGTGCTGGGTGACCCCGCCACGCAGAAGGACGCCTACGAGGGGCGCTCGCCCGAGGTACGGGCGGTCGGAGCGGACGCGCTGCGCACCCACCGGGCGAAGGACTCCGCGCCCGCCGCTTCCGCGGAGCTCCCGGACAGCCCGCCCGCCCCGCAGTCCGCCCCGCGCGGTACGGCGCTCTGCGCGCAGGTGGACGGCGGCGACGGCGGCACCCGGATCAAGTCCGTGCTGGTGCCGCTGAGCCGCCTCGCGCCGGTCGTGGTGTCGGAGGGCACCGCCCAGCCGCTCGCACCGGCGTGCGTCCGGACGGACGCCACGGTCGTACGGCCGGGACGAGGCGCCCTCGTACGCGCCCTGAACGCCAGCGGCGCGGCGCACGCCGGCACCACCTATCTGGTCGCGGAGAACGGCGTCAAGTACCGCGTTCCGGCCAAAGATGCTCTGGCCGCCCTCGGCTACGGCGCAGGGGACATCGGCTCGGTACCCGCACCGATGCTGGCCGCGCTCCCGACCGGCGCCGACCTGGACCCGGGCGCCGCGTCGGGCGCCTCCGATCCCCGGGTGACGGCTCCGCGCTGCGGCACCGGCGAGGCGCAGGCGGAGCGCGCGCCGGAGGGCGCGGCGGAAGCCGCGGCCGCAGCGGCGGGCGAGCCGGGGACCGCCGCGGTGTCCGGCTCCTCGTCCTGACCGTGGCCCTTACCCGGCACATACCGCATAGGCCGCCGAAGAAAGAGAGCCGACGAAAGAGATAGGGCCGGGGAGAAATTTTCCCACGCGTGCGGCGGCCCGTCCGATCCGTCATGTGCCGATCGCGAAGAGAAACCTCAGAGAAAGCTCAGATTTCCACCGGGGCGCACCCGCGGAAATGCCGGGAATGCGCGCGCGCCGCCGGAAACGGGCTGCTTCGATGCCCGTTTGCCTTCTCCTGCCGCCCGTTCGCCGACCGTTTTGCGCCCGGGGGTGCGATGGCTCGCCCGGCCACGGGACCGGTGTGTTCATCCCGTCGCAACATTGCGACAACTCCCGCGCCGTACAAGGATTCTGACGAACCGCCCTATGCTCAAATCTTGCCCAACACACGTTGCGCGGAACGCGGGGTTCTCTTTAGCCTCAGCGGGCAACGCCGCAACGAGACCGGCCTCGACGAAGGGAGCGCGACATGGCGGACAGCGCCGCAAGGAAAGCGGACTATGCCAAGGGCTTGGGAGGTGTCTCCTCCCTGGAGTCGGCCCGCAGCGCGGTGGAGAAGATCCAGAACAACGTGGGTGAGATCGCCGCGCGTTCGGGTGTCGGCGGGGACGAGGGACAGGCCCTGCTGAAGCTCTTCCGCAGCTGGAACGCGGAGGCGCAGAAGGTCGTCATCCAGATCAGCAAGATGGTCGACGCGCTCCAGGAGAACGTGACCTCGGCCGACCGTCTGGCCAAGGAGAACCAGGACCTCACCGAGGTGCTCAACAGCAAGACCAGCCAGGGTGTCTTCGAAGCACTGCGCTGACCCGCCCCTGCGGCACCGGCCTCCTCAGGGACGGCCGGCATCCGTGACCTCGCCGGGCCCCGCGGCCCGGCCACCCGAGAGGAGATGTCATGGCTGACGGCATCATCGATGTGCAGTACGCCACGGTCCGGCACGCGATCGAGGAGCTGAAGGACCAGACCCAGCAGATCATCACGACCCTCAACAACCTCGAGGACGAGCTGAGGCCGCTCGTGACCTCGTGGGAGGGTGACGACCAGCAGATGTACCGCGGGGTCCAGGCGGAGTGGGACCAGGCCACCAAGAACATGGCCCTCCTCCTCGGCGACAGCGGCGAGCTGGTGCAGAGCATCCACGACAACCACTCCCGTGACGAGCGCAAGAGCGCCGACAACTGGGGGAACGTGCGGGCCCGTTAGGTCCCGGCCGGGGCCCGTCTCCACACATCCGGAGGGCGGGCCCCGGCTTCGTGCGCGCCCTGGCGCGCATCCGCCGGCCGCACCGGCGTCCGTACGGGGCGCAGGGCCGGCCGCTTCGCTCCCCCGCCCGGCACCGAACCGCAGGAGGACGTCCCATGGCCGGTGAGAAGGCCGACGTCAAGCACTTCGACCTCAAGCAGATGGAGTACTTCCGGGACAACGAGGTGCAGCCGGTGTACTCCGCCGCGAAGAAGCACAAGGAGGACGGCGACGGCGCCCACATCCGTCCGCTCGGCCACCTCGTCGACGGTCACACCACCCCGGACAACCTGGCCCAGGACAAGCAGCTCCTGCGCATCGGCAGGATGGTCACCGAACCCCTCGTCTCGGGGCCGAAGCTGATCGAGGGCATACGCACGGCGGCCGTGGCCGTCGACAAGCTGCTGGGCGACCAGATGGACCTCTTCAAGGAGCTGAAGGAAGCGCTCACCGAGACCATCGAAGAGGCCAACAAGACCAAGAACAAGAACCTCGACGCCATCGACGCGCAGACGCTGCTGCAGACCTTCGACGAGGTCGACACCCTCACCAGCGGCTCCACGGGCGAAGAGACCACCTGACCGCCGCCTCCGCCTCCCGATCCCGTGTCATGCCCGGGCCCCCGCGCCTCGTCGGCCCGGCGGGGCGGGCGTGAGGTCCGCACGGCCGCGCGCCAGCCCGCGGGGCCCGTGCGCCGACCCGGACGACATCCGACCAGAAAGGGCCTCCGGTGGCCGATCGGTACGATCCCAACTCCGGCGCCAACCTCGACAAGTTCGACAGCGCCGGCGACCCCTCGACCGATACCTGGGCCACCCTGGTCACCCACATCACGGGATATCCGGTGCCGGACCGCAGCACCGTCTTCGACACGCTCCGGTCCGACCACGGCGGCAAGCTGTTCCGGATGGACATCAAGGAGCGCAGCCTCAGCCTGCTCGTCAAGGACTCCGGGTTCCTGACGAACAAGGGCGAGGACTACGACATCTGGTTCTTCGACAGCGGCAAGAAGCGTTCCATCATGCAGGCCCGGATCGTCTTCGAGGGCCGTGTGAAGGCCGGTGAGGAGATCATCTTCGCCGGGCCCGGCTCCGACAACGTCCACGACGCTCAGGTCCGCGAGGGCAACGAGTTCACGGACTACAACAAGGACAAGATGAGCACCATCCCGCTGGCCCGGTACATGAACGGGCCGCGGGCGGCACTGCTCGGACTGCTGGGCGGCAGCACGCAGGACGCCCGGTTCAGCAGCCTGGGCGTCCCCGGAGCCGACGTGGTGGACCTGAACTCCTTCAACACCACGGGGGACTCCTTCGACTTCGCCGCCAAGTTCTTCAAGGACCACGCTGTGGTGCTGAAGGACTGGGAGGACCGCTTCGGCCGGGACGACGCCAGCTGGAAGGGCGAGGCGGCGGAGGTCTTCCGCAGCCTTGTCAAGAAGATCCGCGAGAACTACGACAGCTACGTCGAGACCTTCAACTCCAGTGTCGGCACCGGGGACGAGACCGGCACCGGCAATACGGTGTACTCGCGAGCCCTGTCCCTGGGCCGCACCTACCTGGAGGACTCGGCGACCAAACTGCTGGACGCCTGGCTGGCATGGGCCAAGTCCGCGTACTACGACCCGCACCAGGTGCTGCGCTACGTCCTGGACGAACTCGCGCAGTGGGTGGACGCCAACAACGTGGCCAAGACGGACATCAAGTCGTACACGAACCGCTACACCACGACCGTCAGCCACAGTCCGCAGGGCGGCTTCTCCCAGGTGCACCCGGAGTACGGCGACCTCAGCGACATCGCGAACTGGGCGAAGGTCGGCGACAAGGCGGTCAAGATCTGGTCCCAGGGCGTGGACGAGTACCTGGGCAAGCCCGCCGCCCAGGTGCAGTCGGCCCTGAACAACCACTTCCTCGATCTGGGCGAGGACTTCTCCGACAACGTCCCGAAGCCGAAGTCGACGAGCACGGCCTCGGAGGAGTACGAGAAGAAGAAGCTCAAGGAGGAGCAGGACGAGATCAACCGGCAGAACGAGGAGAACCGGAAGTACCAGGATGAGCTTCGCGCTGAGCAGGAGCGGCAGCGCGAGGAGGACAGGAAGTACCAGGACGAACTCCGTGAGGAGCAGAACCGGCAGCGGGAGGAGGACAAGAAGTACCAGGACGAACTCCGTGAGGAGCAGAACCGGCAGCGCGACGAGGACAAGAAGTACCAGGACGAGCTCCGCGAGGAGCAGCGCAAGGAGCAGGACGAGGCCAAGCGCCTCCAGGACGACCTGCGCAACGAGCAGAACCAGCAGCGCGACGAGGACAAGAAGTACCAGGACGAGCTCCGCGAGGAGCAGCGCAAGGAGCAGGAAGAGGCCAAGCGCGAGGCCGAGGAACAGCAGAAGGCAGTGCAGGAGAGCCTCGGCGGGCTGAACGACCCGAACGGGCCCGGAGCGCAGGACATCGACTCACTGCTGAACGGCAACATCCCGGTCACGGAGAGCACGGGCAACCTGGGAGACCTGAACGGGGACCAGCAGGGCGGTCCTGCCCCGGTCGCGCAGAACCTCGGCAGCCTCGGCGGGATCAACGGTGGCCCGGGCGGGACGAACAAGGCCGCCGACGACGCCAACGCGGCCATCAGCCAGAACCTGGGCAACCTCGGGGACCTGAACAGCGGCGCGGGCGGCTCCCTCGACACCCCGACCGGGGGCAGCACCCAGCTCACCGACGCCGGGCTCACCACGGACTTCCCCGACGGCTCCTCCAGCACCTTCGACCCGGACAGCGGGCTGGTGACCACCACGCACCCCGACGGCAGCGTCACCACGCAGGACCTCGGAGACGGCGCGCGGCTGACCAATCCGGACGGCTCCGTCACCTCCCTCGGTGACGACGGCCGGCTGACCACGACCTTCCCCGACGGGACGACCCAGGTCGTCGACCCGGCCACCGGTCAGGTCACCTCCACGGCGCCCGACGGCACCACCACCACGCAGAACCTCGGCAGTCTCGGGAACCTCAACGGCCAGAACGGCCCCGGCGACCTGGGGGACCTCGGCGACATCAACTCGGACGTGACGACGGAGTCGCTCGGCGATCTGGGGAATCTGAACGCCGACCGGTCCGCCCTGGAGACGCCCACCGGCGGTGAGACCGCACTCGACGACGGCGACTTCACCACCACCTTCCCGAACGGCGGCGAGGGTGTCTTCGACCCGGACACCGGGATGTTCACCTCGACGAGCCCGGACGGGTCCACGGTGACGACCGACCTCACCCACGGGGCGACGGTGACCAATCCGGACGGCTCCGTCACCTCACTGGACGACGGCCGGCTGTCCACGACGTTCCCCGACGGCAGCAAGCAGGTCATCGACCCCGACACCGGCATCGCCACCGTCACCGACCCGCAGGGAAGGACCGAGACGGTGGACCTGCACGACCTCAACACGCGGGGTGGAAACAGCACGTCGGACTTCCTCGACGATCTCCGCGACCTGGGTGGCTCCGGCGGCCCGAACGGATCCGCCGGACTCGGCGCTCTCGACGGCGTGGGCGGCGGCGGACCCGCCTCCCGGGATGTGCCGTTCTCCGAACTGGGGGTCGGTGGAGGCCAGGTGGGCGCAGGCGCGTCCGTCCACGGTTCTTTCGGGGCGGACTCGGCCTCCCTGGGGGGAGGCGGCTCGGTGGCCCCGCTCTCGGACGGCGTCACGGGCGGCGCGGGCACCTCGCAGATTCCCGCTGCCGCCGGGCCGGGCGCCCCGGGAGCCCCGGGCACGCCCGGCAGCCCGGGTATGCCCATGGGTGGCGGAATGGGCGGTATGGGAGGCGGCGGCGACAAGGGCAACGGCGAGCGCGTACGCGCCGTGCTGGTCGACGCGGCCGAGGAGAGCGAACGCCGCAACCGGCGCAGGCGCAGCCCGTGGAACCGCCAGGAGGACAGCGACACCTTCCTGACGCCGGCGTCCCGGGTGGCGACGACCGGCGGCGACTCCCGCGAGGAGGAGGCGGAGCCGGGCCGCAGGGCCACCACGTCCGCCGACTACCTGGAGGAGGACGCCGACGTGTGGGGCACCGAGGAGGGCGGCACGCCGGCCGTGATCGGTCGATGACGGGCCGTCAGGTGGTGCTTGTGCGGGGTGGGGAGACGCACACCACCCGGCCCCGGCTTCCACTCCGCGCCCCGCACCAGGCAAGATCGGTACGGCAGTTGCCCGGATCGCGAGCAGTGCCGGGCGCGCCGGCCGGGCGCCCGGGTGCACGGAGTGGACGACGGAGAAGGGCGGGGCGGGCGTGACGGAGCCGCTGGAGAAGCGACTGGAGAAGGCCATGGCCGAACTCCAGGCAGCGCAGGAGGCCGTGGCGCGCACCGAACGCGAGCTGCGGACGGCGTCGTTCGCCGCGCTCTCCTCCGACCGTGCGGTCCGTGCCACCGCGGGTCCGCAGGGCGAGCTGACCGGGATCGACTTCCTGGAGAACAAGTACCGCGACATGTCCCCGCAGGAACTGGCCGCCAGCGTCCTGGAGGCCGCGAGCGCGGCACGCCTGAAGATGAACAGGCACGTCATGAAGGCGATGGCGCCCTTCACCGAGCCCAGCAGCGACGTGCCGGAGCTCAAGGGCTTCGAGCTGGACTGGGAGCGCATCTTCGGGCCCGAGGTGCTGCGCGGGGACGACGACGATCCCGCACGCGGTGGCCGTGCGGCCCCGGCCTGGCGGGACGCACTCGGCGAAGAGGGAGGGGACTGACCCATGGGACAGCGCTACTACGTCGACCCGCAGCGCATCGAGGCTCTGGCGAGGCAGCTGGAGGAGATCGGCACCCTGACCAGGAGCATGACCGAGGAGTTCCTGGACGAGCTGGCCCCCACGGTCAACTGGCCGGGAACAGAAGGCGAGTTCGCCGAGAAGGCCAAGCCCCAGGAGCAGAAGGAGCGGCAGACCACCAAGGAGACCATGATGGCCATCCGCGAGGCGCTGGTGGGCATCACGGACGCCACGGTCAGCCAGGTGCGGATGATGAAGGACACCCGCGACCACAACATCGAGGAAGTCGAGAAGGGCACCAACCGCATCGACACCCACGGACTCGACGGCGGCCCGGGCGGGCATGGCCGCCGCTGATCCCCGCACCGCCGGCCGCTCCCGCACCACCACGCCGGGAGCGGCCGTACCGTCCTGCCTCCACGGCCTCCAGGACGGCCCCCGATGAGCATCCAGGTCTCGCCCGAGGTCAATGCGATGATCTTCATCCTCACCGGGGAGAGGCTCATGGACGCCGACGAGGACCTCGCCTACGAGAGTCGTCGGCCGTACGCCGGGCTGGGCCGCAAGCTGGACAGACTGTCCTCGCTGATCGACAAGTCGATCCACGACATCGGCGAGTCCATGCCCGACGACCTCGCCAAGTCGTACGGCAAGGCGATGGGCATGCTCATCGACGACGGCGGCAAGAACTACCTGCGCGACTTCTCCGACCAGCTCGACAAGATCGCGGAAGGCCGCCGCAAGACCTCCATGGACATCATGGAGTCCAAGTGGCAGGTCATCGCCGAGATCATCCGGCTGCTCATCGAGATCGCCATCTACCTCGCGATGTCCTTCTTCACCGGCGGTGCGTCGGCCAGCCAGATCATGATGGCCAAGCTGCGCAGCCGGTTCTTCATCCTCACCACCCTCAGCCACCTCCTCCAGCGGCTGCACCTCGCGCCGTCGCTGACCGAGGCGTTCGCCGAGGCGTTCACGACGTTCGCCGTGCGGCTGGCGATGATGAACTTCGCGCCGGACGGCCGGCGACCCGACGGCTTCGACTGGAACGACATCCTCAAGTCCGCCGCCTTCGGCGCCGCGGCCGGCTTCTTCACGAGCATCTTCGACAGCTTCGCGAAGAACATCGTCAAGAGCTTCGACAACAACTTCCTGAAGAACGGCCCCGATCTCGGCTTCAAGAACAACCCGAACCTGAAGAACCCCCCGAACATCGATCTCAAGAACACCGGTCCCGGGCCCAGGCCGAATCCCGGCCCCACCCCGAACCCCGACCGTGACCGCCCCGGTCCGAACGCGAACGGCCCCGGCCCCGGTCCCTCGGCCAATCCGCCGGTGACCTTCCGGAACGATCCGCTCTCCTTCCGGAACAACCTCAACCTCTGGCGGAACAACCAGATCCTGCGCAACAACGCCGACCGGCCCGGCGCGGTGGCGGGCCACTACGGCATCAAGGGGACGGCCGACTTCCTCGCCGCCGGCTCGGGCGAGGCGCTCGCGGAGATCCTGATCAAGGGCGCCTTCGACGGCGACTGGTCCACCAGCTGGTCCACCTTCGTCGGCGCGGGCGTCAGCAGCCAGGTCGAGAGCACGCTCACCGACACCGCCTTGAACAGCGGTGCCGAACTGCGCCACGTCATCGACAAGTTGCGCAACCAGCCCCCCACCGTCTCCGGCGGTGGCTCCGGCACGCGCGATTCCGAGGGGGCCCCGCAGCCGGGTGGCGCCGACCGGGCGGGCGGCTCCTCGGACACGGACACCACCGGTGGCGCGGGTTCCGTGCTCACGTCCGCCCCGCCTGCCACGGCTACCGGCGGGCCGCAGGGCGCCACGGGTGACCGGCCGCCGCCGTACGCCCCGCAGGACCCGCCGCCGTACACCAGCGTGGACCCGCCCGCGTACACACCCGGCCCCCTTCCCGCGACCGCCACGGAGAACGCACTGTGGCAGCAGGTTCACCACGGTCCGGCCGACGTCCGCGAGCAGGCGCTGCGCGACCTCGCCACGCTGCGTGGGGCGACACCGCCCAGCGGCACCGAGATCGGTGTCCGCGACGGCCTGCACTCCGGCCTGGCGCAGCTGCCGGAGGTCCGTGTCGTGCCTTCCGGGAGCGGTCCGGCCGCCCAGGTCGACGCCGACGAGGTCCGCCGCGCCCTCGACGGCTTCGGCACCCCGGTCACGGTCGAGACGCCGATCGCGGTGGGGGGCCACGGCGGCGGTTCCGTCGCACCCGGGGCGGAAACCGGAGGAACGGCCGGGCAGGGCCTGACCCCTGCCCCTGCCCCTGCGCCGGTGCAGGGGTCAGGTGCTCCCGTCGGCACGGGCGGATCCGCGAACCCTTCCGCGACCAACACCGGGACCAACACCGGGGGCGCGACCAACACCGGTACCGGCACCGGCACCGGCACCGGCACCGGCACCGGCACAGGGACAGGCACCGGTACCGGGACCGGCGGCGCGCGGCCGGGTGGTGTGGCCCAGACCGGCGGGGCACCGTCTTCGTCCGCCACCCCGCCCCAGGACGCGCGCACGCCTGACGGGACGGCTCAGCCCGGCGGGGAGCGGACGAACGCCGACGAATCCGCCCGGTCCACAGAGTCACCCGACACCGCCCATGCGCAGGAGTCCGCAGATCTGACCGGGGCGGACCCGGCATCGGACAGCGGCGGGCTGCCCGGCCCGGCCGACGGCGCCGCTCCCGCCCAGGAGACGGACGCCGACGGCGTACCCGCGCCTGAGACGGGCGAGGTTCCGGCCTCAGGCGCTGTTGCGGCCCCTGCCCCGGCTTCCCACGCGACCAGCACAACGGACACCGACGTCGTCGCGGCCGCTCCGCCGAAGGTGGGCACCGTCGGTTCGTTCTCCGGCACCGGCGATGCGAAGACCGCCGGCGGCGCGCCGGACGCCGGTGGCACAGCCGGCCCGAAGGCCGTCCCCCCGGGAGCCGCCGGCCCCGGCGCCACCCAGGAAGTTCCGCTGACGATCGTCGTCTCCTCCGTGCCACCGCCCGGGCAGGGCGGGCCGGAGGCGGCCGGGCTGCTCGACGGCGCCGGTACCGACCGGGCGGTCGTGCTCGGACCCGCCGTCGCGCCGGACGGGGGAGGCCGCCCGGCACGCGCGGCTGTCGAGCTCACCCGCGAGGGGCCCGGAGCGCCGGTCCACGTCCGCCCGCTCGCGGTCCCGCCCCCCGCTGTGACGGCGGACGGTGCCACGGGCGCCGATTTCCCCGGCGCGGACGTGCTGTTGCCGCTGGCCGACGCCCTCGGTCCGGTGCCGCGCCCCGCCACCCAGAGCATCGGGACGACCGGAAACGGCCAGGCCGACCACTCCCCGGCAGGTCCCCCGACCGCACTCCAGGAGAAGACGGCCCGGCCGCTGAGGAGCGGCGAAACCGGCCCCGCCTCAGGCGTGTTCGCCCCGGACAAGATCGCCACCCTGTCCCGCCCCGGCGCCGACACGGTCACCGAGCTGTACCTGGAGTCGGGCGAGGACGGCCATGAGGAGACCGCGACCGTCACCGCCGGCCGCGCCTCCGGTACGGGCACGGGGCGCGGCGCCGGACCGGGCGGAACCCCGCCCCCGCCGGCGGAGAGCCTCTCAGCGACGGCGACGGCGACGGCGACGGCGACGGCCGCGACCCCGACCCCGGCCGTCCTGCCGCGTGCCCGGATCGTCGTACGTCCCACGACGAGCGGTCCGGACGGTGGCGGCACGACGGGAACCCCGGAGATCACGGGTGAACCGGCCGTGGTCACCCTGGACGGGCACACCGTGCCGCTCGCCCAGGTGCGACGGCTGGTTCCGGACGGGGCCGCGCGGCCCGCACCGGGACGGGCCGTCCGGACGCTGACCATCTCCCAGAGCCCGGCCGAGGACGGCACCGCACGGGACACCGGGCGAAGGGCGCTGCTGGGACAGGACACGTTCCGCGGTGTACGCACCGTCTCCGCGCCCGTGTCCGCACCCGCCGCCTCCCCGGCCCGGCCGGAGACGGAGCCCTTCGGAGGGACCGAGGCGCAACCGCCCCTCCGCCGCACCGTGTTCACCGGCCCGCCGGCCCCGCTCCCCGGCGCGGGCACCGAAGAGGGCGCCGACTTCCTCGTGGTCCACGGCACGTCCCGCACCGTCACGCTCGGCACCGACGACGCGGCGCGGCCCGGTGTGAAGGTCAGCGGTGTCCAGCTCGGTGTGGCGCTCACGGCATGGGCGCAGGACGGCGACCAGGACCGCCCGCTGGTCCTGTTCTCCTGCGAGACCGGACGGCAGCCGGAGATCGCGGGCCTGCCGGTGGCGCAGCACGTGGCGAACCGGACGGGACGGCGGGTGTACGCGCCGACCACCGAGGTGGGCACCGCCCGTGACCGCGACGGTGACGTCCGGGCCGTCCTCACCGAGGGTCCGGACGGCCCGGGGCGCTGGCGGCTGTTCACCCCCGAGCCGAGCGGCGCCGTCCTCGACGGGCTGGCGCGCGACGCGGGTCTGCACGTAGGTCCGGGCCCCGCAGACGTCTTCGCCCGCGCCCGCACCCTCCAGCAGATACGTACGCTGCGTGACGCGCTCGGCCCGGACGCCGAACAGCGGCCGGAGAACCGGGAGCTGCTCGCAGGACTGGCCTACGTGGACGGCCTGCGCTGGCAGACCGCCGACGGCGCGGCACGGTACGGCGACGGCCGCATGACGCCGGACCTGCTGCGCAGGATGGTCGCCGACTGGCACGCGGCCGGCGGCGCCGCACCGGACGCCCCAGCGGCCCCGGCCGGCACCGAACAGGCGGGCGAGCCCAGCGCCGAGCAGTACACCGCGTTCCTGCGCGCCGCCGCCGGACTGCGCGAGGGCGTGGGGCCCGGCACCACGCTCGACGAACTGCTGCCCGCGCCGGCGCCCGCGCTGCCTCCGGACACCCAGGTCTCCGAGGAGCACGCGCGCGGCCTCGCCGTCGCGCCCTCGGCACGGATCGCCTGGTCGCTGTCGAGCACCCCGCTGCCGCTGTCGGAGCTGGGCCTCGGCCCCGAGGACACCGCGGAACTGACGCGCCGCCTCCAGAACCCCTCGTCCGCGGCCGGCGCCCCCGCACCTCGGACGACGCCCGTTCCCGGCCAGGCGGAGAGCATCGCCGAGGACATGACGCTCCTCAGCAGGACCACGCCCGGTACCGCGGATCCCCTGCACGCCGACGGGCTGTCCTTCCGGCGTCTGAACACTCCGGGCGGTGGCGACTGCCTCTTCCGGTCGCTGCTCGACAGCGCGCGCAGCCGTGACGTGCCGCCCGCGTGGGCCGCGCGGAACATCGCCGGCCTGCGCCGTGCGCTGCGGGACAGGATCACCGGCTCCGAACTCGGCGACTTCGTGGGCGTGGCGATCCCCGACCCGGTGTTCGCCGTGGTGGACGACCTGCGCATGCGCGCGCTCGCCGGGGTGCGGGACTCCGCCGAGCGGACCCGGATCACCCGGCTCTGGAACCGGATCGCCGACGATGTCGTGACCGCAGGCGATACCGCCGAGTGGCAGCGGATCCTGAAGGAGAGCGACTACCCGCACCTCGCACGGGTGGCGCCCACACCGGCCGACGCCCGGCGGCTCGGCGCCAGAGGGCTGGTCGCCTCCGCGGCCGAACTCTCCGCGCTGTGGGCCTCTCCCTTCGCCGACCTGCTGCCGGAGGCGCTGGCACACACCCTCGACCTGGACCTGCGGCTCGTCCAGCCCGACCAGCAGTCCGTGGGGAACACCTTCGTCCACACCCTCAACCCCGGCGGGCGGAGCGGCACCCTCCACCTGGGCTACAACGGCACGGACCACTTCGACGCCCTCGTTCCCGCCTCGGTCCCGCCGCCACCCCCGCGGGACGCGGACACCACCGCGGACCCGGTCACCTCTCCGGAGCGGGACGACGCGCCCGCCTTCGGGGAGTGGCTGCGCAGCATGGGCGGCATCACCGACCTCGACGGCACGGACGACAGCACGGACGACGGTACCGACGACGGGGATGACGACGCCCCCGACCGGGGCGACCGGGTACCTCTGGAGACCCAGCTCGAACGGCACCGCCCGGCGCGGCTCGTGACCGGCCACGACGCCCGGCCGCCTGGCCCCGCCCCGCGTACCGTCACGTTCGACGACGGCAGCCGGATACCCCGGACGCTCATCGACCCGGACGCCGACCCGGGCGACGGCGTCCCCGAGAGCCGGACGGACGGTGCGAGGCCGAGCCGCACGACGGGGCTGTTCACCGGAGTGGGCAGGACCACCCTGCGCTCACCCGAGCAGGTGGCCGAGGAGATCCTGGGCGGCCTCCCGCCCAAGCTGCGCGCCCAGTTCGACGAGGCGGACCTGCTGAGGCTGCTGACCGAGCAGCCCGGCGCCTTCACCGCCCCGCGCGGCGCGCGCTTCGTCGGCCGGGAGAAGTCGGGGGTCGGCCACGAGATGACGGTCGAGGCCGTCCCGTACCACCGCTGGGAGCGGTTCTCCGACGTGGACGGCGGCACCGTACGCCTGGACACCATGCGGCGGGGGCAGGCGGGCACGGGCGGCGGCCGCAGCGTCGGCTTCGGGCGGCGCATCGCGGGCGGTCTGAGCATGGGGCCGCCCCTCAACTGGCTGCTCAAGCTCGGCTTCTCGCTCGGCTGGACCCGCAGGACCGACTACGCGCAGGGCACCCAGGCGTACAACCAGTCCGAGTGGCGCGCCCACGAGGGTTCCCACCTGCACCTGGACGACGTGTACTACCGGGTGCGGGTCGAGCGTGTCACCGAGGCGCCCGCGCCCGCCGCCCCGCCGGTGCCCACCGCGGACGGAGGCACCGGCACGACCCGTCCGGCACGCGGCTGGCAGCGCTCGCGGGTGCACACCGCGGACTTCGCCATGCGCGACGGGCTGAGCTGGCGGCTGCCGGACGACCTGACCGTGCCCTACCAGGGGCCCCGCCGGGCACCGAGGACGCTCACCTTCCCGGACGGCGCCGAGTCGCGGATGACCGACACCACCGGACTGCACCTCACGGATCCGCCCGAGGACATCGCCCTCGCCATGTCCGGCGCACGGCCCGGGAGTTCTGCGCACCGCACCCTGGTCTCGTACGTCCGTCCCGGAAGGCTCCTCGCCCTGTTCGGCCGGTTCGCGGGGCCGGTCACCGGGCCGGAGCTGACCCGGGGAAGCGGGCAGCATCCGCTGGGGCACCTGATCGTGGAGCGGTCCGTACCGCACCGGGCCACACTGGTCGCGGAGTCCGTCAAGGCGGAGGTGCGCGACCTCACGCAGACCACGTACCAGAACGAGCGCGGGCACGTCCGCGACACCCGGCTGGGGTTCCAGGTCACCTCCGGGCCGAACTACACCCTCGCCGGAGCGGAGACGGACGTACGCCTCCAGGGCGGTCCGCTGGTCAGGGCGGACATCGCCACCGGGCGGGGTCACTACCTCGGCGCCGACGCCGCACGGAAGACCACCGGCCGCGTCCGCAACCACCCGATGGCCCTCTACCGGGTGGAGCGCACGCTGATGGTGCGCAAACCCGGTGAACCACCGTCGTCCGCCCGACCGGTCAGGGTGGTCACACTGGACTGGATCTCCACCCAGGACGCGCGCCGCCTCGCGGGCTGGGACAGCCGTACGCCCGGCCGGACGGGACCCCACCCCGACGCCGAGCCGCCCGTGCCGTGGTACCTCACCCGCGAGGACCCGGTCCACCTGAGCGGGCAGGTCCGCGCCGAGGGCTTCCGTCCCGGCCGCCCGCAGCCCGGGGTGCAGCAGGCGCAGACCCGGCCGGGGCAGACCCAGCCGCCGACGCCCGCCCCGCAGGACCCCATGAGGGCCTTCGGGGACGCCGTCGTGGACACGCTGCACCGCTCGTACCCCTCGCTGTTCGTCCCGCCGTTCATGCTGCGGCACCCCCGGCTGGCCACGTTCTGGTACGGCGACGGGCGGATGCGGACCGCGCTGCACAACGACCGCCAGATCCGGGAGGCCCTGAACCGGCCCAGCCTGGCGCAGAGCCTGGACGACCTGACCACCACCGGAGTGCCGGTCACACTCACCGAGGACGGCAAGGTGCGCCGCGGCCACCACACCCTGATCCTCAGGGCGCGCCTCACCGACCGGCGCTTCGAGTCCACGATGAGTGAGCGCTCACTGCGCAACGCGGTCATCGGCACCGAGGTCTCGGGCCAGGGGCAGCAGGCATCCATCACCCTCTCCGGCGGGGTCGAACTGGGCATCTCGCCGCGCGACCACGACAAGGCACCCGACGCCGGACTGCCCCGACAGGCCGGCAGTGTCGCCGTCGGCGCCCGGCACGCCAGGACCGATCAGAAGGCCACGAGGAACACGGTCGCGGTCACCCACGACCACCTGATGTTCCAGACCGGTGCCGACCTGTACAGCTACCAGGTGGAGCTGGGGGCCACCTTCGAGGGACACCGCCGCCCGCGCGGCTGGGCACGGCTCGTGTCCGTCGGCCTGCTGGGTGCCGGTGTCTTCGTCAGCAAGGTGGAGGAACGCCCCCTGTTCACCCGGGGCACCGAGACCGTCGGCCGGGTCGAGCTGGCCGTGCCGGCGGCACACGGCTCCGAACGCCACGCCCCCGTCGACCCGCCGGCCACCGGCCCGGCGCCCGCACCGGTGGCGGCGGCCGCACCACGGCAGCTGTCCTCCACCGAGGCCGACCAACTGCTGGACGGCACCCGCCCGCTGCCGAAGTCCGAGTCCGCCGACCGGCGGCTCACCGCCCAGCTGCTCAGCGCCCCGCACGTGGTCCTGAGCACCGAGGGCGGCCCGCAGCGCCAACGGCTCATGCAGGACACCGCCGAACGGGCCTCGGGCACCTCCTGGCACGTCAGCGCGCCCGGCGCCCCGGTGCGCACCGCCCTGCGCAGGGCGGTGGCGAACCTCGGCATCACCGGCCAACTCGGCCAGTACCTGGGCCCGTTCGGTTCCCGGATCACCGGACTCAACGGGGCAGGACCGTTCCGTACGCACTACCTCAAGGCGGCCGTCCGCGGTGAGCTGAGCAACTTCCGGGTCAGGAGCGACCCGAAGCCGGCGAGCCTGGAGGCCACCGTCGGCAACGAGCACCGGATCAACGGCAGCGCGAGCACGGTCTCCCGCACCACCCTGGGCCTCCAGGGTGCCGACACACCGCTCCAGCAGGCACCGGGCGGTCCCGCGGTGGTCGGCTCCTACTCGACCGCCCTGCAGTACGCGTGGGGCAAGGGCCGCGGCGTCTCGCAGACCCTCACCCGGGGGCGCAACACCACCCTCGCCTTCGCCGGGCGCATGTACCTCGTGGTCGCCGACACCGTCGAGACCGTTGCCGTGCGCGACCGCTGGACCGCCGCCATGGGAGTGGTGGGCACCGGCGCCGGGGCCCGCATCGGTTCCGCGGCCGGCCGGCTCTCCGAGCGCCTCGGCAACAGCCTCGCCCCCCGCCGGGCCGCCGCCGCGCTCCAGCGCATCCGTGACGCGGTGATGTTCCACCTGCCGATGCAGGACGTCATCGAGGCCGGGCTCGCCCCGGACGGCCTGGGCACCACCACCCCGCGCAACCTCGGCGGGGGCTACCGGGTGCCCCCCTTCCTGCGCCGGCGCCGCTTCCCCACCCACCCCGGCGGCGGACTCGACGCCGCCCGCGCGGCGCAGCGGCTGATGGGGCAACTGGAGAGGATCGGGGTGTCCTCGCACGACCGGGAACAGGTCCTGCAGCGACTCTCCCCGGACTTCCTCGCCGCCCACCACCACGAGCTGACCACCGACGGCATGGCCCTGCCGGTCCGCTACCGCACCTGGTCCAGCCCCTTCCACCTGCCCGTCGGCGGCAGCCCGGGACAGGTCGGGTTCAAGCTGACCGCCGTCACCACCACCGTCGACAGGCTGCGCACCGGTTACGAGCTGGAGGACTACCGCACCACCGCCCGCGACGACGCCGCGGGAACCTCCCAGGACCGCGGCGCCGACGTGACGCTCAGCGGGGGCCAGCGCGCGGCGGACAGCGGCATCCTGGTGGCGAACCCCTCGCTCCAGGGAACCGCCGCCAAGCAGCGGGCGAGCACCCGGACGGAGACCGCCGGCACCACCGCCATGCCGAACATCGCCACCACCCAGGCGCACGCCGAGATCGTCACCGGCTACACGCTGACCATCACCATGACGGACGTGGCCGGTGACGCGCTCGCCCCCGGCGTCGTGGACGTACCCGTCGGCAGCCTGCACGAATTCCTCCCGGCGAGCCTGCTCACCCCGGAGGGCGCCGGAGCCGACGGCGCGCTCACCGAGCAGGACGTGCCGGAACCACCGCGTGCGGCGCGGATACTGACCGCCGATCAGGCACGTCCGGAGGGCATAGCCGCGTGGAGGTCCGCCGCCGGGAGCGCCGATCCCGACGTGCTGCCCTTCGACGACCGCATCGGATCCGGCATCCTCGCCGTCGACATCCGGGGCGCGGCCAACGTGAAGGACGCCCTGACCCTCGCCACCGCCCGCGCCCACGGCCTCGGCGACGGCGACCTCGGTGAACGGCACACCGGCGGTGTCCTCGACGCACGCGTGCGCCTGGCCCACCTCACCCCGCTCACCGGGCTGGGCACCGCACCGGCCCAGGCGCAGCAGGAGGCCACCACGCAGGGCGGTCTCACGGCCGGTTTCCGCGAGGCGCTCGGCGCGAACGGAGCGCCGCTGCCCACCCAGTCGTCCGCCCACCTCTTCGGCCAGTTCCACACGGCCGACTCCCGTCTGTACGCGAGGATGCACCGCCGCGGTGCCCGGCTCCTCGCCGTCGAGAACAAGCCGCGCATGGAGGCCATGCAGCGGTCGAAGACCTCCGACGCGGTGGAAGCCGGAATCACCGACAACGTCGAGGGAGCGGTGGGCACCGCCCCGCTTGCGGGCAACAGCAACGCGGGCGTCACCAACCCGGGTGTCACGGTCCCGATCGGCGGCACGAACGACGGGACGGTGCTCAAGGGCACCGCGGACACCACCCTCGGCACCCACCTCAAGGTCGTCACCGACCGGAGCATGCTCTTCGCGCTCCCGGTGAGCTGGCTGTCGGTCGCCGAGGTCGACCACCGGATCACGGACAGCCGCCCGTTCCTCGCGCTCGGCAAGGCCAAGCGCGGGCCGCGCGCCGTGGAGGCCGAGACCACCGCGCTGGTCTGGCTCCGCGAGGACATCGCCCGCGACTACGGCCTCCTGGACGACACCACGTTCACCGACGAGGTCCTCGCCGCCTGGGACGGCCAGGCCAAGGCGGCCGCCGACCTCGCGACCGCCGAGAAGGGCTACTACGACGCCAGGGCCCGGGCCCGGGAGACGTGGCTGGACCTGAGCGCGGCGGAACAGGCGGCGCTGGGGGCGGACGACCCCCACCGGCCGGCCGAACTGCCCCAGGACCTCGCGCAGTCCCCTGCCGTCGCCGCCTGGCGGAGCGCCCGCGACGAGGTGCGCGCCTGGGAGCAGCGCACCGACGCGGCCGCCGTGGACCACCACCGGCTGCACCTCGCCGCCTCCCGCCTCACGGCCCACCACCAGGGCTCGGCCGCCGTCCCGGTGAAGGACGGACCGCAGGACTACACCGCACCGGCCTGGCGCTCCGAGGCACCCGAGCCGTACCGGATCGCCGACGGCACCGGAAGCGCCCCGCGCACCCTCTCCACCCCGGACGGCGCCGCCGTGCGCGAGGTGTACGACATGCCGCACGACGGTGCGTCGTTCTTCCACTCGCTGCTCGCCGCCGCCCGGCACCGGGGGCGGCTCGCGCACCTGCTCGGGACCGGCCTCGCCGAGCGTTTCGCGGCCGCCCCCGGCGATCCGGCGGTCACGGCCGAGGCCGTCGGCGCGGCCCGCGACCGTCTCGCCTGGGCGCTGGGCGAGGACGGCAACGAGGACCTGCTCGACGCCCTGGCACTGGACGCCCTCGACACCTTCACTCAGGCCGAACTCGATACCGCCGGGATACGGCTGACCGCCGCCCAGCAGGCCGAGTTCGACGCGTTCGGCCGCCTCCCGCAGACCCTGTGGCTGACCCCCGCACAGCGGGTCGCGCTGGCCACCGCCGCCCTCTCCCGCCCGTTCGCGAACGAGCCTCCCCGGGACGGCGCGGACGACGAAACCGCGTCGCCCGGGCGCCGGGCCGGCGACCACGGGGGCGCCGACCTGCTGCCCGCCCTGGCCGCCCGCGTCATGGGCACCCCGCTGACCGTCGTCACCGGCGAGGGCCGCGCCCAGCTGTTCCTGCCGCACGGCACCGACCCCGCCGCCGTCGACCGGGCCACCGACCCCGTCCTGTTCGCGGCGGGCGGCTTCTTCCACGCCGCCCTGCCCCAGGGCAGCCCCGCACCGGTCACGGCGCCGCTGCCGGCCGCCTCCGCCTCCGGCACGGACGGCACCCGGCCCGCCGGGCAGCCGGCCGCGCACCGCAGCCACGCCACCCCGCCCTGGATGCCGCCCCCGGACAGCACCGCCCCGCGCCACCGTCTCGACCGGGACGGCGTCCTGACCGCGCCCGACGGCGCCACCTACACCCAGGGCACCCCCTCCGGCCGCGGCAACGGCTTCTTCGGCGCGCTGTCCACGGCCCTGCGCGGTGCGGCCGAACTGCCCGGCACGGAGCGGCGGGAAGCGGCCAGGCTGCGCAGCCGGGCCGATCGGACGCCCGCCCAGCTGATGCGGCTGAACGGCCTGCCGGGCACCGCCGCCGACCGCGACCCGCTCTTCGCGCCGCCGCCGATGAACATCCGGCCGGGGGCGCCGCAGCCGAGCGCCGACGCCCGCGCCGGCCACCTGCGCCGCTACCTCGCCACCGCCCCCTGGGGGCCGGGAGCCGACCGCGCCGTCGCCGAGTGGGCGGCCGCCGCGACGGGGACGACCGTCACCCTCATCGAGGAGAACGGCGTCACCCACACCTACCCGGGCCCGGCCGGCGAGCAGTCCCCGCACATCCGGCTCCGCCGCCGCGGCGGCGACTTCGTCCCGGTGACCCCGCGCACACCGGCACCCGGTCCGGGGGAGCACGGAACGCCGAAGACAGCGGTCACGCCCGAGGTGAGGGAGGAGCCGAAGACCGGGCAGAAGGCGCCGGGGGACAAGGCCGCACTCCCCGGTGGGACCACGACGGGTCCGGACACGTCCGGGGTGCCCGCCGGCACCGGCCTGCCTGGCATGCCGGGTGAGGAGGAGGCGTACGAACTGAGCACGCTCTCCGGCGCGGACGCGCTCGCACAGTTCCGGTTCACCGACGACACCAGCGGATCCGACAGCGAGGACGACGACGCCGGCGGATCCGACAGCGAGGACGGCGACTCCGAGGAGACCGCGCACGAGCGGTGGCTCGACCTCCTCTTCGGCATGGCCGCCCGGGCCGGCCACCCGCCCGAGATGCTGGTCGGCACGGCCCTGTCCTTGCGGGAACTCGCCCAGCGGCACCCGCAGCCGCCCGGCACCGGGGACCCCCTGCACGCACTCGCCCGGCGGGTGCTGAACCTGGGTCCGGACGCCGAGGTGGGCGAGCGGCACCTGCTGGTCCTCGGGTCACTGGCGCTCAGCGCGTCCCCGGCCCGACTCGCCGACGAGGGCGCCCTGGCCGCGTATCTGAGAAGCCATGACGCGGCTCTGCGCCGCGGCACCCGGCTGGTATCCGGGCAGGGCACCGGGCGGAACTGGACCGGTACCGGCGACGCGCCGGCGCTGGACTCGTACGCCGTGGAGGGCGAGGACGGGCTGCTGAGCACCTGGTCCGCGCCCTGGTCCGACCCGTATGTCGTCCTCGCCCAGGCGGACGGGGACTCCGTACGCCTGAACACGCCCCGAGGCGTCCTCACCCTGGACGATCCCGGTGAGTTCGCCCGGCTCCTGGCGCGGGACCCGGCGAGGCCGCCGGGAGCGGACGTCGTCCTGGCCTTCCCCCACGACGACATCGAGTCCCTGGCGCAGCACGTCGCGGACCTGACCGGCGTGAGGGTCTGGTACTCGGAACACGCTCCCCGTCCGTCCACCGACTGGCGCACCGGAACCGACCACCTCATGCTCGGCCCGGTGCCCGACGGCGTCGGCAGGACGTGGGAATCCGTCCGTCCGGGCGGACACGCCGACAGCGACAGCGACGGCGAGGACGTCGCGGACATCGTCGGCATGTACCGGGACGGCGCCGACGCGCGCCGGGCCGAGCCCCTCACGACGAGGGACTACGGGGTCGTCGACACACGGGGCACGGGCGTGCTCTTCCGCAGGCCGGGCACGCTCCGGGGCAACTGGCAGACACCGAGGGCGCTCCAGGGCACGGAGGACGCCCCCGAACTCGCCATGTCCGTACAGGACCACCACGAGACGCTCGTCTCCCAGCGGCCCGCCCTGCGGATCTCCTCGGACCGCACCCTCGCGGTCGAGGACGGCGCCTACGGGCAGCAGATCTTCGCGACGGCCGAGGCCGTCGCCCGCGCGTCGGCCAAGCTGTCGCGCGCCGGCGCGGCGGTGCGGCTGCGCGCCGACCAGGACCTGAGCGTCATCCTGCCCACCGCCGACGGGGGCAGCAGACGGCTGTTCCTCGTGACGCCCGTGTTCCTCACCGGTTCGGGCCGCTCGACGGAGGAGATCTGCAGGGACTTCGCCGACATGCTGGCCGACTCGTCCCGTACGTCGCACATGGTCTTCCGCACGCCCGGGACCGGCCCGGTGGTCACCGCCCCGGTCAACGCCTCCGACGGCGCGGAGGTCACCGGGACCCACCACCTCGCACAGGCCCTGGGCGGTGTCGCGGACGGCGACGACGACCCGGCCACGGCGGACCCGCAGTGGGCGGCGTCCCTCGTACGGCAGGACGACCGGCCCACCGGCGGCGACGGAGGGCCCCTGCCCGGCCGCTCGTACGGCAGCGCGCTCAGCCTCGCCCAGCAGAGCGACCCGCGGCGTGACGCCCTGTCGGACGCCGCGAGCCGCATCGGGGTCAACGAGCACGCCTGGGCCGACATCGGGGAGGGATACGTCGTCCAGTCCGTCGCCGCGCCCGGCGAACACGGCCAGCCCAGCCTGGAGACCAACTACGCGAAACCGCAGACCGAGTCAGCCGGGGCGCACTTCGGCTACCACTTCCTCACCGTGGTCCTGGCCAGCGAGGACGGCAGTCACCAGATCTCCCTGGAGAACCACGCCCGGGCCTCCCAGCGCAACCACCGGCACCGCCGGGCCGTCCAGGCGAACCTGCGCAACCACGACGTGGACGAGCTGCGGGACATGGCGTCACGGCTGCGGCAGGAGATCGGGCGTCTGGAGGAGGAGGGCGGCGAACACCTCGCGGAACTGCGCGGCCACCTGGACCTGACCCTCGCTCTCGTCAGGGCCAAGCAGGCGCAGACGGAGGCCCAGGCCGCCGTCGCGGGATCACCGGAGCGGGCCGCCGCCGAGCGGACACTGGAGGGCGCCACCCGCGCCGCCGCACTCCGCATCGGCCAGCTGGAAGCGGTCGTCCCGGGCAAGCACCAGTGGTACATGCGGATGTACTCGCAGCGGCCGGGCGAGTCCGCGCACGACACCAACGCCCAACTGCTGGCCGACGGCCCCTCCGCCGAGGCCAACCCGCTGACCGCCGTCGTGCTCCGCGGCCAGCAGGCACTGCCGGTGTCCGTCGCCTTCGGCAAGGGCGTCCAGCAGACCCCCGAGGGTGCGAAGCACTCCATCCGGCACCTGGCCAAGGTGGTGGCGAGGGCGGCGCTGTGGAACGCGGCCAACGGACTGCCGCTGCCCGACATCCGGGTCGTCGGCCGGCGTGCCGGGCGCTTCACCGGAAGGGACCTCGCGAAGGTGCGGGCCGAAGCGGTCGCGGCCTCGTTCCGGCAGGAACTGGCCGACGCGCTCGCGGCGCTGCAGGACGGCACCCCGCACCCCCACGTCGGCGCCGAACGGTTCACCGTCGAGCCCGTCGCGGTGTCCGGGCGCGGAGCGTCCACCGGCGACCCGGGCGACGGCACCGTCGACATCACGGTCGAGGACCACCGTGGTGGTCAGCGGCAGATCGCCACGCGCGGTCCCCGCGTCGGATCGCAGCCGGGCGGTCTGCCGGGCGGCTCGCGCGAGGACGGCCTCGACCCGGTGGCGGAGCAGTGGCCGATCGGGCACTCGATCACCGTCATGCGGCCCCGTCGCGGTGGTGTCGACATGGCGTCCGTGGTGCCCGTCACCGCTGTGCCCGGGACCGTCGAGCCGGAGGCTGGAATCCCGGCGGACACCGCCGCGGCCGGGACCGGCGGCAAGGGCAAGGCGCCCGCTTCCACGGCCCCGCACGACGGGCCAGCGGCCCCGGGTCCCGGGCCGGACCGGTGGTTCGGCTACGCGCGGTCCGCCGAGTCCCGCTCGGAGCCGTTCCGTTACGACGTCGCCGACACCGGGCACATCAGGCTCCCCGACGGCGAGGTGATCCCGCCGACGGGCTGGACGCGCTTCGGGCACGACTTCGTCCACGGGGCGACGGGCACGATCCTGCGGGGCGACAGCGGCTGGATCGGCCGTGTGGCCAACATGGACACCCTCGCTCCCCTGATGGCCGATCTGGACCAGGACTCCGCGCCCCACCGGATCGTGGCCGACTCCTCGGCTCTCTACCTGGTCCCGGATGGCGAGGGCGACTTCGCCCTCCGCATCCCGCTGCGGGAGCCCACCGGCCCCGCCGCCCCGGTGGACGCCTCCTCCACCTCGCCCGGCGGCCAGGCGTCCACCGTCCCCGGCGGCCAGGCGTCCCCCGTCCCCGGCGGCCCGTTGTCCACCGTCCCCGGCGACCCGTCGTCCGCCACCCCGCAGCCCGAGCCGCATCCCACCGCCGGGAGGGCGCCCGCGCCCCGCGCCCGCCTGGACGACCGGCCGCGGTTCGTCGTGCGGTCGGCCTTCGACGTGCGGCGCTTCACCCACGGCGGCGGGATGGTCACCGACCTCACCGTCCGGCTCGCCTTCGCCGACGGTGACGCCGGGCACGACACCGACGCCGTCATGGCACGGGTGCTCCAGGGCGTGCGGGAGTTCTTCAACGAGCCGGGTCACGAACTGCCCAACGGCGACCGGCTGCACGTCACCGTCGAGCGGGTCGCCTCCGACGGCAGTCCCCATCTGACGGTCGACCTCGTCGGCCGCGACCGGCCGATGAACCAGCGCGCGTGGTGGGCCGACGCCGACCCGGTGGAGTTCGCGCACGAACTCGCGCACCAGCTCTTCCTGCGGGACGAGGCCCGCGACGCCGGCAACCCGCACCGGCTCGACGCGCCGGGCAGCCTGCTCGGCGCGTTCCGCGAGCCGGCCCCCGACGGATACGCGCAGAGCGGGCTGCGCTCGCGTCACCTCCAGTTGTGGGCCGCGGTGGCCGGCGACATCGAGCCGCACATCCCGCCCGAGGGGGCGAGCTGGGCCGACGCGCGGAGGAACGCGACGCCGGAGCGCCGCGAACCCGTGTGGGTCGACCCGGTGTCGCTCCCCGCCGCCTCCCCGCAGACCGGCCCCGACGGCTCGGTGCCGCCGCCGCTGCCTCCCGGCGAGGCGCTGCCCCCACTCGCGGAGGTGTCCGACGAGTCGGAGTCCGACGAGGATTCCGACGACGAGGCCGAGACCCCGGGCTGGGCCGAACCGGGCTGGCTGGACCTGCTGTTCGGCTCCCTGCGCGGCAGCGTCCCGCGCGACCGGCTCAGGGAGACCTCGGAGGCGGTGTACGCCCTCGTCCTGGCCGAGGCGGGAGCCCGGCCGACGCAGCAGGCGCTGCGCGACGGCCTGATCCGCGTCACCCGTCAGGTCCTCCACATGGGAAGCCGGGCCAGGCCGGGCGCCGCGGACGTCCAGCTGCTCGGCTCGTTGGCGCTCGACGCCTCCTCGGACGACCTGGACACCACCGACGACCTCGCCCTGTACTTCATCGAGCGGCAGATCGAGACCGGGCGGGGCGCCCTCGACGAGCCGACCCTGCTGCGCGACGGCACGGGGAACCCCGTCGGGCGCGACTTCACCGGACCGGGGCGGCCCGCCCCCGAGACCGCGTCGTACGCCGTCCGGGGGCGGGGCCGGGTCGTCCCCAGGCCCGCTCCCTGGCACAACCCGTACGTGGTCGTCGCGAAGGCGGCCGGCCACGCCGTCGAGATCGCCATGCAGGGGCGGACCTTCCGGGTGGACAGCGCCTACGAGCTGGCGATGCTCATCTCGTACGACCCCAGGCGCCCCCGCGGCGCCGACATCGTCCTGGCGCTCCCCGCGGAGTACGCCGCGACGGTCGCTTCCCTCGTCGCCGGTACCACCGGCCGCCGGGTGTGGCACCCCGAGGCGCCGGTCGTCCTCGACACCCATCCGGTCACGGGGACCCGCCACCTGATCCTCGAACTCGGGGACGACACAGGCGCGGGCTGGGCCTCGACCGACCCGGCCGCCGACGACGGACTCCCCGGCGCCCGCGACCTCAGCAGCGGGAGCGACACCGACAGCGTGGCCGGGGAGGACGACCGGGACGGCGGCGACGGGTCCGGCAGCGACGGGTCCAGCAGCGACGGGGACGCGGAGTTCGACCGGCTCGCCGACCAGGCCGTCCTGGAACGGCAGATCGAGGCGCGCCGCCCCCGGCAGCTGACGACCCGCGACTACGGAGTCATCGACCGGCGCGGCACCGGCGTCCTGTTCACCCCGCCGCTCCCGCGGTCCGTCGGTGAGGTCCGGGCCGGTGAGGGCAGCGGCCCCGACACGCTCCCGCTGGTCCTGCCGCGCCAGGACCAGGCACGCGTGCTCATGGCCGACCGGCCGCCGCTGCACATCTCCGAGGACCGGACGCTGGCGACGCTCGCCGCCGGAGACGGCGCGACCGGGCGCAGCCGGCAGGCGTACGCCACGCGCGCGGCGATCGAACGCTCGTCGGCACGGCTGGCCGCGGCCGGAGCAGGGATACGCCTGAAGGCCGACGAATCGGTGGGAGTGCTGCTGCCGAAGGAGGACGGTTCGTACGGCGAGCCGCTCTTCCGGGTGGAGCCCGAGTTCCTGACGCCGTCCGGCGGTCCGGAGCACGCCTTCACCCGCGACTTCGCCCGCATGGTGGCCGGTTCGGCGACCGCACCCCTGTCGCACATCGCCTTCCGCGGCCCCGGCGGCGCCGTCACCACGGCACCGGTGAACGGGATGCACGGCCGCGAGGTCACCGGAACCCACCACCTGGCCCGCGCCCTCGTGGACGTGTCCCGGGGCACGGGAGCCCCCTCCGCCGTCACCCCCGCCTGGGCGGCCCGCAGGACGGGGCTGGACGGCCGCTTCACCGGTGGTGTGGTGGGCGCCCCCACCCCGGGCGAGGAGTACGGCCGCGCCCTGAGCCACGAGCCGCCGGACAACCCGCTGCGGCCCCGGCTGGCCGCCGCCGCACGGCGTATCGGGGTCAACGAGTACGCGTGGGCGGGAGTCGGAGAGGGCTACCTCATCCAGTCGATCAGCACCACGAACGACGGCGGCGCCCAGCTGTTCACGCACAACCACGCCAAACCCGGCGACCCGGTGGGCCCGCACGCCCCCTACCACTTCGCGCAGGTCGTGCTGGCGGGCGAGGACGGCACCCACCAGATCACGCTGGAGAACGAGACCCACTCGCGGAGCGAGATCACGGCCGAGGCTCTGGACGACGTCATCGACGAGAACCTCGACCGCTACGGCGAGGACGAGCTCACCGCGCTGGCCGCCGGAGCCGAGGAACGTCTCGGCGCGGCGCGGCGCGACGGTGCGGACGAGGCGGAGACCGCCCGCCTGGAGGGCTTCGCGAAGGCCGCGAGGTCCCTGGCCGACGTCCACCAGGCACAGCAGCTGCCCTGGTACTTCGACGAGGACCGCCCCGAACACGCCCTGGCGCTGCGTGAGGTGGCGAACGCGCGCTCCAGGGCCAGGGAGCTGATCAGGGCCGCCGCCCCGGTGATGGAGAACAAGGACCTGTGGTTCTTCCGGGCGTACAGCAAGCGGCCGGGTGAGTCGGCGCACGAGACGAACGCGGCCCTGCTCTCGGATGATTCACCGGCCGTCGCCAACCCGCTGACGACGGTGGTGCTGCACGGCCACACGCCACGCGGCCACCAGCGGACCGTCCGCTTCGCGGAGAAGGAGCACGGTCTGCCCGCCGACGCTGACGACGCGATCGACGGCCTGGCCCGGGCGCTGGCACGCGCGGGGCTGTGGAACCGCGCCCACGGGCTGCCGATGCCCTCGATCACCGTCACCGGGCACGGCAACCGCTCGCAGGCGAGCGGCCGGGCGCGGGCCGACGCGGTCGCCAAGGCGCTCGGGGCGCGGCTCGGCCAGGTCCTGACCGCGTTCCAGAGCGGTACGCCCGGTCCGCACGTCGGCGTGCGGGACTTCGGCCTCACCAAGTCCGCGAAGCGGGTGCGCAGCGCCACCGACCCGGACCGTGGACGCGTCGTGACGATCGACGTCGACGACCACCGGCTGGTCCCGCCGTCACCCTCCGGCAGCAGCACGCCCGACGCCGGACACCAGCCGCCCGGAGAGCCCGCCACACGGCCGGCGACGGGCGGACCGGCGACCACCGAGCCGGTGACGTCCGGATCCGGGACGTCCCGGCACGGGACGACCACCGAGCCGTCGGAGGTCCGGCCCGACAGCCCCGCGACCGCTTCCGGGCGCAGGGGTTCCCGTCCGCCGGGGCGGTCCGCGCAGCCGAGCCCGGAGCGCAGGAACAGCGACGCACCGCCGTGGGTCCTGGCCCGCATCCGCTACGCCGAGGAGTCGGTCGCCTTCGACCGGCGGCTGGGCGAGTACCTGGCCGGGAACGAGGCGGTGACCGCCGAGTTCCGCAAGATGGCGGCCGCCGCGTGGGCGGCCACCCGCCAGCGGTACCCCCGTGCGCTGGCGACGTTCGGCGACACCAGCAAGTTCAAGGCGGGGGTCGTCGGCACGTCACGCGAGGCGCTCCAGCGGGTGGTGCGGAGCGGGAACCTGCGGGAACTCGTGGCGTTCCTCTACGAGGGCATCTCCAACGACCTCGTGCCGGAGATGCTCGGTGGCGCCGAGGAGCAGCACCCGGAGATCGCCGCGGAACGCCCGAGCAGGCGCCAGCAGCAGGCCTACGCCGACTTCATGCGGCGCGCCACGGAGATCCAGGCGTCGGACGGCCTGACCGCGGCGGAGAAGGAGGCCGCGGTGCGGGAACTGCAGGCCTCGGTGGTGACCCGGACGCGTCCGGACGCCGCGCGTCCGCCGCTGAGCGAGGCGGAGCGCAGGTTCGCGGTCGACGACGCGGGCCTGACCTGGATGCCGGCGACGTCGGTGTACGACATCGCCATGAGCGAGGCCTTCCAGGGGAGTTCCGAGGACTCGGGCGGTCTCGTGGCCACGGGCACCGCCGGATCGACGTACCGCTTCATGCTCCACGCCGCCCGGATGCGCGACCAGTGGGGTCTCGACCTGGATCTCGGTCTGATCCGGGCGGGGATGATGGCCATCTCGCTGACCGTGGGCCACCACACCGTCCACGAGGTCATGCGGGGCGCGCAGCTGGCGCTGGACGACGTCCCCGGGCACGACCCGTCCCTGGACTACACGGACAACTGGGGCCGCTACTGGGACATCTACCCGCTCGACGAGCAGGAGTTGCGGGACAACGTCGCCCGGGACGGGCTCTTCCCGGACGAGCACGCCCAGGCCCTGCTGGACGGGCTCCGGGGCCGGCCCGGCACGGGCACCGGTGCGACGGGGGCCGGTACGACCGGGACTGCTACGGCGGGGGCCGGTGCGGGCGCACGCGCACTCCCGCACCGCCCGCTGCCGCAGGCACCTGCCGCTCCCCGCTCTCCCGCCACCGCCACCGGCTCGGGCACAGCCGCCGCGGACCTCGCCGCCGCGTGGGAGGTGCACACGCGGGCGCTGGCCGGCCTCGGCGACGCCACCGCCGCAGCCGGCGCGCGGGAGCGGGCCGACGGGGACGGGAAGCGGGCCGCCCGGGGGCGTGCCGACGAGGCGCGCCGACGGCTGGAGGACGCCGAGGCCCGGCTCCTGGTCCTGGGCGTCCCGCCCCGCGCGCTCGGCGACGCCCGCGGGACCGGGCCCCAGGACGCGGCTCCGGTCGTGCCGGGGGACGCGGCCCATCGCCGGTGGATCGCGGGGCAGGTGACCGAGGACGACCTGCCGCCCTCGCCCGAGGCGCCCGGCCCGGGGGAGACCGTCGGCACGGCGGACCTGGATGCCGCGGGTGTCACCCTCACCCACGGGCAGCGGACCGAGATGGTGCTGCGCGGCGACGGCAGGCTGCCCGCCGGTGCACTGACCCCGCTGGACCTGGCCAGGGTGCGCATGTCGGGTGCCGGTCCGACGACCGGCACCCTGGACACGGTCGCCTCGCGCGCGGCGCGCAGGCTGTGGTCGCAGGCGTACACCGCGTTCGCCGGCACGGCACCCCAGGGCGTGGACGAGACCGCCCTCACCCGGGCCTGGGCGGATGCCGTCCTGCTGGTGCTTCCGGCCGAGCCGCACCCGGTGCTCGCCGACTCCCGGTACGCCGGCGAGGGGTTCCGCAGCGCGGTGCGCCGGGTCGCCGGCCACCTGCTGGACGCGGGCACCGGCAGCGGGCCCGCGGCGGAGTCCGCCGCCGAGCTGGCCGACACCCTCCGGTCCGGCCTCGGTCTGCGGCGCCGCTGGACCGGAGCCGCCGTCGACACCACCGCGGGGGATGCGCCCGTCGCGCAGTCCGGCACGGAGGCGGACATGCCGGACGTCGGCATGTCGTACCTGGACGGCCTCGACCTGGACGCCACCGGCTGGGACGACTTCGACTTCGATTTCGACATGACCGGTGCCGATGCGGCCGACGTCGACATGACCGGCCTTGACCTCGCCGACTCCGGCATGACCGGCCTGGACCCGGCCGACTTCGACATGACCGGCCTGGACATGACGGCCCTGGACACCGGCGACGGGCAGCCGGTGTTCGTCGCACCGGTGGCCGCCTCGTCGGCCGGGCCGCTCGCCGTACTGCCCCGGCTGAGCCTCGTGGAGTTCGGCCGGGGGGAGACCGGTGCCTCGGACGAAGCGCGGGAGAGCGTGGAAAGGCTGGCCCTCCGTGTGGCGCAGGCAGGTCTGCGCAACCGCCGTGCGCGGGTGCCGCTGCCCAGGATCGGCATCGCGGGCTACGGCGCCGACGCACGCGGGACCGGGACCGCGCAGGACCGGGAGCGGGATGCCCGCGAGAGGGGCGACGCACGGGCGCGGACCGCCCACGAGCTGTTCGTCCGCCTGCTGGACCAGGCACTCGGCACGCTCCAGCAGAACCTGCCGGCCGGACAGCGTCCCCTGACCGCACGGGACTTCGCGATCGCCTCGCGCGGCCGGGCACGGGTACCCGGCCGCAGTGTCACCGTGGGCCCGTCCGGGCAGGTGGACCGGGCGGACCTGGGCCGCCAGGCCACGATCGCCGTCACCATGCCCGGGCACGCGGCGGCGGTGGAGACCCTGGACGCGCTGCGCGGCCAGGACCGGGCACTGCGCGCCGGGGCGTTCGACGTGGACGCGGTCATCCGGCGGGTCCTCCACCTCGGACCGCACGTGCTCGTCGACCCTGAGATGCGCCGCGACTTCCTCACGATGACCGGACGGGCCCTCGCGGCCGGGAGGGCGGGCGGCCTCGCCGCGCTCACCGCGTTCTCCCTGGAGGAACAGGGCCTGATCGCGGCGGACCGCACCCGGTACGTCTCCGTGGGCGGACACCGGGTACCGGGCCTGAACTGGACCGGAACCGACACCGCCGAACTGGACACCCTGTTCGTCGACAACGTGGTGCCCGACCAGGCCGGCGGGTTCAGTTCCACGCACGACCCGGACGTCTCGCCCTGGCCGTGGGACGCGACCCCGTACGCCGTCCTCGCCGACGGGCGGCACGACAGGGTGACGGCCCGGCTGCCCGACGGGACGACGCAGGACCTCGACGCCGACGAGTTCACCGAACTCGTCGCGGCCGACCTGGCCGGGCAGAACCTGCCCGCCGGTGCGCCGATCGTGCTGGGCGTCCCGTACGCCGGCGACCGGTACCTGGAACTGCCGAGGAAGCTCGCCGAGCGCACCGGCCGCACCGTCTGGGTGCACAGCGGTCTCGCGCGGCGCCACCCGGACCCCGCCGCGAGCAGCACCCTCGCCGTGGTCCGTCAGGACGGGCTGCCGCACGGTTCCTGGGTGCCCGTCCGCCCCGGTCTGGCGCCCGACGCGGACGACGGCGCACCGGACTGGCACCGCGAGGTGCTGACCCAGCCCATCGTCAGCGCGCTGACCGGACGGCAGATCGGCCGCAGCCTCCACGAGCCCGGCGAACTCGCCGAGGCACGGGAGGACAACTTCGGCCGCCTCGACCAGACGACGCTGTTCGTCCACTACAACCCCGCCACGGGCACGTACTCCGCCAAACTGCCCCTGGCGGACCCCGGGCCGAAGGACAAGGCCTACCACCTGGCGGGCCACGGGCTCCCCGGCAGCCTGATGATGCCGCTGGCCGACGGCGGTTCGAGGACGGCCGGCCGTCGCGAGGCGGGGGAGTGGCTGCGGCGGCGCAAGAGCCTGTCGAGCCTGCCCGCCGACCACTGGATCGACATGGTCGTCTGCTACTCCTCGGCCCCCCGGGACGGCATCACGCAGGACCTCTCGCAGGCGGGCCACTCCTTCCCCGTGCCGTTCACCGCCGATCCCCTCGGCGACGACGCGATCTCCCTCGGACAGCACCTCGCGAACGTGACCGGGCGCAGGGTGCGCCTGTCCTACGCCCTCCAGGGGGCGTTCCGGTACCAGGACGACCCCGTGCGGGTGCTGTTCACCGACGCGCGCGGACGCCGCTGGTGGTGGGAGACCAGCCGTCCCGAACCCGGCGAGGCCGAACTGGACCGGCTCGCGCGGACCGCCGGCTTCGAGGGCGAGCCGTCGCCCCACAGCCGAGCCGAGATGCTGCGCCTGGTGCGTGCCCTGCGTCTGCTGTTCGGGCCCGACGTCGAGGACGCCGACGACTTCGCGACCCTGATCCGCGGGGCGGGCGCGATCGACAACATGTGGCACGCCGATCCGGCCCTCGGCGCGACCGGTCCGTTCTCGCCCGACCTGCTGCGCCGGGTCGTCGCAGCGCACCCGGAGGCCGCCGCCGGGGTCGACCGGCAGGTCACCCGCCGGGTGCTGGCCGCCGCCGCGCGGGAGTGGCAGTCCGGATCCGCCCTGCCCGTCAGCGGGTTCGCGGACCTGCCGGTGCTGCTGTCGGCGGCCCGGTGGCTCCAGGACACCGCGGCGGTGGACGCGGCCGCGCCTCCCGGGCCGGAGCTCTCCGGGCCGAGGCGGGCGCGGATGTTCTGGGCGCGGGTCAAGGCGGAGGAGACGCTGCCCGCGGCCGGCCCGGACGCGGACGCGCGTACCAGGAGGGTGCTGCACCTCGATCCCGCCGTCGAGGTCGACGACTCGCTGCGGGGCGAGGCGCTGACGTTGCTCACCCGCGGGTTCGCGGCGGGCCGGGACATGGCGGACCCGGACGTGGCGGCCGCTTACCACTTGGAGGTGCGCGGTGCGTTCGACGCGCCCGTGCCGCCCACGAGCATGGGCACCACCATGGGCGGCGGCCGTGACTGGAAGGACGGCTCGGCCTTCCTGCCGGAGCTGGGCAGGTTCCGGGCGCCGGAGGGAGTCGCCGACGCGCCGTGGGCAGGGCAGGACGCCTCCGGCAAGGACAGGCCCGTCCCCCATCTGGTGAGGGCGTCCGTCGACCTCCAGGACAGCGACCACCTCGACGTGACCTTCGGCGGGGCGTCCTACCGGGTCCCGGCCGCAGAGTTCGCCGAACTGCTGGCAGCGGACATCGAGTTGCGGCGCAAGGACCTCTCCACCCCGGTGCTCCTCGTGCTCGACGGCCTCGGCGGCCCCGCGTCCGAGGTCGCGGACCTCGTCGCCCAGCGGCTCGGCCGCAGCGTGTGGTGGAGCCCGTTCCCGGTGGAACTCTCCGGGACGGACGACGCGGGGGCCCCGGTACCCACACTGGTCGACTCCCTGGCGACCCTGACCAGCCCGACGGCCGCCGACTGGCGTGAGGCACGGCCCGTCGACCCGGCCGGGTCCCAGGAGGGCCCGCGCCCCGTCGAGCCGCCGCTGCCCGCGCCCGGCACCGGCTTCGGTACACCCACCAAGCGAGGACACGATGACTGACCCCGGCGCCGACGGACCCGTCCCGCCCGCACCGCCCGCGGAATTCGTCCGGGCCGCCCGGCTCGCCCCAGGCCACTGGCTCTACCTCGGTGATCCCGCGTGGCAGGGGGAGGGGACACCGCCGGACTGGGCCGTGGTGGGGCAGTGGCGCTCCGACTCCGCGGGGGACATCGTCGAGTGGCAGGACAACGAGGGCTACCGGCCGTCGCCCGGAGCGAGGGGATGGCCCGAGCCCGCCGACGAGGTGGACCGCGCCGTCCAGCTCGCCGCCACCGGTTACGGACCCGCGGAGGGGGTCACCGCAGCGCTGGCCGGCGCCGAGGTCGCGGTCCTGGTCACCGCGGACGGCGAGCCGGTGAGCGCGTCCGCCCCCGACGGCACCGCGGTCGTCCCGGTCTACACCTCCCCGCGCCATCTCGGGGCCACCGGGCTGGGATACGTGATGCTGCCGGTGGCCGGGCTGCTCGCACGCCTGCCCGCCGGCCACAGCCTGTTCCTCAACAGCTCCGCCCCCGCCGGCATGGTGCTGGCCGCGGACGGGCTCGCGGAGGCCCTGCGGAAGGCGGCGGCAGTAGGCCAGGAGGAGCCCGGAGGCTTTGAGGAGCCGGGAGACCGTCAGGGGCCGGGAGAGGCGGCGGGGTCCGGGGAACCGGCGAGGTCCGGGGACCCGGCGGTGGCGCCGCCGTCCTGACCCCCGCGCGTCCCCCGGTCCCGCGCGTCCCCCGGTCCCGCGTCCACCCCGACGGGCCGGCGGCCCGGCCGGGGGTCCGGCCGGGCCGCCGCCCGTCCTGCGCCTTCCTCGCGTCCGTGCACACACCTCGCGGCGGCGCCGCCGCGAGCGCGGACGTCACCGCGCCCGCCCGCTCAGCGTGCCTCCGCCGGCCGTGCGTGGGCGAAGCCCCTGTGGTGCCAGACCAGGCCGCCGGCCGGGCGGCCCTGGCAGTCGGCGACCGCGACCCGGCCGACCAGGATCGTGTGGTCGCCGGCCTCGATCAGGTCGTGCCGCGCGCAGGTCAGCCGCAGCGCACTGTCGGCGAGTTGCGGTGCGTGGCGGGAGGCAGGTCCGGCGGCGAGCGGCACGCCGTCGAAGCGCTCCCCGGTGGGGCCCGCGAACTTCTTCGCCAGGGCCTGGTCCTCGGGCCCGAGCAGATGGACGGTGAAGGCGCCCGCGCCGGTCAGCACGTCGTGGGTGCGCGAGCCCCGGTCCAGGCAGACCAGCAGCAGGGGCGGGTCCAGGGACAGCGAGGACACCGCACTGGCCGTCAGTCCCCGCGGGCTGCCCGTGTCGTCGTAGCACGTCACGACGGTGACGGGGGCGGCGAGCGAGGCCATGGCCGCACGGAACTCGTCGGCGGGTACGTCGCGGGACAGGACCGAAGCGGCCGCCTCGTGCTCCCATCCGGACGGTGCCCCGGATTCCGTGCGCAGGGTCGTGACACTCATCGGGACGCCCCTTCCAGCTCACGCTCGGCCACCGTCGTGGGCGCGGATTCGGGCCGGGGCCGCTCCGGTCCCGGCAGCCAGCGGCCGAGCGGTTCGCCCACCGTCCCCCTCTCCAGGTCCCAGGCGACGCGTCCGCCGGTCACCACCGTCGTGAACCGCCCGGTGAACATCCAGCCCTCGTAGGCCGACCAGCCGCACAGGGACTGCACGTGTTTCGCGGACAACTGCCAGCGCGCGTCCGGGTCGAGGAGCGCGAGGTCGGCGTCCGCGCCGACCGCCAGGCGGCCCTTTCCGGCCAGCCCGAACAGGTCGGCCGGCCCCGTGCCCATCAGCCGGGCCAGGTGCGCGGCCGCCGCGTCGGCCCCGATGCCCCGGGCGAGCATGCCCGTCCACACGGACACGGCGAGCTCCTGGACGCCGGGCAGACCGGGCGGTGCCTCGGCCGGCGGACGGTTCTTCTCCTCGACGGTGTGCGGTGCGTGGTCGCTGCCGACGGTGGCCGCCTCTCCGCTGAGCACCGCCTGCCACAGGCGTTCCCGGTCGCGCGGGGCGCGGATCGCGGGGGACAGCCGGGTGCGCGGACCGCGCCGGGCCGTGTCGTGGTCGGTGAACGACAGGTGGTGGCCGGTGACTTCGAAGGAGATCGGCAGGCCCTCGCCCGCCGCGGCCGCCAGCATGTCGGTCTCCTCCGCCGACGACACGTGCAGCACGTGCACCTTCGTGCCGTACGTGCGGGCCAGGTGCACGACCTTGGCGACGGCCACGATCGCCCCGGAGCGCGGGCGGTGCGGCTCGTAGGCGTCGTACGAGTGGGGGTCCCCGCCGCGGGAGTCCAGCAGGTCGAAGACGTGCTGGTCCTCGGCGTGCAGCACGAGGCGTACGCCACCGCGGGCCGCCGCCGCGAAGGCCGCCTCCAGCTGGTGTGCCTCGCGGAAGACCACGGGCGCGGTGTGGTGCCCGGCCATGAACGCCTTCGCCGAGGTCGCCACCGCCGGGTCCAGGGAGGCGAGGACCTCCGGGTGGTCCGGGTCGGCCCCCATGTGGAAGCGGTGGTCCACGAAGGAGCGACCCGCTATCAGGGCGGCCTTGGCGCGCAGGGCGGCCGTGTCGAGGGACGGCGGGCGGGTGTTGGGCATGTCCATCACCGTGGTGACCCCGCCCGCGAGCGCCGCCCGGCTGCCGTTCTCCCATGTCTCCTTGTGCTCGAGGCCGGGAGTGCGGAAGTGCACGTGCGAGTCGATGAGGCCCGGCAGGACGTACCGGCCGGCGGCGTCCAGGCGCGGTCCCGGGGGCAGCGGTTCGCCGGGGGCGAGGAGGGCGGCGACGCGGCCGTCGCGGACGACGACGGTACCCTCGCGGACCCCCTCGGGGGTGACGAGCCGGCCTCCTTCCACCACCAGGCCGGCGTCCGTGGCGGAGGCGGGACGGGAGGTCGGGGACGTGCGGGACGAGGTTGTGTTCAACGGTTCCACGGCAGACTCACCAGTTCCTTGCAGAGGTCGTTGGTCGGTCCCATCAGGGCGACGGCACGGGCGTCGCGCCCGAACCGGTTGATCGGATGCGTCTCGACGTAACCCGCCGAGCCGAGGAACTGCGCCACGTCCGCCACGACCCGCTCGGCCGTCGCGGAGGCCGCCAGCTTCGAGTGCAGGGTGGTCAGGCCGGGGTCGGCCGAGGTGCGGCGGCCGGCGCGTTCCACCACCGCGCGGGCGGTCTCGACCTGCGTCGTCAGGTCCACCAGCCGGTGGCGCACCGCCTGGTGGGCGTAGAGCCCCCGTCGTGCCGCGTGTTCGTGTGCCGTGTCGAGAGCCGCCTGGGCGATCCCCACGGCGACCGCGCCGAGCGTGGCCCCGCTGTCCCGGACCCGGGCGATGATGGACGCGGCGACGCCCGTCGCACCCAGCCGGGCGGTGTCGGGGACGCGGCACTCCCGCACCGACACGAACCCGGTGGCGGAGCCGCGCATCCCGGCCAGCCGCATGGAGGTGTCGGGCAGCAGGCCGGGGTGGTCGCCCGGGATCAGGAAGAACGTCTGCCCCGCGGCTCCGTACCCGGTGTCCTGGGCGCCGGAGGCCGGTGCGGGTTCCGACTCCTGCGACTGCGCCAGGACCAGATAGACGTCGGCCAGCCCCGCGCTCGTGGTGAAGGACTTGGCGCCGTCGAGGAGCCAGTCGCCGCCGGTGGTGCGGTGGGCCCGGGTCGAGAGGTTCTTCTTGGCGGCCCCGGCCCCGCTCTCCGACCAGGCGGACGCCGCCAGCCACCGGCCGTCGGCCAGCCGGGGCAGGACCTCGCGGTGCTGGGCTGGGGTGCCGTTCTCGACGATCCGGCTGGTCACGGCGCAGTGCTGGAAGAGCATGATCGCGGCGGAGGCGTTCACCGAGGCGACCTGCTCGACACAGGAGTTGAGCGCCACCGCGTCCGCGCCGGCACCACCGTGGGACGCGGGGACGACGAGGGCGAGCAGGCCGCTCTCGCGCAGCACGGCCACGGCCTCCCGGTCGGGCTGCCCGCTGCGGTCGGCCGCCTCGGCGCACCGCGAGAGACGGCTCAGCACCTCGGGCGACGGGACGAGCGGGGCGGTGCGGAAGGCATCGGCCCGGCGGGCCCGTCCGGTGCCGGCCTCCACGAACGGGTCGGCATAGGTGCCGGGGAGCACGGGCGGCGCGGTGCTCCCGCGCACGGCGGTCAGGCTGTCAGCGGAACCCACGGTGTCTCCTCGGATGAGTGGTCGGACGTGGCGAGTACAGGGGTACGGACGCCGGCCGCGGAGCCGGCCCGCGGGGTCACGGACCGGGAACGCGGCAGCAGCCCCCGGTAGTCGACCTGCTTCTCGGCGACCGACACCCAGGCGAGCTTGCGTTCGCCGTCGGGGCCGAGCGTCGAGTGGGCGGCGACCCGCACGCACCCGCCGGGGGTGCGCACCGGCAGGAGGGCATCGGGGTCCTGCGCCGCCGTCCCGGCCAGCGACCAGGGCACCGAGCCCACGATCCCGGCCGCCGCGCCCAGGCAGATCGCCCCGGTCAGGGCGACCGTGGGGTGCCACGAGGGGACGGACACGGCCCGCACGAACAGTCCGCCGCCGTCCTGCGGCAACAGTGCGGCGATCTTCGGGAAGGCCCCGAAGGTGTCCCAGCCCTGCGACTCGCACACCGCGACGCGGAGTCTCGTCATGGCGCCGAACAGCCTCGGGTCGTCCGCGAAGAGCGCGTCAGGGCCGCCCACCCCGAGGTGGGAGGCGTCGACGAAGGCGTACGGGTTGCCCATCGACACCAGCGAGACGGGCACGGAACGGCCCTCGAAGGGGACGTGGGTGACCGGTTCGCCCGTCATCAGCAGTTCGGGCAGCCTCAGGGGCGGGGAGCACAGGAAGTGGGCGGTGAACCGGGTGCCGCCGTCGGAGGTCTCCTCCGTCTCGCACACGACGTTGTCGCCGTTGTTCAGGACGTTGACCCGGACCCGGCAGCCGGGCACCAGCGGCTGGATCATGCCGGTACGGGCGGCCGCCTCGACGGCGGCCAGGATCGAGTGACCGCACGAGCCCCGGAGGTCGAAACTGTCGTGGCTCTGGGGCAGCGACTGCACGAACCGGTAGTCGAGGTCGAACAGCGGGTGCCGGGACGGCCGTACGATCGCGTTCTTCAGCACGTCGCCCGCGCCCTGACCGCTCAGGTCCGCCCGCAGGCCGGCCAGTGCGTCCAGGAGCTCCGGCTCCGACTCGGGGAACACCCGGCCGTCCAGGACGACGGTGGGGCAGGGTGCGCCGTGCGCCTTGGCGAGGGAGACGTTCATACGGCCGCCCCCGCGGGCTCGGGAGTGCGCAGCGAGGCCCCGGCGGCCGCGCCGAAGAACTCGGTACGCCACATCTGGTGCGACATCAGCGCCCACAGGGCCAGCGACACCTGGTCGGACGGCTTGACCGCCTGCTCGGCGAACAGGGCGTCCACCGCCTCGTACCGCAGCCGCCCGTCGGCACGCAGCGCCTGCGGGGAGAGGACGTCGCGGGCCATCGCCCACAGCCGCTGCCCGGGGGCGAGCATCGCCGTGATGGGCAGGGTGAACGGCTGCTTGGGGCGGTTCAGGACGCTGTCGGGCAGCAGGCCGTCCGCGGCCCGGTAGAGGGCGCGCTTGACGCCGGTGCCGGGGATGGTGCGGTGGTGGTCGGGCAGCGTCGCCGCGTAGCGCACGATGCTCGGCTGGCAGAACGGCAGCCTGGCCTCCACGGAGCTGGCCATCGACAGGTGGTCGACGCGGCGCAGGTGGTAGGCGGGCAGCCGGTAGCGCTGCTCGATGCGGGAGATGCGCTGGAGACGGCTGCCCGCGCCGTGCGCGAGCGTCTCGGTGAGACCGGGCGGCATGGCCGTCCCGTGGGAGCGGACCCGGGCGGCGTAGTCCCCGGTGTACAGGTGATCGCGCAGGGAACGCGGCACGGCGGCGAGATGGTCGAGATAGGCGCCGGCCCAGTCCGAGCCCTCGGGCGCGGCGACGGCCTGCGTCATGCGCGCGTAGCCGCCGAAGAGTTCGTCGGCCGCGTCGCCGGTGAGGGCGACCTTGAACCCGGCGTCGCGGACCGCCCGGAAGAGGGAGAAGGTGCTCAGCGTGATCGGGTCGGCGTTGGGCTGGCCCAGGTGGCGTACGACGTCCGCCATCAGGTCGGGGAAGGTCGCCGGGTCGATCTCCACCTGGTGGTGGACGGTGCCGGTGTGCCGTGACACCTCGTCGGCGAAGACACGCTCGTCGCCCGGCCAGTCGCCCGTGTAGGCGATGTTGAAGGTGTGCAGGGCGCCGGACGCGCCGCGGTCCCGCAGGGTCCGGGCGGCGAGTGCCGTGACCAGGCTGGAGTCGAGGCCACCGGAGGTGATGGCCGCGACCGGGGCGTCCGCGATCAGCAGCCTGGACACCTCGCGGGCCAGCAGGTCCCGCAGCTCCCCGCCCGCCTGGGCGAGGCTGCGCTCCTCGCGGACGGGCGGCGCGCTCTCGTACCCCATCCGCCGGGTGGTGAGGTGCAGTCCCTCCTCGCGGGTGACGACCGCGGTGGCGGCCGGCGGCAGCACGTCGATGCCCTGGAACATGGTGCGCTGGCCGAAGGGCGTCTTCGCCGACAGGTAGGTGTGCAGGCCCAGTTCGTCCTCGTAGGGGCGTACGTCGGTGAAGCCGAGCAGCGCGGGGAGCTCCGAGGCGAAGTGGAACCGGCCGCTGCGCTCCTCCCAGTGGTAGTACAGGGGCTTCATGCCGGAGGCGTCGGTGGCGATCACCAGACGCGGCGCGGAGCGCAGGTCCATGACGGCCACGGAGAACATGCCGTCCAGCTGCTCGGCGAACCGCTCGCCGTAGGTGAGGTACAGCGCCGGCAGGATCGAGCCGTCGCAGCGGTCCTCGAAGTGGAAGCCCTGCCGGATGAGTTCGGTGCGCAGCCGGTCGTGGTTGTAGAGCTCGCCGTTGAAGACGACGGTGATGTCACCGAGGCGGTACGGCTGGGCGCCGCCCTCGGGGTCCATGATCGACAGCCGGTTGTTGCCGAGCGCCCAGCCGGAGTGCTGGGCGAAGGACTGGGCGTCGGGCCCGCCGTGGTGCTGGAGGGCGGCGACGTCGCGCATTTCCTGGGCGGTGGTGCGGGCGTGGAAGGATCCGTGGATGCGGCACATGGCTCAGATCACCTGACGTCGGAGGAGAGGCCGGCGGCGGAGTAGAGCGCCGGGTCGTACGGGCTGGGGCCGCCGCAGGTCACGAAGCGCCGGGCCTCGGGGCCGGTGTGCGGGTTGCGGGTGCCGTGCAGGACGCCGGGTGCGGCGTACAGGACGTCTCCGGGGGACACGTCGACCCAGCGGTCGGCGAGATACATCTGGCCGACGCCCTCGAAGTCGATCATCGACTCGTCGCTGTCGGGATGCAGGTGGACGCTGAAGGTCTCACCCGGCTGCTGGATGCCGCAGTGCAGGCAGAGCTGACTGCTTCCGTTGCCGGGCCAGAAGACGAAGTTCATGGTGGCGCGCTTGGCGTCGGGGGCTATCTGGCCGGTGCCGCCGAAGCCGCGCAGCTGGGTGGTCTCGTCCCAGAGGGTGGAGAAGGGCTCGGGATCCGTGCCGGGGCGGCGGCCGGCCGCCAGGGGCGTGCGCCAGATGTAGGCGGTCAGGCCTCCTTCGCCGGCCGACAGGCCGGGCGCGGCGGCGTCGAGGCCTTCCTCACCGGTGGCCGGCCCCTCCCCGTCCGCGGTCAGGGTCAGGGACTGCCCGGTGGGGGCGTACACCGCGTGGCCCCGGGCCACCGGGTGGGTGCGCGAGCCGACCGTCGCGGTGCCCAGACCGGAGAACACGACCGCCGTGTTCTCCTCCTCCGTGCTCCTGGCGGGGCTGAAGGACTCGCCCGCCGCGATGCGCACGACGTGCAGGGTGATGTGGGTGGAGCCGGCGGCGGGACTCACCGGGGTCGCGAGCGTGGACCGTCCGCCGGGCAGGGGCGTGAAGTCGAATTCGGCGGAGGTGATGATGCGGCCGTCCCCGAGGGGGGTCGCCGCGAGGGTTGCCGAGGTGGATGCGTGCATGTGCCGTGTGCTCCTTGAGGGTGGGGGAGGGAGCGAAGAGGGTTCCGGTGCTTCTCCTCGTCCTGTGACCTCAGGCTCGCGCTCCGTGATCCCGGTGCCATCCCGCTCCGCTACCGGCGGGAGGGACATGACCGGGAAGCGCCCCGGATCATCAGGTGACGCCAACTAACCTTGTTTGTAAGGGAGTTGCGCAACGAGCCGGGGCCGGCGCAGGCACCCGTGAGGGTGTCCGCGCCGGCCCCGGCTCGGTGTGGTGCGCTGTGCGCGCCGCTGGCTACGAGGCGGCCTTCTCCGGTACGGGGACGGGCGCCGCCGCCGCGGGAGGGGCGGCCTCCGTCCGCCTGGACAGGGCGGAGATGCGGCCCTCCGCCAGGGCGAGCGCCGCGATGACGACGATGCCGCCCACCGGCACGTTCCACGTCAGCGGCTCACCGAGGGCCAGCACGCCGACGACCACGGAGAACACCGGCACGAGGTAGTTCACACCGGACGCCGTCGTCGGACCGGCGTCCGCGATCAGCCGGTTGAGCAGCGCGAACGCGAGACCCGTGGAGGCCGCCCCGAGGACCAGCAGGGCGAGCAGCGGCTTGGCGGTGAGGTCGCCGTGCAGCGTCCAGCCGGTCATGAAGGTGGTGACCACGACGGTGATGACGGCGGCGGAGCCGAGCTGGGCGGCGGTCACCGAGAGGGCCGGCAGCTTGTGGGGGCCGATGAAGCGGCGTACGTACACGAAGCTGACGGCGTAGCTGGCCGCCGCGCCGACACAGGCCAGCTGTCCGCCGATGGTGCCGAACCCGTCGGTGTTCCACGGTCCGACGACCACGACCAGCCCGATGAACCCGCCGATCAGGCCGGCCACCTTGCGGGTCGTCGGCCGCTCCTCGGAGAGCGCGAGCGCGGCGACGCCCATCGTGATGAGCGGGGTCGCGCCCTGGATGACCCCGGCGGTGGTCGCGGTGGTGTGCTGCTCACCGATGGCGAAGAGGGTGAAGGGGATGACGTTGCCGAAGACGGAGGCGACGGCGATGTGCCCCCAGAGCGTGCGGGAGGGCAGGCTCAGCCGCTTCAGGGCCAGGATCGCGAGGACGACGAGCGTGCCGACGATCAGACGGCCCGATGCGAGCTGGAGCGGGGCGAACGCCTCCAGCGACATCTTGATGAAGGCGAAGCTGCAGCCCCACAGGGCGGCCAGGAGACCGAAGCGGCCCCAGTTGGTCAGGTTCATGGTGAGTACTCCTCGTCGAGGGTTGGGGCGGGGTCCGGGAACGGGGTGTGCGGCCGGCCCGGTCAGGCGTGGACGTGCGCGGGGGTGCCGCCGGGACCGTGGTGGTGGCCGGCCCCGTCCGCATGGGGGTGCGGGTGGTCGTGGTCCGTGTCGGGGGCCTCGACCTCGTACTGGTCGTACTTCTCCATCAGGGCGACCATCGCCTCGCGGGACGGGCGCTTCCCGTCGGCGAGCAGATCCGCCAGCCCCTGGAAGTAGCCCTCCCGGTGCTCCGCCGGCGTGAAGATGATCAGCATCTCGGCCAGGGAGTCGCTCTCGTTGCGGAAGCCGTGCACCGCGTTCTCCGGTACATGCAGGAAGTCGCCCGCCCTGGCCGTGCGCCACCCGGTCCCGTCGTGCAGGCGCACTTCGCCCGACAGCACGTAGAAGGACTCGGAGATCTGGGAGTGGTAGTGCGGGTCGGCCCCGCCGGCACCCGGGAGCATCGAGTGGTGGAAGAGTCCGAAGCGGCCGTCGGTGGTCTCGGCCAGGGCGATGAAACGCGTGGTCGTGGCCACCCCGATCTCGGCCTTCACCGCGTCGGCGTACGCCCGGAACATCGCGTGACTCATGCTCAGGCCTCCCACATGCTCAGGTAGCGCTCCCCGGTGTCCGGCAGCAGTGTCACCACCAGGCTGTCGGCGAACTCGGGCCTGCGCGCGATGAGTTCCGCGGCGAACGTGGCCGCGCCGGACGACACCCCGGCGAACAGGCCCTGGCCGCGCGCGAGTCGGCGTGCGGTGAGGAGCGCGTCCTCGTCCGAGACGGCGAGCACCTCGTCGATGAGGGAGACGTCGGTGGTGTCGGCGACGAAACCGCCGTTGAGACCCGGGATGCGGTGCTGGCCCGCGTAACCCCGGGAGAGGATCGGCGACTTCTCCGGCTCGACGGCTATCACCCGCACGTCCGGGTCCTGCTCCTTGAGGTGCCGGGCGACGCCGGTCAGCGTGCCCCCGGTGCCCACCGCGCACACGAAGGCGGCGATGCGGCGGCCGGTCGAGGCGACCGCGGAGTGGATCTCGGGCCCCGTGGTCTCGTAGTGCGCGCGGACGTTGTCCTGGTTCTCGTGCTGGCACGGGAACCACGAACCGAGGGTGGCTGCGTGCAGCCGCTCGGCCTCGGCGATCGCCCCCGGGTAGCCGAGCGCGCTCGGCGTCTGGACGATCTCCGCCCCGAACGCCTTCAGCAGCTTGACCCGTTCGGTGGTGGCGTTGTCCGGCAGCACGATCACACAGCGGTAACCACGCGAGGCGGCGAAGGCGGCCAGCGAGATGCCGGTGTTGCCGGAGGTGGCCTCGATGACGGTCCCGCCGGGCGGGAGGTCGCCGCGGTCCTCGGCAGCCCGCAGCATGTAGAGGGCAGCGCGGTCCTTGCTGGACGACATCGGGTTGGCGGACTCCAGCTTCGCCAGCACACGGGCGCCGGGAGCCAGGTCCCGCAGGCGCAGTTCGAGCAGCGGGGTGGACCCGACGAGGTCCTCGACGCGGGAGGCGATCGCGGGGCGGACGGGGGCGATGGGGGCCAGGGGGGCCTGGGCGGTGGTCGTCACGGTTCTCATCTCTCGCAATCGGGAGGAGTCGGGGGAGCGGGGGGAGCGGTGAGGGCGCAAGGGGGTACGGAGACCGGGAGCGTCACCAGGAGCCCGCGGAGGCGATGACGGTGAACACGTCCTCCATCAGCTCCGGCTCGCGGCCCGGCTCCTTGATGACGGCGGTGGGTGCGAGCACCCGTGCACCGCCGGGGACGTCCTTGTTGACGAGGGCCTGCGCACCGATGACCGCGCGGTCCCCGACGGTCACCGGCCCGAGGACCGTGCAGTTGGCACCGAGCACGACACCGCTGCCGACGACGGGGTGGCGGCGGTCGCCCTCGGGGCGCTTGTTGTCGCTCCACCAGCCGACCGCGCCCAGGGTGACCTGGTGGTACATCGTCACGTCGTCGCCGACCACGGCGGTCTCGCCGATCACCACGCCGGCACCGTGGTCGATGAACACCCGGCGGCCCAGCACCGCGCCCGGGTGGATCTCGACTGCCGTCACGCGCCTCGCCCACCGGGCGAGCAGCCGGGCCGGCATCCGCAGGCCCGCGCCGTGCATGCGGTGGGCGACCCGGTGCGCCCACAGCGCGGTGAGGGCGGGGTGCAGCACGGCCTCCTTCGAGCCCCGCACGGACGGGTCCCGTGCGACGACGACGTGGAGGTCCTCGCGAAGGGTGCGCAGAAGGCGCGGGACGGGGGAGGCGGGGGTCGCGCCCGTCGTCGCGGGGCCGCCCGTGGGGGCGGTGCCGGACGTGGGGCCGGGGACCGGATTCGGTTCCGGTTTCGTCGGACTGAGCAGGCTCATCGTGGCTCCAGTGGCGGGGCGGGCCTCTTGACTGGACCAGAGCCTGCCCGTGCGCCTTCCCGCCGCGGTCCCGGCCCGTTCCCTCCTCCGCGGCCCTCGGCGGCCGGGCCGGAACGAGGAGGGAACGTGGCGGGAAACGGACGGGAACGGGCACATCCACACTCGCCGGAGACCACCCCCCGCCGGGGCAACGGCTTCCCGCGGCCCCGGCGCCGGTGGTCCGACCGTCGCATCGCACCCGCATCGCCGGACTTCGAGCTGAGGAGCTTCCCGTGCCCGTGATTTCCGTGGACTGGTGGAAAGGCAACGACCGTGCCCAACGTGAGGAGCTGGTCAGCGAGCTGACCGCCAGCGTGTCCCGCATAGCGGGGTGCCCCAAGGAGGCCGTCACCGTCATCGTGCGGGACGTGGAACCCGGCCACTGGGGGAAGGGCGGCGTCCTCGCCGACGTCCTCCTGGCGGACGCCCCCACCGACATCCCCACCCCACAGGACACGGGCGGACGGCCATGACGTCACCAGCCGGATCCGGTCAGCGCGATCCGCGGCGGATCCTCCTCGTGGCCCCGCCGCCCCGGCTGGTGGCGGAGGCGACGGAGGCCGGCTTCGACGTCCTGACCCTCGCCGACCCGGACGGCTTCCGGGACGACGACGCCCTCCGCCGGCACCTCGTCGAGCTCGCCCGCACCCACCGGGTGAGCAAGCTGATCGCCTGCGGAGAGGCGAGCGCCCTGCCCGCCGTACTGGAGACGGCCGAACGTCTCGGCCTGTCCCCGAACCGCGCCGCCGTCGCCCGGCTGCTCGCCGACCCCGCCGGGATCCGGGGCCTGCTGACCCGCAGCGGCCCGCAGTGGGAGGCGGTGGCGCTGCCCGCGGAGCCCGGGGAGCAGCCACCCGCGTACGACGTCGAATACGGCGTGGAGACGCTGACGGCTGAGGGGATGCACCGGGTCACCGGCATCGTCGAGCTGCGGCGCGGGGACACGAGCGGCGCCGAGGAAGCGCCGGCGGCCCCCGGTGGCCGGGGCTCTGCCCTCCACACCTTTCCGGCCCCGCTCACGGGCCAGGAGGAGGCGGAGATCAGGGCCCTGGCCACCGGACTGCTCGACCTCGCCGGATACGAGTTCGGATACGCCTTCACCCGGATCGCGCACACCGCTGAGGGGCCCCGCATCGTCAACGCGTACACGCGGCAGGCGAGCGGGCCCGTCTCCCGGCTCATCGAGCTCACCACGGGCCTGGCGTCCGAGCGGGAACTGGTGCGCGCCCTGTCGGGGAAGCCGATGGAGGCGCCGGTGCTCGTCGGCTGCGCCGCGGCCGTACCGCTGCCCTGTCCGGACGACGTGCCGCAGGACGTCACGCTGCTGGCCGGCGTACGGGAGCTGCGGGACGGGTACGTGCTGGTCACGGCCCTCACTCCCGCCGAACTCACCGCCCGGACCGCGGCCGTACGCGACCGGCTGGCCTGAACCCCGTACCTCCCGTGTCGCGAAGGGCCTGCCGGCCGAGCCGGTAGGCCCTTCGCGCACGTGTGGTCCACGGGCGCCGGACCGCGTGTGGGGCGAGACGCCCTCCACCAGCGCTCTTCCCGTGTGTGCGAGGGGGTTTCCCGCCGCGTTCCCGTCGGGCCGCCGCGACCGGTAGCGGATGTGGAACGGGCCGGGAGCAGGCCCGGCGAATGTCGTTCCCGTCAGCAGGAAAGCCCAGGCAGGACACACCAGAAGGCGGGACATCAGATGCGGAACTCGGCGCTCACGTTCGCGGGAATCGTCACAGCGGCCGTCCTCACCCTGGGGGCCGGCGGCGGCGCGGTCGCCGCAGAGGTCACGACGGACCGCACGGCGCACGCCTCCGTGAGCACCCTCGCGCATCTGCTCATGGACAGCGGTGAGGGTCCGAACGTCGTGGCCGACTCGGGTGAGGGTCCGAACGTCGTGGCTGACTCGGGTGAGGGTCCGAACGTCGTGGCTGACTCGGGTGAGGGTCCGAACGTCGTGGCCGACTCGGGTGAGGGTCCGAACATCGTGCCGACGTCGGGTGAGGGTCCCAACGTCGTGGCCGACTCGGGTGAGGGCCCGAACATCGTGCCCGACTCGGGTGAGGGTCCGAACATCGTGCCCGACTCGGGTGAGGGTCCGAACATCGTGGCCGACTCGGGTGAGGGCCCCAACGTCGTGCCCGACTCGGGTGAAGGGCCCGACATCGCGCCCACGTCCGTCGAGGGGCCCGGCTTCGCGGCCTGATCCTGATCCGCGCCCTACCCGAACGCCCCTTGCACCTCGGTGCCCGTGCGGCGGATGCCCCGCTCCCGATCACGGGAGCGGGGCATTCACATTCGTACCCACGACCGCTGATGCCCCCTTTCCGCCGAGGGCGCCGCGGGCCCGGCGTACGCGACCGTGCGGAAGTACCGGGCGGGCCGTAGGGTCACCCTTGCTTCGGGATGCCCATCGCGGCGAACGCCCGCTCGGCGGAGGTGCGATGGGCCTCGGCCGCCTCGTGCTCGCCGAGGTGCGCGAGAGCCTGCCCCATGCCGGCCAGCGCGCGCGCCTCCTCCACCCGGTAGCCGACTCCGGAGGCGGCACGGTGCGCCTGCTGGTGGAGTTCGAGGGCCAGGACGTATCCGCCCCTGCGGCTGTGTATGCGCCCGACGATGTTGCCGACGGCCGCCTCCCGCATCGGCGCACCGCTCAGATCGCCCAGCTGGAGCGCCGACTCCGCCCACTCCGTGGCCTGCGCCGACTCGCCGAGCCGGTCGGCGGTCTCCGCGGACAGTGCGAGCAGCAGCGACATGTCGGCGGGCGACATCACGTCCAGGGCCAGCTTGCGGGCCCGTCGCAGCAGGTCCGCGGCCTCGTCGACCGCGCCCAGGCCGAGCCGGGCGACCGCGAGATCGGTCAGGCCCTCGACCTCCTTGTCGACCGCCCCGATGCTGCGCGACAGGCTGACGGCGCGGGTGGCCGCCTCCACCGCCTCGGGGAAGCGGCCCCACTCGGCGTACAGATTGCTGAGGCTGGTGAGGGACTCGGCCTCCGCACGCTCGGCGCCGAGCTCCCGCTTGATCGCGATGGACCGCTCCAGACGCGGCAGCGCCTCGGCGTACCGCCCCAGGGCGCTCAGCAGGAGTCCCAGGACGCCCGTGTCCTTCGCCTCGCCACGCCGGTCGGCAAGGCTGACGGCCAGGGCGAACGCCTCCTCGGACATCTCTATGCCCTCCTCGAACCGGCCGAGCTTCCAGCAGGCGACGGCGAGGTTGGACAGGCTCAGCCGCAGCAGCGCGGGGTCGCCGAGCCTCCGGGAGGCCGCGACCGCGGTGCGGCTGAGCTCCCGGAACTCCTCCAGCCGCCCCCGCAGGTCCAGCGGGAAGACAACGTTGGCGGTGAGCAGCCCGACATGACGGTCGAGTTCCCAGCGGTACGCGAGGGACACGGCGGCCAGCAGCGAGTTCTGCTCACGCTCCAGCCAGAGCCTCGCCTGCTCGGGGGTGCTCAGGGGAGGCAGTTCGCCCTCCCAGCGCTGCTCGCCGCCCCGTATCCGCACCCGCCCGGGGAAAAGGAGGTCGCAGGCCGCGTCGGTGGCGCCCAGCGCGAAGTCGAGGAGACGGCGCACGGCGCGGGCGGCCTCCTCGTCGCCCGGACTGCCGCCGCCCGCCTCCCGTGCGGGCGCGGTGCCGCGCGAGAGGTTCTGGGCGAAACTGCGGACCAGGTCGTGGAAGGCGTAGCGGCCCGTCTCGTGCTGCTGCAACAGGTGCATGTCGAGGAGGTACTCCAGCACGTCCTCCGCGTCCCGGGCCCGCTTGTCGAGCAGGGCCCCCGCCGCGTACACCTCGATCTCCGCCCCGGGGTGCTGGCCCAGCAGGCGGAACGCCTCCCGCGTCTCGGCCGACAGGCCCTCGTACGAGAGCCGCAGGGTCACCTCGACACTGCGTTCCCCCGAGTTGAGCTCGGCCAGCCGGTGCGCGTCGTCGCGGAGCCGGTCGACGAGGTAGCGCACGGTCCAGCGGGGACGCTTGCGCAACCGGGCCGCGGCGATGCGCAGGGCGAGCGGCAGATGGCCGCAGAGCTCGGCGAGCTGCGCGACGGCCTCGGGCTCCGCACGGGCACGGGAGCTGCCGAGGACGCCCTCGACGAGAGCGACGCTGTCGTGCGGCGGCATGACGCCCAGGGACACGGTGTGAGCGGCGTCCAGGTCCACGAGCAGGGCGCGGCTGGTGACCAGGACGAGCGTCTGGGTGGGGGAGGCGAGGAGCGGCCTGACCTGGGACTCGTCGACCGCGTTGTCGAGCAGCAGGATCATCCGGCGGGAACTCATCGTGCGCCGCCACAGGGCGATGCGGCCCTCCGCGTCGTCCGGGATGCGTTCGCCGGGGGCGCCCAGCATGCGCAACAGGGCCTCGGCGGCGGCCCCCGCGGTCAGCGGCTGCTCGCTGGGGGTGAACCCGCGCAGATCGAGGTGGAGTTGCGCGTCGGGGTAACGGTCGGCGAGCTGGTGGGCGGCCCGCACGGCCAGGGAGGTCTTCCCGCTGCCGCCCATGCCGTCGATGGCGACGATGAGCGGCCCGGTGCCCGGTGCCTCGTCCACGAACCCGAGCAGCTGACGGACCTCCTCCTCACGTCCGGTGAAGTCGCGCAGGTCGTAGGGGAGGGTGGAGGGCGAGCCCTCCGGGGTGAACGGCGCGGGGCCCGCCGACTGGGGCGGCGCGGCGAGCTCGGGGCTGTTCTGCAGGATGGCGTGGTGCAGGTCGGTGAGGGCGTCACCCGGACCGATGCCGAGTTCGTCGACCAGGAACTCGCGGACCTTGGCGAACTCCTCCAGGGCCTCGGCCTGCCGCCCGGACCGGAAGAGGGCGAGCATGAGCTGGCCGCGCAGAGTCTCCCTCAGGGGATTCGCCTCGATGAACTCACGTAACTCACCGATGAGTTCACCGTTCTCACCTGCGGCGAGCCGCAGATCGAAAAGCTGCTCGACCGCGGTCAGCCGGCGCTCCTCCAGGGCTGCGGATGCGGCGCACAGCACGGAGCCGCCGCTGCCCGACAGCAGAGGGCCCCGCCACAGGTCGAGTGCCTCGCGCAGCGCCGTGGCCGCGTAGGCGCTCTGCCCCGCCGCGGTCGCCTCCCTGGCCTGTTTCAGCCCGACGGTGAACCTGCTGAGGTCCACCTGTTCGGGTGTCGTCAGCGCCCGGTAGCCGGGCCCCTCGGTGACGATGAGGTTCCGCCCGTCGGGGATCCGCTGGCGAAGCTCGGCGACCGCCTTGCGCACCTGGTGGGCGGCGGTGGCGGGCGCGTTCTCGTCCCAGACCGCTTCGACCAGCCGGAAGACGGGAAGGACGCGTTGCGGCTCCAGGAGCAGGGTGACCAGCACCCTTTCGTGCACCGGGCCGCCCACCCGGACGCGCTCCTGTCCGTCCCAGCATTCGAACGAGCCCAGAATCCGGAACCGGACCCCCTGCGCCCCTATGTCCTCGGCCATGAAAAGCGTCCCTCCTGAGGGCCCCTGTACAGCTGCTGCTGCCACCCCGCGTACACCGGCGCAACCTCAGTCGTGCCGGTCCCGAATCGTCATCACATCAGGGCCCTTCGGCGGGCGGCAAGACGGCCCTGGGTCCCGTTGCTCCGAATTCTCGCCATTGCAAAGAATCACCATGCCTTCCACTCATATCCGCCGTGCCGATCACCCGGCCGGAAGGTGTCCCCGTGACCGGCGGTGCGCCCGGTCGCGCCAAGCCCGAATGCCACCCCGGGGCACGCCCGCGTCGACTGCCTCACGTGGACGGGTCCAGCGGCGTATTCGCCTCGGTCACGGGCGCGATTCCGTCCGGGGCGGCCCGCATTCCCGTAGGCCGCCCCCGCCTGCCGGTCGGGGAGGCCGGGCGGCGTAGTCTCCCCGACCGGAGGCCGGCGGAAGCCCTGCGCGGTGTGCCACGGCATCGCGGGGTGAAGCGGGCCGGCCGAGTGGAGTGCGACGCGAACTTCTGGAAAGGCGTCACGCGTGACTGATATTCCGGCCGATGCCGTCTGCATCGGCGAAAGCATGGCCATGCTCGTACCCGAGGACGCGAGACCCATCGCCGCCGACTCGCGCTTCGTGCTGCGGGTCGGAGGCGCCGAGTCGAACGTGGCGGTCTCCCTCGCACGGCTGGGCCATCGCTCACGCTGGGTGAGCGCGCTGGGCGCCGACCCGTTCGGCCGCATCGTCCTGGACGAGCTCGACGCGGCCGGAGTCGACACCTCGTTCGTCGTCACGGACCAGGACGCGCCGACGGGCCTCTATGCCAAGGACCCGCAGGGGCGGTCCACCCGGGTCCACTACTACCGCCGGGGCTCGGCCGCCTCGCGCCTGGACGTGACGAGCATCGCCCCGTCGGCGGCGGACGGCGCACGGGTGGTGCACCTCAGCGGGACGACACCCGCGCTCAGCGAGTCGTGCCTGCGGCTCACGCACGCGGTGGTCGGCGACCGGGTCCTGGGGCCCGCGGCCGTCAGCTTCGACGTGAACTACCGTCCCGGGCTCTGGTCGGTGGCCGAGGCGGCGGGAGAGCTGGCCGCGATCGCCCGGCGGGCCGACATCGTCTTCGTCGGCCGCGACGAGGCGGCCACGCTGTGGGGGACCGACAGGGCGGAGGAGGTCAGGGAACTGCTGCCGGAGCCCACGGTCCTGGTCGTGAAGGACGGCGCGACCGGTGCCAGCGTCCACGGGCAGGGCGGAAGGGCATGGGCGGACGCGCTGAGCGTCCCGGTCGTCGAGACCGTCGGCGCCGGTGACGCCTTCGCCGCGGGGTGGCTGAGCGGCTGGCTGCGCGGGCTGGGTCCCGAGCGCTCGCTGCGGCTCGGCCACCTCGTGGCCTCCCGGGCCGTGCAGATCGTCGGCGACTGCCCCGTCGTCCCGGAACGCGGCGACATCGACAGGTATCTGCGGCACGAGGAGGAGCGGGCATGAGCGGGGCGGAACTCTTCGAAGGGCTCTTCGCCGACGTCCGGGTGATGGGCATCTTCCGCGGGGCGTCGCCGCGCGAGACGGTCCGGCTGTGCCACGCGGCGTGGGACGCGGGCGTCACGGCCGTCGAGGTGCCGGTGCAGACGGAGGAGGCGTTCGCGTCCCTCGCCGCCGCGGTCGCCGCGGGCCGGGAGCGCGGCCGCACGGTGGGCGCCGGCACGGTGCGTTTCCCGGAGCAGTTGCGCCGGGCCGTGGACACGGGGGCGCGGTTCACGGTCGCCCCGGGCCTCGACCTCGGTATCGTCCGGCTCTCCGGGGAGATCGGCGTCCCGCACCTGCCGGGCGTGGCGACGTCGACCGACATCGACACCGCGCTGAAGGCGGGGCTCACCTGGCTCAAGGCGTTCCCGGCCTCGGTGCTCGGCGCGGAATGGGTACGCGCCCAGCTCGCCCCGTTCCCCGAGGCGCGCTTCGTCGCGACCGGCGGCATGGGTGCGTCGAACGCGCGGGACTTCCTCGGCGCGGGCTGCCGCGCCGTCGCGATCGGCTCGGCGTTCGGGGACCCGGAACAGCTCGCGAGGCTGGTGGACGAGGGGCTGCTGCCCGCCGTCGGCAGCCGGACCTGAGCCGGGGCACGCGGTGCGGCGGGCCCCGGAGTCCCCGGGCCCCTGCCGGGGCGCACACGCGGGAACGCCGCGCCCGGCGGGGTACGTTCCCCGGCGGGCGCGGCGAGGTCCGGCGGCAGGGCGGGCTCGCTGCCGGAGCCGGCCCGGTGTCAGGGCCGGCCCGGTGTCAGGGCTGGACCGGCATCGTCCAGCAGTTGGAGGACACCGGCTTGCCCGCGAGGCGGTCCGTCAGCCAGGAGATCGCGTCACCCTGGTCGGTGATCAGAGGCACCAGGTGGTTGGTGAGTATCTTGTTGCCCAGGTTCGGCAGCGCGATGGCGTCGTAGGTGACGTTTCCGCCCTTGCGGCACCAGTCCACGGCCAGTTGCCGGGCCTGTGCGTGCGGGACGATGTCGTCCTGGATGCCGGTCGCCACCCGGACCGGGCCGACCGGCTTGAGCGTGCCGATGCGCTGCCTGTCGAGGGCCGCCTGGGCGCGGGGCTCGGCGGCGATGACGTCTCCGATGGAACGGCCGTCGTTGGTCCACTTGTTGCTCTTGGTGAAGCCGTAGCCGAAGATCGCGTCGCCGACGCACATGGTCGACGCGTCGTTCAGCGCCGCCTTGCCGGTGGCGCTGATGTTCGCCTCGACGACCGCCCGCAGGTCGGGATCGGACTGCGCGAAACCGTTGATCGACCAGGCGAGCGCGCCGGCGAGCGCGCTGCCGTCGATCCCCTTCATGACCGCGGTCAGGTTCGCCGGGGGTGCGCCCGCGTAGGTCCCGGCCACCGGGACGTCGGGGGCGTAGGAGGGCTGGAGTTCGGCGGCGGCAGCGCTGGCACCGCCGCCCTGGCTGTAGCCGTACAGGCCGGTGCGTGAGGTGGCCGTGACCGAAGCCCCGGGGACGGAGCGGGCGGCCCGGGCGGCGTCCAGCAGGGCGTGGCCCTCGTCGACGCGGTTGACGTAGGTGTGGAGCCGGTCGGTGGTCCCGAGGCCCGCGTAGTCGGTGACGACGACCGCCGCCCCGGTGGCCAGGATCCGGTAGACGGCCAGGGCCTCGTAGCCCACCGACACCGTGTCACCGCTGAGGGTCAGGGGGTGCTGGAGCGCGAACGACGGCGCGCACTGGTCGCCCTGGCCCATGGTGCCCGAGGCCACCGCCACGAGGGGGCGCGGTCCGGTGCCCTTCCACGCCGCCGAGGGTTCGATGTAGGCGCCGGTCACGGCGACGGGCTGCCCGGCCGAGTCCGTGGACCTGTACATCAGGCGGGTCGCGGTGCCGGGCATGGGCCGGCCGTCCAGCCCGGGGATGCTCAGCCCGAGGGGCAGGGCCTCGGTGCGGATCAGCGCGCCGTTCGCGGAGGGCAGTTCGGCCGGCGGGTCGTAGAACGCCGGGATGGTCACGCCGCGGGACACCACGGGCTCCGTACCGGCGGCCGAGGCCGGGACCGAGCACAGGCCGGCGCAGACGGCACCGGTCAGGGCGACGGCCGGCAGGCGCAGGCGCGCGGTGCGGCCGGCCGGTGCGGCGCTCCGGCCGGATGAGGTGCTGAGGGGGGAGATCGAACGGGTTCTCTTGCGGCTCACGGAATGCTCCTCGCTCGTCGTCCGGGATGGTGCCGATGCCGCCGGAGGCAGCGGTTTCCCGCCGCGTCGTCCGGGCGGCGGGCATCGGTGGTCGGCGAGTCCGGCTCGCCTCGGTGGCGCGGGGGATGCGGTGACACGCAGGTGGTGGAGGGCGCGCGGAGGTACGGGGGGTCGCCGAACTCCGCCTGACCGACACTTGGTTACTCACGGGTCAGTTACTGCACAGTAAGACCGCCTGTCACTCAGTGACAAGACGTCTGCGTCTGTCAGTTCGGAGCGGCTCGCTATGCTGCGGTGGCCGGAAGGCGGAGGGTGGTGGAGTGAGGGTGCGCGACGCACCGTCCCCGGACGGGGGACCCGTGGCGGAAACCGCCGGCCGGCCGTCGCTCGCCCAGCGGCGCAAGGCGGCACTCCGCTTCGAGATCGCCCGCGAGGCCGTCCGTCTCTTCACCTCCCAGGGGGTCACCCCCACGACGGGCGAGCACATAGCCCAAGCGGTCGGGGTCTCCCCGCGCACCCTGTGGCGCCACTTCCCCACGAAGGAGAGCTGCGTCCTTCCCCTGCTCACCGCGGGTCTCGACGCGGCGGTGAGCCAACTGCGCCTGTGGCCCGCGGGCATGAGCCTTCTCGACTTCTTCACGGATGTCCGCGGGCGCGGTGGGCCGCCTCCGGCCGACCCCGCCGTCCTCGACCTCATCCGCATGACCTCCACCGACCCCGCCCTGCGCGCGGTCTGGCTCCAGGCCCACGACGACGCCCTTCCCGTGCTCGCCGAACTCCTCGCCCGGCGTTCGGGCGGCAGCCCCGACGACCTGAGGGTGAAGGTGCACGCCGCAACCCTCAACGGCGCACTGCGCGCGGCCGCCGAGGACTTCGCGCGGCGTTACGCGGACGATCCCGCGACCCCGGACCGCACGATCGCCCACTGCCTGCTCGACGCCGTACGCGCGGCGTCGGAGGGCCTGCCCTACTGACGTCGCGGCCCGGCTCGGCGTCCGGGGCCGGGTCGTGCCCCTGGGGGCTTCGCGGTCACATGCCCGGTGTCCCGCCCGGCGCGTCGAAGCGGGCGCGGTGGTGTGACGGGCGGAACTCCCATACTTCGACTGCACTGTTGCGCAGGGGAGTTGAGGCAGTCGGTTGCTTCGCGCGGGTGGCTCGTCCGCCGCGGCGACTCTCGCGCTCCCGGATGTCATGAACCTTGTCAGCCCGGCGCGGTCGCTCTATTGTCGCGGACAGAAAGCGCTTTCCCTCCAGGGTTCCCACCGGGTGGAAGCGCCCGTCGCGACGGCCATCGTGACGGTCGCGCACGGCCGCCACAGGTCCCGCGCAGGCGATCGCCCGGATCAGCGACCCACCTCGTCACGCGTGTGCACCGCGTCCGCGGCGGATCCGGGGACCTTGTGTGCGGCCTGTCCGCCGGCAGCCCGGGCGGACCCGCGCCATCAGGCCGACGCGGTCCGACCGCCCCCGGTCCGGCGACGCGGCGACGGGAAGGGCGCTGCGGTATCCAGGAGCACCATCCGGCTACGAAGACGAATGGGACACCGACATGAGACGACCAGTCGCGCTGCGACTCCGTGCGGCGCTGGCCACGACTGCTCTGGCGACAGCGACCGGTGCGATGGTGGCGATGCCCTCGGCATCGGCGGCGGTGACCGGAAGCGCCACCGGTTACGCGACCCAGAACGGCGGGACGACCGGCGGCGCGGGCGGACAGACCGTACGCGCCACCACGGGTACCGCCATCCACCGGGCCCTGTGCGGCAGGGCCGACAGCAGCACCCCGATCACCATCGAGGTCGAGGGCACGATCAACCACGCCAACACCGCCAAGGTGTCGGGCGACAGTTGCAACACGGCGGCCGGTGTGATCGAACTCAAGCAGATCAGCAACGTCACGCTCGTCGGCGTCGGCAGCGGCGCCGTCTTCGACCAACTCGGCATCCACATACGACAGTCCAGCAACATCATCATCCAGAACGTGACCGTCAGGAACGTCAAGAAGTCCGGTTCGCCCACGTCCAACGGCGGCGACGCCATCGGCATGGAGAGCGACGTCCGCAACGTCTGGGTCGACCACACCACGCTGGAGGCTTCGGGCGGCGAGTCGGAGGGCTACGACGGCCTCTTCGACATGAAGGACAACACCCAGTACGTCACCCTGTCCTACAGCACCCTGCGCAACTCCGGCCGTGGCGGTCTCGTCGGATCCAGCGAGACCGAGCTCTCCAACGGCTTCATCACGTACCACCACAACCTGTACGAGAACATCGACTCGCGGGCTCCGCTGCTGCGCGGCGGCATCGCGCACATCTACAACAACTACTACGTGAAGCTCAACGAGTCCGGCATCAACTCCCGTGCCGGTGCGCGCGCCAAGGTGGACAACAACTACTTCAAGGACTCCAAGGACGTCCTGGGCACCTTCTACACCGACGCTGCCGGATACTGGCAGGTCAGCGGCAACGTCTTCGACAACGTGACCTGGTCCGCGCCAGGTTCGGAGAACAACCCCGCAGGACCGGACCCGAAGTCGAACACCACGGTCGCCATTCCCTACGCCTACAGCCTCGACGGTGCGAACTGCGTGCCGGACGTCGTCACCCGTACGGCCGGCGCCGGCAAGGGACTCAAGGTCTCGGACGGCAACTGCGCCGTACAGACGCCGAGCCCGACCACCCCGACGCCCGATCCCACCACCCCGGACCCCACCACGCCGACGCCCGACCCGACCCGGCCGACCGGGACGAACCTGAGCATCGGCGCGGGCTCCGACGGCTCCAGCAAGGCCGACGGCACCAGCTACGGCAACGTGCGGGACGGCGACCTGAACACCTACTGGTCACCGTCCGGTCCGACCGGCTCGGTGTCGGTCAAGTGGGGGACCGCCACCTCGGTCTCCAAGGCCGACATCCGCCAGGCCTCGGGCTCGGTCATCGGTTCCTGGAGGCTCGTCAACGGTGACACGGGCGCTGTCCTGGCCTCCGGCACAGGAACGGGCGTCATCAGCTTCCCGAAGACGGCGCTGAAGAAGATCACGTTCGAGATCACCGCTTCCACGGGTACGCCGAGGATCGCAGAGTTCGCGACGTACGCCGGATAGCCCGCACGGCCTTCGGCAGGCTGGGGCGGGACCTCCGGACGCGGCGGCCCCGCCCTTTCGTGCTGTCCTGTCGTGTCACGCGTCCGGTCCGCACTCCCGATCGATGACGCAGGCGGTGCCGCCGGCCGGTGGCCCTCCCGGCGAAGCGGCCCATGCGCTGAGGGCGGCGAAGTCGGCCGGCACGAGGCCCCGCCGGGGGTCGACCCGATGGAGCAGGGCGGGGCCGCTGTGATGCTCCCCGACCCAGTGGCGATCGGCTTCCGTGATCTCGTCGTCGATCCAGGCGAAGGGCCGCCCCTGTGCCCAGGCCACGATCTGGGGGGTCTTCCAGAACACGCCGTCGGCGGCGCGAGGGCGCGGTGACGCCCAGGCGATATGGGGGAGTTCAGGCAGCCCCAGGACCGGTGCGACGAAGGCGTCGGCTTCCTCCTCCCACGTCGTCGCCCACACCAGGTCGAAGGGAAGCGCGCGCAGCGCCGGGCCGTGGCCGGGATTCAGCCAGACCCTCAGCGGCTTCACGGGTCTGTCCGGCGTACCCCACTGGATCAGCCGATGCCGCTCGGCGGCTTCCCACCGCGGAGTCGTGAACCGGTGGGTCTCATAGCCCGCGGGCCTGCGCTGGGGCTTTGCGGCGTACGGGTTCAACGGGCCGTCGACATCCACCAACAGTGCTGGACGCACCGGTTCGCACCCCCGATCCTCCTGTGAAGAATACCGGTGGGTCCCGCAGGACGGCTCCCGGTGCCGGGCGGGCCGCCCCCGGCTGCGGGAGTGGGTGGGTCCACCCCGTACCGTTCCCGCCGCAGCAGCTTCCGCCTTCCTCTGGAGACCCCTTGACCAGCTACATCACCACCGGCGACGCCCTCGACGTACAGGCGATCCGTTCCTGCTTCCCCGCGCTGAAGGCGGGAACCGCGCGTTTCGACGCCCCGGGTGGCACCCAGACGCCCCAGCAGGTGATCGACGCGATCTCCGGGGCCCTGTCCCGTCCGCTGGCCAACCGGGGAGGTCTGACCGAGGGGGGCCGCAACGCCGAGGAGATCGTCGTCGGTGCCCGGACGGCGCTCGCCGATCTCCTCGGCGCGGAGGCCGGTGCGGTGGTGTTCGGGCGCAGTGCCACGCAACTCGTCTACGACCTGTCGCGCACGCTGGCCAGGAGCTGGGGGCCGGGCGACGAGATCGTCGTGTCCCGGCTGGACCACGACTCGAACGTGCGGCCCTGGGTGCAGGCCGCGGAGTCCGCCGGGGCGACGGTCCGGTGGGCCGACTTCGACCCCGCCACGGGTGAGCTGGAAGCCGGACACGTCGAAGCGGTGCTCTCGGAGCGCACCCGGCTCGTCGCCCTGACCGCCGCCTCCAACCTCATCGGCACCTGCCCCGACATCCCGGCCGTGGCGGAGCTGGTGCACCGGACGGGTGCGCTGTTCCACGTCGACGCGGTGCACTACGCCTCGCACATGTCGGTCGACCTGGAATCGCTCGGGGCGGACACCCTGGTCTGCTCGCCGTACAAGTTCCTCGGACCGCACCTCGGCGTGCTGACGGGGCGGCCCGAGCTGCTGGAGAGCCTCCGCCCGGACAAGCTGCTGCCTTCCAGCGACGCCGTGCCCGAGCGTTTCGAGCTGGGCACGCTGCCCTACGAACTGCTGGCGGGCGCCACCGCGGCCGTGGACTTCCTCGCCGGCCTGGCCTCCGGCGGGGCCGGCCGCCGGGAGGATCTGCGGCGCACCTTCACGGCACTCGCCGGGCACGAGGACCGGCTGCGCGAGCGCATCGAGGGCGGCCTGGCGGAGCTGGCAGGTGTCACGGTGTACTCGCGCGCCGCACGGCGCACCCCGACCACGCTGTTCACGGTCGAGGGGCGGACCCCGGCGGACGTGTCCCGGCAGCTGGCCGAGCGTGAAGTCGACGCGCCCGCAGGCTCGTTCTACGCCGTGGAGACGTCCCGCCGGCTCGGTCTGGGCGTGGAAGGCGGGGTACGGGTCGGTCTCGCGCCGTACACCAGCGACGACGACGTCGACCGGCTGCTGAACGCCCTCGACGTGCCGCGCTCCTGATCCTCCGCGAGACGCGGGGAGCGGCGAGGGGCGACGGCCTCGCAGGGGGAGGGGCGGGTCTCACGGTCTGTCCCCGGGACCCGGTCAGCGCCAGTCGGGCGCTCCCGGGCCCGGGGACAGGCTGCGTTCGATCTTCGTCCTGATCTCCCGCATGACCGCTACGACTCGGGCCTCGTGCTCCGCGCCGAGCCGCGCCACCGGAACCGAGCAGCTGATGGCGTCGGTGGCCGGCGAGTCGTACCGCAGGGCGAAGCCGAAGCCCGCGATGCCGTTCACGGTCTCCTCGCGGTCGACGGAATAGCCGCGCTCGCGCACCCGGGCGAGGTCGGCGAACAGTGCGGCACGCCCGGTGAGCGTGTTCTCCGTGCACGCCGTCAAAGGCCCCTCCGGCAGCGGGAGCAGGGCGTCGGGCCGCTCGGCGAGCAGGGCCTTGCCGAGTGCGCCGGCATGGGCCGGGACCCTGCGGCCGACGCGGCTGAGGGTGCGTACGTACGCATGGGACTCCCGTGTCGCGAGGTAGACGACGTTCGGGCCGTCGAGCCGGGCCAGGTGGATCGTCTCGCCCAGTGCCTCCGAAGCCTCGTCGAGGTAGGGGCGGGCCGCTCGTACGTGCGGATCGCCGTCCAGGTAGCTCGTGCCGGTGTGCAGGGCGCGGATCCCGATGCCGTAGAGGGAGCCCGTCGTGTCGGTGCGCACCCAGCCGCAGTCGATGAGGGTCCGCAGCAGTTGGTACATGCTGCTGCGTGGTACGCCCAGTTCCCCGGCGAGTTCGTCCAGGCGGGCCGGGCGGTCGCCCCGGGCGGCGAGGAGTTCGAGCAGGGCGACCGTTCGGGACGCCGACTTCACACCACGGACACCGCTGTTCTCCGGCATGACCACATCGTAGATCCGCGGCCTCGGCCGCATCGTGAATCCGCGCTGCCGCACCCATTGACCTCCGCTCGTTCACAGGCCTAGCCTCCGTTCTCATACATGTACGCCATCTGCATATGGGGATGAGAGCTGTGGAGCGGTCCAGCGCGGAAGCGGAACACCGAGGAGTCGTGCAACGGCTGCGCGAGGGCATGGCGGGTGGAGTGCTCTCCTTCCCCCTCACCAGCTTCGGCGAGGACGGCGGTCTCGACCTGGAGTCGTACCGGGCTTACCTGACGGCTCAGGTGGCCACCGGGCCCGGCGCGGTCTTCCCGGCCTGCGGGACGGGCGAGTTCAGCGCGCTGGACGAGGACGAGTACCGCGCGGTCGTCCGGACGGCCGTGGAGGTCGCCGGAGGCAGGCTGCCCGTCGTGGCGGGAACCGGCTACGGCTGGGCGCAGGCGGTCCGCTTCGCCCGCATCGCCGAGGAGGCGGGCGCGGACGCCCTGCTCGTGATGCCCCACTACCTCGTCGAAGCACCACAGGACGGCCTCGTCGAGCAGCTCCGCCGCATCGCGGGCGGCACGCGTCTCCCGCTGATCGCCTACCAGCGCGGCCACGTCGCGTTCACCGCCGCGAGTGTGCGCCGGATCGCCGGCATCCCCGGGGTCATCGGCCTCAAGGACGGGCACAGCGACCTCGACCGGCTGCAGCGCCTCACGCTTGCCGCGCCCGACGGCTTCCTCTTCTTCAACGGCGCGGCCACCGCCGAGATCCAGGCCCGCGCCTACGCCACGGTCGGTGTCCCGGCCTACTCGTCCGCCGTCCACGCCTTCGCGCCCGAGATCGCGGACGCCTGCTTCGCCGCCCTGCGCGACGGCGACGGCACCGCCGTGGACGCCCTGCTGCGCGACTTCTACATCCCGCTCGTCGAACTGCGCGACCGGTCACCCGGTTACGCGGTGTCGCTGGTCAAGGCCGCCGCCCGGATGCGCGGGCTGCCCGTAGGCCCCGTACGCGCCCCGCTCGTCGACCCCGGTCCCGACGACCTCGCCGACCTGGAGCAGGTCCTCGACGCCGGGCTGGGCATCGTCGGCGCCGCACGGCGGCGCGGCGCCTGACGGGCCGGGACCGACGCTTCGGCGCCTCGGGAGCGCAACCGGCCGGTGCCGCAGCCGATCAGCGCCGCAACAGACCGACAGCTCGACAGCTCGACCTTTCGAAGGGGAACCGACATGCCGCTCCTGGTAGTCGGGATCAGCGTCCTGGTCCTGCTCCTCCTGATGACCCGGCTGAAGCTCAACGGCTTCGCCGCCCTCCTCTTCGTGGCGGTCGGAGTGGCCCTGGTCCAGGGCATCCCGGTCACCGACATCCCCGACGTCCTCTCCGAGGGCATCGGGGACCAGATCGGCGACACCATGCTGATCATCGGGCTCGGCGCCATGGTCGGCCGGATCATGGGCGACTCCGGGGCCGCCCAGCGCATCGCGGGCAAGCTGCTCGACGCCTTCGGGCCGCGCCGGGTGCAGGTGGCCATGGTGGTCACGTCCATGCTCATCGGCGTGACCATGTTCTACGAGGTCGCCTTCATCATCATCGTGCCGATCGCGTTCACTCTGGTCAGGGTCACCGGGGTCGGACTGCTGTGGGTGGGACTGCCGATGTCCATCGCCCTGTCGACGATGCACAGCTTCCTGCCCCCGCACCCCGGCCCCACCGCCGTCGCCGCGGCCTTCCACGCCTCCGTCGGGCACACCCTCCTCTACGGCCTCTTCATCGCCGTACCGGCCGGCGCGCTGATCGCACTCCTGTGGCCGCGCCTGCCGTTCGTCCGGGCGATGGACCCCTCCATACCCGAGGGCCTCGTCAGCGAGCGGGAGTTCACCGACGAGGAGATGCCGGGAATGGGCTGGTCGCTGTGCGTGGCCCTGTTCCCCGTGGTGCTCATCGCCGGCGCGGCCGTCACCGACATGCTCGCGACGAGCGAGGGCGCCTTCCCGCACGTCGTCGGCTTCCTCGGCTCGGCGCCGATCGCGCTCCTGCTGACCCTCCTCCTCGCGGCCTGGGCCTTCGGTCCCCGGATCGGCCGCAGCCTGGCGGACGTCAGCGACTCCTGCGCCTCCGCCGCCCGGGCGATGGCGATGATCCTGCTGGTCATCGGGGCGGGCGGCGCCTTCAAGAACGTCCTCGTCGAGGGAGGCACATCCGACTACATCAAGGACGTCACGGAGCACTGGGCCGTCTCCCCGATCATCCTGGCGTGGCTCGTCGCCGCCATCCTCCGCATCGCGCTCGGTTCGGCGACGGTCGCCGTCGTCACCGCCTCCGGTGTCGTGCTCCCGCTCCTGACGGGCAGTGGAACCCACGCCGAGATGATGGTTCTCGCCGTCTCGTGCGGGTCGATCGCCTTCTCCCACGTCAACGACCCGGGATTCTGGCTCTTCAAGGAGTACTTCAACCTCTCGGTCGTCCAGGCGATCAAGGTCCGCACGAGCTACACGACCGTGCTCGCGGTCATCGGCCTCGGCGGTGTCCTGGCCGGCGAACAGATCCTCGACTCCCTCGGACTCTGAAGCCCCGACCACGCCCGCCCACGCACCCAAGGAACCCGACAGCCATGAGCCAGCCGACCGTCACCCGCTTCGCCGTCTACCCCGTCGCGGGCCGCGACAGCATGGAACTGAACCTCTCGGGCGCCCACGGGCCCTACTTCACCCGCAACATCGTCGTCCTGACCGACTCCGACGGGCGGACGGGACTGGGGGAGGTGCCCGGCGGGGAGAAGATCACCCGGACCCTGCGGGACGCCGAACCGCTTGTCATCGGCGCGAAGGTGGGCGACTACGCACGCGTACTCCGCGAGATCGGGACCCGGTTCGCCGACCGTGACGGGGGAGGGCGGGGCGCCCAGACCTACGACCTGCGGACCACCGTGCACGCCGTCACCGCCGTCGAGTCCGCACTGCTCGACCTGCTCGGACAACACCTCGACGTACCGGTCGCCGCACTGCTCGGCGACGGCAAGCAGCGCGACTCGGTACGGGTGCTGGGCTACCTCTTCTACGTCGGCGACCCGGACCGCACCGGCCTGGACTACATCAGGGAGCCCGGATCGGACACCGAGTGGTACCGCATCCGGCACGAGGAGGCACTCACCCCGCAGGCGATCGTCCGCCAGGCCGAGGCGGCCCACGACCTCTACGGTTTCCAGGACTTCAAGCTCAAGGGCGGCGTCCTGGCGGGAACCGAGGAGGTCGAGGCCGTACGCGCCCTCAAGGAGCGCTTCCCGGAGGCAAGGATCACCCTGGACCCGAACGGCGCGTGGTCCCTGCGGGAAGCCGTCGAGCTGTGCTCCCCGCTCGTCGGCACCCTCGCGTACGCCGAAGACCCCTGCGGAGCCGAGGACGGCTACTCGGGGCGCGAGGTCCTCGCCGAGTTCCGGCGCGCCACGGGCCTCCCCACGGCGACCAACATGATCGCCACCGACTGGCGCCAGCTGACCCACGCCCTGGCGCTGCAGTCGGTGTCCATCCCGCTCGCCGACCCGCACTTCTGGACCATGCGGGGTTCGGTGCGGGTGGCCCAGCTGTGCAACGCGATGGGGCTGACCTGGGGCTGCCACTCCAACAACCACTTCGACATCTCGCTCGCCATGATCACGCACTGCGGTGCGGCGGCCCCGGGGGAGTACAACGCCCTGGACACGCACTGGATCTGGCAGGAGGGCCTGGAACGGCTCACCGTCACGCCGCCCCGCATCGCCGAAGGCGAGATCGCCGTGCCGGACGCTCCGGGTCTGGGGATCGAGCTCGACATGGACCGCCTCCTCGCGGCCCACGAGCTCTACCGCAAGGAGGCGCTGGGCGCCCGGGACGACACGAGGGCCATGCGCCACCTCGTGCCGGGCTGGACGTTCGACCCCAAGCGGCCCTGCCTGGTGCGCTGAGGGACGCGGTTGGGGCGTCCGGCGCGGGTGAGGAAATCGCTCGGCGCGCCGGCGATGGAGCACGAAAGTGTGCGGCGACGCGTGCTCCGGCGGATCGGCCGGGAGACGTCGCGAGCCTCCTCGGCTCCGGCGCCTGCGCTCTCGCACCCACCGGCCCCACCCCTGGACCCCGCGTCACCCCTCCCTCAGTGCCCATGCCCCTCGTCCCCGGGGCCCAGGGGGACCGGGTCCGAGGGGGCGGCGGGCCGGGGGATGCCCTCGGCCGGCTCGGAGGTGACGGTGAAGGCGGCCGTCCGGACGACGCCGTCGTGCTTGAAGTCGAGGAACAGGCGGTACGTCGCGGCACCGGGCGCCGTCGTCGTGAAGGAGACGTCCGGGCCCGGTCCCGCGCCCTCGGCATGCACGTGCAGGTAGGCGAGGTCACCCGCGCGCAGGGCGACGAGGTGGCCGTAAGCGCCCAGATACGGCTGGAGCGCCGTGACCGGACGGCCGTCCCTGCGCACGGTGAAGGTCACGCGCTCGGCCCGCCCGGGCCTGAGCGTGCCCCCCAGGGACACCGTGTAGCCGTCGACCGTGGCGGATCGGGCGGGCCCGGGGAGCGTGGCCGGCCGGTACGGGCCGGCCACGGCGAGGTCCGCTCCCGGCGTGACGTTGCGGGTCCGCTTCCCGGCGGGTGTGAAGTCGGCGAAGACCCGGTAGTCACCGGCCTCCGGCAGTTCGACGGGCGTGCTCCACGTGCCGTCGGAGTCCCGCGTGGGATGCAGATGACGGTAGGTCGACAGGTCCCGTGAGGCGAGGATCAGGTGCATCTCCCTGCCGTGCTCGCGCCGGAAGCCGGTGACCCGGCGGCCGGACCCGTCGTGCACGGCGAAGCGGAGAGTTCCGGGCCGGTCCGCGGTCATTCGCGAGGTGCGCAGGGCGAGGGTGTAACCGTCCTCGGTGAGCCCGAGCCCGCCGGTCCGTGAGGCCGTCGGCCCGACTCCCGGACGGTGCGTTCCGCTCGCCGGACCGCCGGGGTGCGCAGGGGATCCGACGACTCCGGCCTGGGGTCCGGCGAGCAGCCCGACCCCGTAGGCGGCGCCGAAGGAGGCTGCGAGTGCGGCTGCGAACGCGGTGATCTTCACCAGGGTGTCCATGGGATCTCTCCTGTTCTCTGCCACTCCATGACGGGAGGCCCCGCCGTGGCTCAAGAGGGGGAGTCTATACCCCTGGGGGGTATAGACCGAAGGGTCGGGGGCGGGCGGCTTGCGTATACCTCCAGGGGGTATACCCTGGAGATCGCCACATACCCCTAAGGGGTATCTGCGTCTTTCGGAGGAGGAGCAGCGGATGACACCCACGATTCCGGATACCGCGCGGGTCGAGCTCGCCATCGGTGGCATGACCTGCGCCTCGTGCGCGGCGCGGATCGAGAAGAAGCTGAACCGCATGGAAGGGGTTGAGGCCACCGTCAACTACGCCACGGAGAAGGCCACCGTCACGTTCGCCGACGACGTCTCGGTCGGCGACCTGATCGCCACGGTCGAAGCGACCGGCTATTCGGCCCGGCCTCCGGCTCCACCCCGTGCCGCTCCCGAAAGCGGTTCCGCGGCGGGCGCCCGGCCCGACGGGGAACCCGTGGACGCCGGGCTCACGTCGCTGCGGCAGCGGCTGATCACCGCCGCGGTGCTCGCCGTGCCGGTCATCGCCATGGCGATGATCCCGGCGCTCCAGTTCACCTACTGGCAGTGGCTGTCCCTCACGCTCGCCGCCCCCGTCGTGACCTACGCAGCCTGGCCCTTCCACCGGGCCGCCTGGGTCAACGCCCGGCACGGCGCGGCCACCATGGACACCCTGATCTCGGTCGGCACGACCGCCGCGTTCCTGTGGTCCCTCTGGGCGCTCTTCTTCGGCACGGCCGGAATGCCCGGCATGACCCACCCCTTCGAATTCAGCGTCGCGCGCGGGGACGGGGCCGGAAACATCTACCTGGAAGCCGCAGCGGGGGTCACGGCCTTCATCCTGGCCGGCCGCTACTTCGAGGCACGTTCGAAGCGCAGGGCGGGCGCCGCGCTCAGGGCGCTCATGGAGCTGGGGGCCAAGGAGGTCACGGTGCTGCGGGACGGCCGGGAGACGAGGCTGCCCACGTCGGGCCTGCGCATCGGTGACCGCTTCCTGGTCCGCCCCGGCGAGACGATCGCCACCGACGGGACGGTGACCGAGGGCTCGTCCGCGGTGGACGTGTCGATGCTCACCGGCGAATCGGTGCCCGTCGAGGTCTCGGCGGGGGACCCGGTCACCGGGGCGACGCTCAACGCGGGCGGACGCCTGGTCGTCGAAGCCACCAGGATCGGAGCCGACACGCAACTGGCCCGTACGGCCCGGCTCGTGGAGGAAGCCCAGAGCGGCAAGGCGGCGGCCCAGCGGCTGGCGGACAGGATCTCCGCCGTGTTCGTACCCGTGGTCATGGGCCTGGCACTCGCCACCCTCGGATTCTGGCTCGGCTCGGGGGCCGGGCTCACGGCGGCCTTCACCGCGGCCGTCGCCGTGCTGATCATCGCCTGTCCCTGCGCCCTCGGGCTCGCCACGCCCACCGCGCTGATGGCCGGTACCGGGCGCGGTGCCCAGCTCGGCATCCTCATCAAGGGGCCCGAGGTGCTGGAGACGACCCGCCGCGTCGACACGGTCGTCCTCGACAAGACAGGCACCATCACCACGGGCCGCATGACACTGCTGAAGGTCCATGTGGCCGAAGGTGCCGACGAATCCGAAGTCCTGCGGCTCGCAGGTGCGTTGGAGCACGCGTCCGAGCACCCGATCGCCCGGGCCGTCGCGGAGGGCGCCGTCCGCCGCGTGGGGGCTCTGCCCGTCCCCGAGGAATTCCACGGCCTCGCCGGTCTCGGCGTCCAGGGGGTCGTCGAGGGGCGCGCGGTTCTCGTGGGACGCCAGAGGCTGCTGGTGGAACGCGCGGTCGAGCTGCCCGGCCCGCTCCAGGACGTCAAGGACCGGGCGGAGGGGAAGGGCAGGACGGCGATCGTGGTGGCCTGGGACGGCGAGGCGCGCGCGGTCCTGGAGGTCGCCGACGCGGTCAAGGAGACCAGCGCCGAGGCCGTCCGGCGGTTGCGGGCGCTGGGGCTGACCCCGATCCTGCTGACCGGCGACAACAAGACGGTCGCGTCCTCGGTCGCAGCCGAGGTCGGCATCGACGAGGTCGTCGCCGATGTGATGCCGCAGGAGAAGGCGGACGTCGTCCGGAAGCTTCAGGAGCAGGGGCGGAGCGTCGCCATGGTCGGCGACGGCGTCAACGACGCCGCGGCGCTCGCCCGGGCCGACCTGGGCCTCGCCATGGGCACGGGCACCGACGCGGCGATCGAGGCCGGGGACCTGACCCTCGTGCGGGGGGACCTCCGGGCCGCCGTCGACGCCATACGGCTCGCGCGCCGCACTCTGGGCACGATCCGCTCGAACCTCTTCTGGGCCTTCGCCTACAACGTGGCGGCGCTCCCGCTCGCAGCCGCCGGCCTGCTCAACCCGATGATCGCCGGAGCGGCCATGGCCCTCTCCTCCGTGTTCGTCGTGGGCAACAGCCTTCGCCTGCGCGGTTTCCGCGCCGAGGCCTGAGACGGCGGGGTGGACCGGGGTCCCCGGCGGGAGTCGCGGACCCCGGTTTGCGTACGTCCGCCGGGGGCGGCAGGGTTCGGGGGTGTGGCCACTCTGCTGATCGTGCATCACACGCCGTCGCCCAACTGCCAGGCGCTGTTCGAAGCCGTGGTCGCGGGGGCGACCGCCGACGGTATCGAGGACGTACGGGTCGTGCGGCGGGCGGCGCTCTCCGCCACGGCCTCGGACGTACTCGCCGCCGACGGCTACCTGCTCGGCACGCCGGCGAACCTCGGGTACATGTCCGGAGCACTCAAGCACTTCTTCGACCAGGTCTACTACCCGTGCCTGGACGAGACGAAGGGCCGCCCCTTCGGCTTCTGGGTGCACGGGGGCAACGACGTCACCGGCGCCGTCCGGGGCATCGAGGCGATCACCACCGGCCTCGGCTGGCGGCGTGCGGCCGAGGCGGTGACCCTCACGGGAGAGCCGGGCAAGGCCGACGAGGAGGCGTGCTGGGAGCTGGGCGCGACGGTGGCCGCCGGACTCATGACCTGAGGCCCCGCCGCCTTTGCGCCGACGGACGGGAGATCCGGGGCGCGGGACCGGCGTGCCGCCGGGCCCCCCGAGGCCGCCTCCGGCCGTCCTTCCGCGACACGCACCGCCGACCCCACGGCCGGATGCCGCACCGCCGCACTAGAGTGGACTGGACAGTCCAGTACTGGAGGTGCCGGGATGCCGTCCGTGAAGCCCGGTGAGTTGCGGCTCACCGCCAAGGGGGAAGCCACCCGCAGGCGCATCGTCGAGGGTGCGGCGGTGCAGATCCGGACCGGAGGCGCCGCGGCGACCACGCTCGACGACATCCGCGCGCGCACCTCGACGAGCAAGAGCCAGATCTTCCACTACTTCCCCGGCGGCAAGGAGGAACTGCTGCTCGCCGTCGCCGCGCGTGAGGCCGAGCTCGTCCTGGAGGACCAGGAGCCGCACCTCGGTGATCTGGGCAGCTGGGAGGCGTGGCAGGACTGGCGGGACGCGGTCGTCCGCCGGTACGAGCAGCAGGGCGTGACCTGCCCGCTGGGCGTGCTGATGACCGAACTGGGCCGGGCCACCCCCGCCGCCCAGGTGCTCACCGCCCGGCTGATCGACCAGTGGCAGTCCGCTCTCCGCCGCGGCGTGCGGCGCATGCAGGACAGCGGACAGATGGACGCGGGACTGGACGCCGACCGGACGGCGGCGGCGCTCCTCGCCGCCGTGCAGGGGGGAGTGACCATCCTGATGTCCACCGGCCGGGTCACGCACTTGGAAGCCGCACTCGACGCCACGCTCGGCCTGCTGCGGGCCACGGCTCCGGGGGCGTCCCTCCACGAGGGGTGACGGACACGCTCCGGCCCTGAGGCGCGGCCGTCGCCGCAGCGGGATGCCGGTGCACCCGCCCCGGGTCTGCACGGCTTTGAAGGGCGGTCGGGTCCGTGCGGTACCCGGGGCGGTCCGCGGGCCGCGTCCGCGGCGGTGCCGGGCGCACGCGCCGCGCCCCGTCGTGGTGGCGTGCCGCGCCGCGTTCAGTGCAGCCGCCAGCTGAGCTTGCCGCCGCCCACCCACCGGACGGAAGCCGGGTCGTCCAGGTCGTGCACGGGGATTCCGGCCGCGGCCGCGGCGAGGAGCACGTCGGTCACCTCGGTCGCCGTTCCGATCACCTCTCCGTCGATCTCCACGATGCGGAACGGCGGGTCGCCGGCCTGGACGGGCAGCACGGTGATCCGCGGGTTCGGGAACTGAGGGCTGTAGGTCATGCGGGATCGGTTCCACGGGACCGCACCCACTATGCCTGCATCGGGTACGAGTGAGCCTTATGCCCGATTTACTCCCTTATTTGTAATTGATCCCGTAATCCATAAAAGGCCATTTCGTGTGACCTGGGGACCTTCGATAGGGAACAAAACGCCCTTATCGGACTCAGTGACCAGCGTCACCCCGCACCCCCCTGACGTCGGAACGGGCTCGCCGGTTCCCTTGCGCGCCAAGAGGAATGGAAGGGGCCGTGTGCGATGGATTACATGAATTCACGAAATTCGATCTTGCGCTTGAATTTGGATCATTACTTCGGGCTTGTTCCTTTCGCTATTTCTCGCCTACGGTCACCCTCACTCCGGATGGAACGCCGAATCCTGCCGCCGTCCGGTTACCCGACCACTTCTCGTACGGCAGGAGCGGGGGACCCAAGTAAGTGCCGACCCGGTATCCGGGACGGCTCGGGGTGAAGTCGCATGCTCATGCGGCCGGGCATCTCCAGCTCGAACCCGACAGCTCACTTCGCAGGCGACGGAGAGGAATTCAGCATGCCCGGTTTTTCCAAGCACCCTCGTTCCAGGACCAGTTCGCTGAAGCGCGGCGTCATCGCCGTGACCACGGGTGGAGTCGCTCTCGCGCTGCCCGTGATCGGCGCGACCGGTGCCTTCGCCGCCCCGGCCCAGCCGGCCGCCGCTGAAAAGACGGTGACGTCGACTGCCCTGTCCGCACAGGGAATTGCCGCAAAGCACGCCACGCCCAAGAGCTATTCCGTCGTCGTCGGCGACACCCTCGCCAAGATCGCTCGCGAGCATTCGGTCCACGGCGGCTGGAAGGCCCTCTACGAGGAGAACAAGAAGGTTGTCGGATCGAACCCCGACCTCATTCACCCCGGCCTCGAGCTGACCCTCGGCGGCAAGCACGCCAAGAAGTCCGCGGACAAGCCGGCGAAGTCCCACAAGGCCGACAGGACCGAAAACAGGGCTTCCGGCCGTGCCGACCGTTCGGAGCGCGCCAACACCGAGCTCGCCGCGCAGGGCGCACCGGCTGCCGCGGCCCCCGTCGCCGAGCGGACCGCGTACACGAACAACCTCGACGGCTGGATCAAGGAGTCGCTGGCCGTCATGGCCGAGCACGGCATCCCCGGCACCTACGAGGGCATCCACCGCAACATCATGCGCGAGTCGTCCGGTAACCCGATGGCCATCAACAACTGGGACTCGAACGCCGCTGCGGGCATCCCGTCCAAGGGTCTGCTGCAGGTCATCGACCCGACCTTCCAGGCCTACCACGTGCCCGGCACGTCGCTGGACAGCTACGACCCGGTCGCCAACATCACGGCCGCGTGCAACTACGCCGCCGACCGTTACGGCTCGATCGACAACGTCTTCGGGGCCTACTGAGCCTCAGGTGACGCGTAACCCTCCCGCACCCGGCGTGTGAGGCAGGGCGGGAACGAAGGGTGGTACGGGTCCGGCGGGACCCGTACCACCCTTCTCCCGCATACGGCGCCGGGCCGGGCGCGCAGGTGCCGGACCACCCCACGCGGGTGGTCCGGCACCTGCGTCATGTCTTCCGGGCCCCGGTCGACTGGTTTCGTACAGGTTCGTCGTCCATACTGCCCGCCGTGGAGCAGCGCATAGATTCCAACACCAAGCCCGAGTTCGCCGCGGGGACAGACCCGGCGTACATCCCAGGCCTGACGGCCCCTGCCCCCGCGCGGACGGAGGCGGATGCGGAGGCTGCCGACGCGGTACCGGAGGATGCCCGCAAGGCCGACGGGACGGATGTCCCGGACACGGCCGACGTCCAGGACGCGGTGCCCGGGCAGCCGGCCGACGACCGGGCCGACGCCCCCGGGGCTCCCGGTGACGCGGTGCGGGACGGCGGGGCGGTCATCGCCGACGACGAGGGGACTGCCGCGGGCGCGGACGAGCCGCGTGCCGCCGGCGAAGGACCCGTCTTCGAGGTCAGTGACCGGCGCGGATCCATCCGGGTGGACGCCGAGGGAGTCCGCTTCCAGCTGGACGACCAGGAGGCGGAGTTCGACTGGCCGGAGATCGGCGCGGTCGAGGTCAAGACGGGCCGCTTCGGGCGCCGGTTCACCGTGACGGTCCACCTGTCGAGCCGCCGCTGGTTCAACGCCGAGGTCGAGGCCGACTCCCGGAGCCGCCTCAAGGAGTGGACGGCCGAACTGGACGCCGCGCTGGACGCCCACTTCGAAGAGGGCTGACCGGCAGGCCGTCCAGGCCGCGCACCGGGGCTCCGTGCGAGCCCCGGTGCACGGCCGTGCCGTGACGCGGGGTCAGGCCGCGTCCGTCCCGTCGAGCACCACCGACCGGGTCAGATGGCGCGGCAGATCCGGGTCGAGACCACGAGCGGTCGCGCGGGCGATCGCGAGGCGCTGCACCCGGACCAGGTCGGCCAGCGGGTCCAGATCGCTCTCCACCCAGCGCGCACCCGTCGCGCGTACCTGCTCGGCCAGGCCCTCCGGCGCGGGGCCGAACATCCACGTGGCGGTCCCGGCCGTGGCGATGCTGATGGGCCCGTGGCGGTATTCCATCGCCGGATACGACTCGGTCCAGGACAGCGACGCCTCCTTCATCTTGAGCGCCGCCTCGTTGGCCAGTCCGACCGTCCAGCCGCGCCCCAGGAAGCTGAACTGGGTCGCCTCCAGGAGGCCTTCGGGCAGGGGTCCGGCCAGCGCGGTCTCCGCATCCCGTACGGCCTGCTCGGTGTGCAGGCCGAGGTGTGCGCGGAACAGTGTCAGTGCGGTGGTGGCGAAGCGGGTCTGGACCACCGAGCGTTCGTCGGCGTAGTCGAGGACGACCACCTCGTCGGCGGCGCCCATCACCGGCGTCAGCGGGTCCGCGGTCACCGCGACGGTCCGGGTGGAGCCCCGCAGCCGGGTCAGCAGGTCCAGCACCTCCGTCGTGGTGCCCGAACGCGTCAGAGCCACCACCCGGTCGTACGTGCGGCCGAAGGGGAACTCCGAGGCGGCGTACGCGTCCGACTCGCCCTGACCCGATTCCTCGCGCAACGCGGCGCAGGCCTGCGCCATGTAGTAGGACGTGCCGCAGCCGACGACGGCGATGCGCTCACCCCTCGCGGGCAGGGCCGCCCGCCGGTCCGCGGCGGTCTCCTCGGCACGGCGCCAGCACTCCGGCTGGCCGGCTGTCTCGGTCTCGACATGGGACATGTCCGCACTCCGCTTCCGCTGCTGCTCGCGTCCGGTCGGATGACATGGAGGAAATCGTCGCCCGTTTGATCGATTCTGCATGTTACATGGGTCAAATGAGCAAGAACAAGCATTCGCTTCGCTCGCGCGTCCTGGCCGAGTGGTCTGTTTTCGGCCATGCTCGGTGGGTAGTCGGCCGAATGAGGTTCCGTCGCCACCTTCTGGGTATTCACCGTGCCGCGGGTGCGCATCGGGTGGCATACCGGATATCGGGCGGAAGATGGCCCGTCGGTGCGATGTGTGGTGACCCCGGACCGTCACCGGAGAGTGGCTGTCGGCCGATGACAGGGGCGATTTCGCGTCACGGGCCCCACCGGACCGCCGAGTTCGAACGCGCGGCCGGATCGGGGTCGGCATAATCACCCCATGTCGATCACGGGCGGAAACGTCGTTGGCCTCGGCAGCGGCCTGTACGCCTGGCTGCCGCCGAAGCGGGGGTGGGGGCTGGCCAACTGCGGCCTCCTGGTATCGGACCGCGACGCCCTGTGGATCGACACCCCCTACGACACGGTGCTCGCGGGGCAGTTCCTGGCGGAGAGCCGGAAACTGCTGCCGGGCGGGGTGGACATCGCCCGGGTGATCGTCACCCACGCCAACGGTGACCACTTCTGGGGCGCCGGCGTGCTGCCCGGCGCCGAGATCATCGCCACCCGGGAAGCCCGGGAGCACATCCACTACGACCCCACCCCGCAGCAGCAGCACGCCCTGGTGGCCGGGAGCGACCCGGCGACGCCGCTCGGCGCCTACCTCGCGCGCCACTTCGGGGCCTTCGACTGGTCGGCGACCGAACAGGTCATGCCGACGACCTACTTCACCGGCGAACTCGAACTGACCCTGGGGGACTACCCGGTCCAGGTGACGTCCCTGCCGCCCGCGCACACCGGTGGCGACCTCATCGTCCATCTCCCGGTTCAGCGCACGGTGTTCAGCGGTGACGTGATCTTCTCCTCCACCCCAGGGCAGCCCGGTGACCATCCGGTGCACTGGGCCGGCCCGCTCGACAACGTGATCGACGCCTGCGAACGGGTCCTGGCCACCGGCGCCGAGGTGATCGTGCCCGGCCACGGACCCGTGCTCGACCCGGCAGGGGTGCGGGAGCACATCGGCTATCTCGCGTACGTCCGGGAGCGTGCCCACGCCCTGCACGCGGGGGGCGTTCCCGCACCCGAGGCGGCCCGCCGCGTGATCGCCGAGGGCCGCTACCCGGCACTCGGGCTTCCGGAGCGCCTGGTGGTGACGATCGGGAGCGAGTACCGGCACCTGGACGGGTCCGTCATGCCGGGAGTCCTCCAGGTGATGGCCGAAGTGGCCGAGGTCGCCAGGGAGACCGAGGCCGCGTACACCGGCGGGCCGGCGTGAGCGCCTGCCGGATCGGCCCCCGCGACCGTGCGGGCCGTGAGCCGTCCCCGACAACAGGAACGCGGTGACGCCGTGGTGGCATGGATCGTGGCCCTCATCGCCGTCCTGGCGGCGATATGGTCCGCCGTACAGACGCAGCAGGCCAGACGGGACGCCTACGGCGCCTCGGCACGAGCCGAACTGACCGAACGTCAGGCCAAGGCGGCCGAGGCCAGGACCCTCGCGCTCACCGAGGAGATACGCCAGCTGGCCCGGAAGCGGATCCCCGCGGCGGCCACCGCCCTGTCCCACCGGACCGCGGTCGTCCCCGGCCTGCGCGAGGCCGCCGGCATCGAAGGCGATGCCGCGCGCCTGCTGACCGAGGCGGTGGCGGCGGCGCGCACGGCGATCCTGGAGGAACGCCGCCGCGTCGACGCGGCGGCACGCTCCGCCATGCGGGGCACCTCCGCCAAGATCCAGTCGCTGCTCAACCAGTCGCAGCACCTGCTGCAGGAGCTTCAGCACGAGTACGACGACCCGCGCATCCTGCAACTCGACTTCCGCAACGAACTGGCACTGCGCCGCACCCAGGCCACGGCCGTGCTGTGCGACGCGTGGCCCGGGCTCGCCCGCCAGAACTCCCCGCTCGTCGAGGTCGTGCTCGGTGCCCAGTCCAGGGTGGCCGGATACGAACGCGTCAAGGTCGCCAACCACCTCCGCCAGGAGCGGCTCGCCCTGGTCGCCCGGGCGGCCGAGCCCCTCGCCATCGCGCTCGCCGAGCTGCTGGCCAACGCCACGGCGTACTCGCACCCGGACACCGAAGTGCCGGTCACGGTCCAGCAGACCGCCGGCCGCGGCGCCCTCATCCTGGTCGACGACGCGGGCATCGGCATGGACGACGACGCGCTGAAGAGGGCCCGCGCACTGCTCACCGGACCCGCCGAGGTCCTGCTCACCGAACTCGGCGACCCGCCGCGGACCGGCTTCGCCGTGGTGGGGCGACTCATCGCGCGCTACGGCTTCAGCTGCCACATCGAGCCGTCACCGTACGGAGGGATGCGCGCCATGCTCCGGATCCCGGCGCACCTGCTCACGGTGATGGACGACGACCGCACCCTGTCCGTGCTCGCGCCGAAGCCCGTTGACGCGCGTGCGGCAGAGGCGGACACCGCTCCCGCCGCCGCAGAGGCAGGCCCCGCTCCCGCCGCCGTGGAGGCAGGCCCCGCTCCCGCTGCCGCCGCCGCGGACGAACCGGCAGGGGCCGGGGCGGCCGGCGACCCCGGCGCGCGAACCACCCCCGACACGCCGGACGGCGGCGGCCCTGCCACCGGGCTGCCCACCCGTCGCCGCCGCTCCCGCAGGACGGACGCGCCCGGCACGCCCGCCGCCTCCGCACGGGCGGTGGACGACGAGCCGGTGCTCCGGACCCCGGAACAGGCCGGAGCCGCCTGGACCGCCCTCCAGGAGGGCACCCTCAGCGGCAGGCAGGCTCCCGCGCCGGCGCCCGCACCCTCAGCATCCTCATCGGACGACCAAGGAGACGACGAGACGTGAGCACCACTCCCACCACCGGTGATCTCGCCTGGGTGCTGACCCCGTTGCTGGAACTGCCCGGAGTACAGCACGCCGTGGTCGCGACCGGCGACGGGCTCGTCGAGGGCGCGTCGCCCGGCCTGGACCGTGCGTCCGCCGAGCGCGTCGCCGCCATGACGGCCACCCTGCACGCGGCCGCCCGCGCCTTCACCACCGCGTTCACGGAGGCGCAGTCGCCGCGCCTGGCGCAGACGGTCGTGGAGTCCGACCTGGGCTTCGCCGTCGTCGTACCCGCGGGCAGGAACACGACGCTGGCGCTGTTCGCCGCGCCCGACGCGCACCTGGGCAACATCGCCTACCAGATGCAGGTGCAGGTCACCGCGCTGACCAGGGCCATGCACGCCCCCACCCGCCAACCGGACGCTGCCGACCGGCCATGACCCCTGGCCCAGGGCGTCGCCTGATCCCCGCCTATCTGGTCACCGGTGGCCGTCCCGTGCCCACCGGCCCCGCACTCGACCGCCTTGCCGTGCTCGTCCGCACGGACGCGCACGTGCCGCCGGACGTCGGCTCGGAACAGCGGAGGCTGTGCGAGCTCCTGGAACCCGGGGCCCTGACCGTCGTCGAGTGCGCCGCACATCTGGACCTGCCGGTCAGCGCCACGGTCTTCCTGGCCACGGACCTCGTGGCCGCGGGACATCTGCACGCTCGACCACCGATACCCCGTGCCGGTGAGATCGACCGGTCGCTCGTCGAGAGGCTGCTCGTTGGACTCCGTTCACTCCACTGACCGGGGCGGCGTCGGCTACCTGCCGAGTGCTGCCGAGACCCTGATGAAGCTCGTCGTCACGGGTCCCTTCGGCGTGGGCAAGACGACCCTGATCCGCACCCTGTCGGAGATCCCGACCCTGCACACCGAGGAGGCCATGACACGGTCCAGCGAAGGGCTCGACGACACCGCGGGGCTGCCGGACAAGACCACGACCACGGTCGCCGTCGACTTCGGCCGGCTGACCGTGCAGGACGACCTGGTGCTCTACATGTTCGGCACGCCCGGCCAGGAGCGTTTCCTGCCGCTCTGGGAGGACATCGCGCGCGGCGCTCTCGGCGCGCTGGTCATCGTCGACACCCGCCGGCTCGAGGACTCCTTCGCGGTCATGGACATGGTGGAGGAGCAGGGTCTGCCGTACGCCGTCGCCGTCAACCACTTCCCCGACGCCCCCTCCCACCCGGACGAGGTCCTGCGCAAGCACCTCGACCTCGGCCCCCGCACCCCGCTGATCCAGTGCGACGCCCGCGAGCGCCGGGGCAGCATCGACGCCCTGATCGCCCTCGCCGAACACGCGCTCACCCGGCTGCCCGCGCCCCAGGAACCCTCATGACACCGCCCGTACCCGCCACTTCACCCGCCCCCGCCGCGTACGGGCACGAGCCGCTCGCCCTGTACGGCCCCGGCTTCGCCGCCGACCCGCACGGCCACTACCGCCGGCTGCGCGACCAGGGTCCGCTCGCCCGGGTCCGTATCGCCCCCGACGTCGACGCGTTGCTGGTCGTGGACTACCAGGCCGCCGTCGACCTGCTGCGCGACACCGAAACCTTCACCAAGGACCCGCGTGCCTGGCAGGCGGGGATACCGGCCGACTCCCCAGTCCTGCCCGTGCTCGGCCACCGTCCCACCGCGCTCTTCACCGACGGCGAGGTGCACGCGCGCTACCGGGACGCCATCAACGACACCCTCGCGCTGATCGAACCCCACCTGCTGCGCTCCGAGGTCACCGCGGTGGCCCGGCGGCTCATCGCGGGATTCGCGGCCACCGGCAGCTGCGACCTCATCGCCGAGTACGCGCGCCGCCTGCCCCTCCACGTCTTCACCGCCGCCTTCGGCGTGGACTCGGGAGCGACCGGGCGCGTGGTCCGGGGCATCGCCGGGATGATGGACTCGACCGGGAACGCGGCCGCCGCCTACGACGACCTCGTCGGAGTGGTCGCCGCGCTCGTCGCCGAACGGCGGTCCAGGCCGCGCCGAGACCTCACCACCTACCTGCTCCAGCACCCCGCCGGCCTCGACGACGACGAAGCCGTGCGCCAGATCACCCTCATCATGAGCACGGGCCACGACCCGACGACGAACCTGATCGGCAACGCCCTCCTGCGCATGCTCGGCGACCCCGGCTACGGTGGAGTGCTGCACGGCGGCGCCACGACCGCGCGGGAGGCGATCGACGACGTGCTCTGGCGCGATCCGCCGCTGGCCAACATGGGGGCGCACTACCCGCGTCACGACACCGAGTTCCACGGGGTCGCCCTGCGCGCCGGGCAGTTGGTCCTGGTCTCCTTCGCCGCCGCCAACACCCAGTCGCCGCCGTCCGCTTCGGACCGGGCGGTGCGTTCGGGTGACGGTGCTCACCTGGCCTGGTCGACCGGGCCCCACCGGTGCCCGGCCAGACAGCCGGCCCTGCTGATGGCCATGACCGCGATCGAGGAGCTCACCAGCCAGCTCTGCGACCTCGAACTCGCCGTGGAACCGGGCGAACTGGTCTGGCGTCCGGGCCCCTTCCACCGCGCGCCGGCCCACCTCCCGGTCCGCTTCACCCCGCTCGACACGCTCCCCGAAGCGGGGCATCCAGGTACACATGAAGCTGTCGATCACGTTCCGGACCGTGTCGGTGGTACGCCGAACGGGTGAGGGACGAGAGAATTGCCCGATGAACAGCGAGCGCAGCCGGCGCACAGCCAACCGGCTTACGGACGGGGTGGTTCTGTGAGCAGGTACGACAGGTACGACAGGTACGACAGGTACGACGCCACCGACGAACAGTGGGACGGGCTCGCCCAGGTCGTACCCCTGAGGGGGCGCAACGAGTGGCCGTCCCGGGTCGATCACCGCACGGTCCCCGAACAGCGCGACGCCGCCGATCAGCGGCGCCTCGTCGTCCTGCGGGTGCAGGTGTTCGCGGACGCGCGTGAGGTGGCCGAGTACCTGGTGGCGCAGATTCCGGTCCTGCTGGACCTCACCGGTGCCGAGAGCGACGTGGCCAAGCGCATCCTGGACTTCAGCAGCGGGGTGGTGTTCGGGCTGGGCAGCGGCATGCACCGGGTCGACCGCAACGTCTTCCTGCTCGCGCCGGTCGGCATGGAGGTCGAAGGGGTCACCGCGGCGGGCGTACCCCAATCGTAGGAAGGTCGCGCGGGCGGAACGGTTCACCGCGCGGGGGCGTGCGTACGGTCCGCTCATGACTGTGATCCCCCAGGGGAAGACGGCCCCGCCGCCGTCCCGCGCGGCCCGCCCCGCCCGACCCCGCGTCGGCGAGGCGCGGCTGGACGCCTTCGCCTCGCACCGCCGCACCGTCATCCCGCTCGGTCCGCTCACCCTGCTCACCGGAGGCAGCGGATCGGGCAAGTCGACTGCGTTACGGGGATACGAGGCGCTGGCACGGCTCGCCGCCGGTGACCAGCTGGAAGAGGTGTTCCCCGACCCGGCCGCCTGGGTACCGGAGTGGGCGGGCGCGGACGCGCAGGGCCGACGCGGATTCAGGCTCGGCTGCACGGTGGACGGTCCGGCCGGCCGAGTGAGGCTGGATCTGGCCGTCCAGGCGGAACCCGCGCTGCGCATCGTCGGCGAGCGGCTGGCGGACCATGAGGGGACGTTGCTGAGCACGGCGCTGAGGGACCCCCGGCGCGCCACGGTCCAGGCCGCCTGGCACACGGCCGGGACCGTCCCGGTGACGCGCGCGCCCTTTCCGGGCGACCGGCTGGGCACGGCGCTCCTACCCCTGCGGGTGGCGGGCACGACGGACGGCGAACTGCGGGTGCTGGCCGCCGCGGAACAGGTCGTGGTGGCTCTGCGGTCCGTCTTCGTCTGCGATCCGCTGCCGGAGCGGATGCGCGCCGCCGTGCAGGCAGGGGACGGGCGGCTGACCTCGGACTGCGGAAACCTCGCGGAGGTGCTCGACCGCACCCGCACGCTGTGCGCGCGACGGCACGCCCGTCTGGTCGCCGGTGCGGACACCGGGTGCGTGGGGCCGGTGACGGGCCTGAGCGCCGAGCGGCTGGCCGACGGCACGGTGCGGGCCCGGATGGACCGCGGACCGGGCCGCGGCACCCCCCTCGGCCGGCTCGGCGACGGCGAGCTGCGGTATCTGGGCCTGACGCTGGCGCTGTTGACCGGTTCCCAGGCCATGGCGTCCGACCCGCACACCGAGGTTCCGTCGGCCATGCAGGCGGTCACGGTCCTCGCCGACGGGCTCGACCGGAACCTGGACACGCGTCAGATCCGGGAGTTGCTGACCCTGGCCGCCGCAGTCTGTGCGGGCGGCCACACACGGCTCCTGGGCACGGTCGGCGAGGCGGCCGCGGACGCGGCCCGCGAGGCGGCCGGTGTGACAGTGGTAGACCTGGCACCGTGACGGAATTCGACGCAGCACAACTCCAGCGGAGGCTGGCCGACTTCGCGGTCTCGCGTGGCTGGCAGCCCTACCACACGCCCAAGAACCTGGTCGCCGCCCTCGGCGTCGAGGCCGCCGAACTGCAGGAGATCTTCCAGTGGCTGACCCCGGAGCAGTCGGCGCGGGTGATGGACGACCCCGGCACGGCGTTCCGCGTCGAGGACGAGGTCGCCGACGTCCTGGCCTATCTGCTGCAGTTCTGCGAGGTCCTGGGCATCGACGTGCTGGCGGCCCTCGCGGCCAAGATCGACCGGAACGAGGTGCGTTTCCCGGCCGCTCAAGGCACTGAAGGGCTGCATCGTCACTCTTCGGAGTGATCGACTTATCCACATTCGATATCCTGTCCACAGATTTCCGATTTCCTCTGGCTTTCGTGTGCCACGCACCTCACTGTGGGTAATGAAGAGGGTGAGTGGGCTTTTCGTACCGGCGGTACGGCGACCGGCATCGGTGGCAACAGCGGCGACGGAAGCGGCGACGGGGGAGATCGCATGGAAGCGGAGCGGTTGATCGAGGCGGGCCGTAGGGCCCTGGCGGACAGCGCGGACGTGCCCGCCGTCATGGCGGAGGCGTGGCAGGCGCAGGTGCTCGCCCGGGCGATGGGGGGCCACCTGGCCCGCTGCGGGCCCGCGGAGGTGCGGACCGAGGCGGGCGAGCTCAGTGACACGGGCGCCCCGGGCGGTCCCGTGTCCGAGCACCCCGTCGTCATCGCCGGGGGCGTGCGGGCGTCGCAGCTCACCGCGGTGACGGATGTCGCCGGGGCACTGGCCGCCCTCGCGCACTACCTCGGCGAGGTGGGCATCGCGCTCGTGGGCGTCGCCTGCGGGACGGACGAGGAAGGGCTCTACTGGCAGTGCATCGAGGCCATAGACGCAGCCGACGAGTCGGTCGACCGCGTGCACGGGATGCTGCGACGGCTCGCCGAGCACGAGCGGGAGAGGGACCCGGGCGGTGAGCGGGACGGACCGTACGGGGTGATCCGGGGGCCGGCGGACCCGGTGGGAGGCCGGCCGTGAGGGGTGACCGGTCGCGTCACCGGAGCCCCGGCCGGGGCGGGGTACGGGAGGCGGACGCGCAGGTCCCGAAGGTGCAGGATGGAGGCATGGATCTTCGAATCTTCACCGAGCCCCAGCAAGGGGCGAGCTACGACACCCTGCTCACCGTCGCCAAGGCCGCCGAGGACCTCGGCTTCGACGCCTTCTACCGGTCCGACCACTACCTGCGCATGGGTTCCGGGGACGGCCTGCCCGGGCCGACGGACGCGTGGATCACCCTGGCCGGACTGGCGCGCGAGACCAAGCGGATCCGCCTGGGCACCCTCATGACGGCCGGAACCTTCCGCCTGCCCGGAGTGCTGGCCATCCAGGTCGCCCAGGTCGACCAGATGTCCGGCGGCCGCGTCGAGCTGGGCCTCGGCGCGGGCTGGTTCGAGGAGGAGCACAAGGCCTACGGCATCCCGTTCCCCAAGGAGAAGTTCGGCCGGCTGGAGGAGCAGCTGGCCATCGTCACCGGCCTCTGGGAGACGGAGACCGGCAAGACCTTCAGTTACGACGGCACGTACTACCAGCTGACCGACTCACCCGCGCTGCCGAAGCCCGCCCAGGCGAGGATCCCGGTGCTGATCGGCGGCCACGGCGCCGTCCGTACGCCTCGCCTCGCCGCACGGTACGCCGACGAGTTCAACATCCCGTTCGCCTCCCTCGAGGACAGTGAGAAGCAGTTCGGCAGGGTCAGGGACGCGGCCGTCGCCGCGGGCCGCGCGCCCGACGACCTGGTGTACTCCAACGCCCTGGTCGTCTGCGTCGGCAAGGACGACGCGGAGGTGGCACGGCGGGCTTCCGCGATCGGGCGGGACGTCGACGAGATCAAGGCGAACGGACTGGCCGGCTCGCCCGGAGAGGTCGTCGACAAGATCGGCCGCTTCGCCGCGATCGGCGCCTCCCGCATCTACCTCCAGGTGCTGGACCTCGACGACCTGGACCACCTGGAGCTGATCTCGTCGCAGGTGCAGTCGCAGCTGCGCTGACGCCCCAGGGCGCGGCGAGACCGGTGGGGGACGGCGGAGGCCCGCCGACGGAATCACACGAGCGAGGAGCGGCCGTGAACACCGCACGGACATCTGGGGTTCCGTCCCGTCGTCCCCTCGGCGAGGCACTCGCCGAGGGGACGGTCCTCCTGGACGGCGGACTCTCCAACCAGTTGGAGGCGCAGGGCTGCGACCTGTCCGACGCGCTGTGGTCGGCCCGGCTGCTCGCCGACGCACCCCAGCAGATCGAGGCGGCCCACACGGCCTACGCGCGGGCCGGGGCGCAGGTGCTGATCACCGCCAGCTACCAGGCCACGTTCGAGGGATTCGGCCGACGGGGGATCGGCCGGGCGCGGGCCGCCGAGCTGATGGCCGGGAGCGTGGAGTGGGCGCGCCGCGCGGGAGAGGTGACCGGACGGGACCAGTGGGTCGCCGCCTCGATCGGGCCGTACGGGGCGATGCTCGCGGACGGCAGCGAGTACCGGGGCGGGTACGGGCTGTCCGTCCGCGAGCTGGAGCGCTTCCACCGCCCCCGGGCGGAGGCGCTGGCCGAGGCGGGTCCCGACGTGCTGGCCCTGGAGACGGTGCCCGACATCGACGAGGCCGAGGCGCTGCTGCGGGTGGTCGAGGGTCTCGGAGTGCCGGTGTGGCTGTCGTACAGCGTCGCGGACGGCCGGACCCGGGCCGGACAACCCCTGGAGGAGGCCTTCGGGCTCGTCGCGGGCATGCACCAGGTGGTCGCGGTCGGCGTCAACTGCTGCGACCCCGCCGACGCGGACCCTGCGGTGGAGGCGGCGGCCGCGACGGGCAAGCCCGTGGTGGTCTATCCGAACAGCGGGGAGCGGTGGGACACCAGCGCCCGGAGGTGGACGGGGAGCAGCACCTTCGCGGCGGGCCGGGTGCGGGACTGGCAGCGCGCGGGCGCGCGCCTGATCGGCGGCTGCTGCCGGGTGGGCCCGCGCGAGATCGAGGAACTGGCCGGGCGGGTGGTGCGGCCGGGAGCCTGAACGGCCCGGCTTCATCATGCGGGGGCGCCGTGCCGCACCATCAGGCAGTGCAGTGCAGTGCAGTGCGGTGCCGGGCCTCGCCCCGCCATCAGGCAGTGCACTGCCGGGCCATCGGCGTCGTGCCTCCACCACCGGCGAAGTGGTCGACCGGCCGAGCGGTCCTGCCGGGCGGACAGCTCCACCCGAACTCTCCTCCGTGTACGGTCCCGACGCGTGAGGGAGCCCTCAGGGAAGCCGCCTCATGCCTGGGCGAGAGGTCTGACGGACGCGGTGGCGTCGGACCCGGCCGTCTGCGGCACGGTGACGCGCTCGATGACGATCCCCAGGAGCACCGCCGCCGCGATCATGAGCGCCTCCGCCACGACGAGGAGGCCCATCGGCGCCGGAACGACCGGTGCCGCGAGCGTGAGCAGCACCCCGTGCGCCATCCAGGCGCGGGCACACGGTGGCCGCCGCAGGCGGACCTGGCCACGTGTCCGTGGAACTGCTCGCGCGATGCCGGGTACCGGACAGTCCTCGGCTGCGCGGCGCCTGCATGATGTCGGCACCCGGTGAGAGTGGAGGAGTGGGAATGGCCGAAGGCGGCAGGGTGGATCTCGTCCACCTGACCGATGGGGAAAACAGTCTCAGGATTGGTGTCCTGGGCCGCCGCATGCCCGGGGTATTGCCCTGGCACGACTTTCTCGATGTGGAGGTCGTCGTGACGAGCGCGTTTGCTCATGGACGCCTGGAAGTGTGTCTGGCGCCGACCGATCTGGACGACTGGGCCCAGGTCTTGGGCGAGCTCGCCGCAGGGCGGAGCGCCACATGGATGGACGACGGACGCAATCCCGGGATCCGCTTCGCATCCTCCGGACAGGACGGGGTCGCGGTGGTCGTGGTGGAGGACGTGGCCGGATCGGGAACATCGGTCCGCGTTCCGGTGCGCGTGGCCGGTGGATGGACCGATGAGCTGGAGGAACGGCTCGGGCACGTCCGGGCGGCCTGGCCTCAGGAGGCCGTGGAGACCGCCCCGGGCGCCTACGAGTGGCGGCGTGCTCGCGCGTACCGACCGCGCACGGACGGTACGCCGGAAGCGGTGGGACGAGTGGTGTGACGCCGTCGCGGTGGCCACCGGCAGGGTGTGAACGGGCGCGGGACACCGGTGGTTTCGGTTGGCGTACAGCCGTTCCAGAAGCGGAATGAGTAACTCTTGTTTGTCAGTGGTGGGTGAGATGATGAAAGGACATCGAGGAGAGGAGGAAACGACATCGACACACCACTACGCAAGCAGGCGAAGAAGTTGAAGGCGGGTGACCATCTGAGACTGTGGAACGGCAGGACCGCCGAAATTCCCGCAATTGAGGAAGGGGTGAACCAGGACGGCAGGAAGGCGCTCGTCCTGCGTCTGCACAAGGAGAAGGCTGTGATTGTTAAGCGAGAGACATTCGTGACCATGCACTACCCGTCACGGGGCAGGTAACTCTGTCACTCACCCGTGCCGGCGCCGTCGAACGGGACGGCGCCGGCACGTCCGGTCGGCCCGGCGACCCGCCTGCCCCCGCTGTGGGTCCTGGCGCGTGCCGCGCGGCGGGATGCGCGGGGCTTCGCCGAGGCTTCGCCGGGGCTTCGCCGGGGCTCACACCGTCGGTGGAAGCCCGCATGTCCTGGTAATCCGCTGTCGCAACAGGCCCGCCGACACACATACTCGGTCATGTGTTCCTGACGATCTCAACCACTGGCGACGAGCAGCACCCGGCTACTGACCTGGGGTTCCTCCTCCACAAACATCCCGACAAGTCCCAGACGTTCTCGACCTCCCACGGCACGGCCCACGTCTTCTATCCCGAGGCGTCGCCCGAGCGGTGCACGGCAGCCCTGCTGCTGGAGGTGGACCCGGTGGCGCTGGTGCGGCGGGGCAAGGGGAAGGGCCGCGGCGGAGCGCCCGACGCGGCGCTCGCGCAGTACGTCAACGACCGGCCGTACGCCGCGTCGTCGCTGCTCTCCGTCGCGATGTCGACCGTGTTCAAGTCCGCGCTGAACGGGGCGTGCCGGGCGATGCCCGAACGTGCCGCGGAGCCCCTGCCCCTGCGGATCGAGGTACCCGCCCTCCCCGCACGTGGTGGCGCGGAACTGGTGCACAAGCTCTTCGCGCCGCTCGGCTGGACACGCGTCGAGGCCCTCACCGTGCCGCTCGACGAGCAGTTCCCGGAGTGGGGCGACTCGCGCTATGTGAGCCTGGTACTGGAGGGGGAGCTCCGCCTCCAGGACGCGCTGCGTCAGCTGTACGTCCTGCTGCCGGTCCTCGACGACGCCAAGCACTACTGGGTGGCCCCCGACGAGGTCGACAAACTGCTGAGGGCCGGAGAGGGCTGGCTGGCCGGACATCCTGAGCAGAAGCTGATCACCAGCCGCTACCTCTCCCGCCGCTGGAGTCTCACCCGGCAGGCGACGGAGCGCCTGGAGCTGGTGCGGCTCGCCGAGTCCGACGACCTGGAGGTGGAGAGCGTCGACAACGCGGTGGACGAGACCACCGACACGGAGGAGCGTCCCGTGCCGCTCGCCGGCCGGCGCCGCGAGGCGATCGTCGAGGCGCTGAGGGCCGCCGACGCGCGCCGGGTGCTCGACCTGGGATGCGGACAGGGGCAGCTGGTGCAGGAACTGCTCAAGGACGTGCACTTCACGGAGATCGTGGGGGTCGACGTGTCGATGCGCGCCCTGACGGTCGCCGCACGCCGGCTGAAACTCGACCGCATGGGCGAGCGTCAGGCGGGCCGCGTGGCCCTGCGGCAGGGCGCCCTGACCTACACGGACAAGCAGTTGAAGGGCTACGACGCCGCCGTGCTCAGCGAAGTCGTCGAGCACCTCGACCTGCCGCGGCTCCCGGCCCTGGAATACGCGGTGTTCGGCTCGGCCCGCCCGCGCACCGTGCTCGTCACCACGCCCAACGTGGAGTACAACGTCCGCTGGGAGACGCTCCCGGCCGGGCACGTACGCCACGGCGACCACCGCTTCGAGTGGACCAGGGAGGAATTCCGCGACTGGTCGGGGCAGGTGGCGGCACGCCACGGCTACACGGTGGAGTTCGTACCCGTGGGACCCGACGACCCCGAAGTGGGCCCGCCCACACAGATGGCCGTGTTCACGATGGCCGGTGCGGACGGCCGCGCACCGCACGGGACCGGCACGGACGCCCGGAGCACCCGGACCCCCCGGTCCACCGAGGACGCCGGGCCCACGGAGAGCCCGCTGCCCGCCGACACCCCGCAGCTCCCCGCCACTACCACCACGAAGGAGGAGAAGGCCGCATGACCAGCACCAGTACCCCTCGCACGCTGCCGGTGACCGACCTGTCCCTCGTCGTACTCATCGGGGCCAGCGGTTCGGGCAAGTCGAGTTTCGCCCGCAAGCACTTCAAGCCGACCGAGGTCGTCTCCTCGGACTTCTGCCGCGGACTCGTCGCCGACGACGAGAACGACCAGAGCGCCAGCGGGGACGCCTTCGACGTCCTGCACTACATCGTGGGCAAGCGCCTGGCCGCGGGACGCCTCACCGTCGTCGACGCCACCAACGTCCAGTCCGAGAGCCGTAAGCAGCTCGTCCAGCTGGCTCGTCAGCACGACGTGCTGCCCATCGCCGTCGTCCTGGACATGCCCGAGGAGCTGTGCCTGGCGCGCAACGCGGGCCGGCCCGACCGAGCCGGCATGCCCCGCCACGTGGTCCAGCGCCATCGCCGCGAACTGCGCCGCTCGCTTCGGGGCCTGGAGCGTGAGGGCTTCCGCAAGGTGCACGTCCTGCGCACCGAGGAGGAGGCCGGCTCGGCCGAAGTGGTGCTGGAGCGGCGCTACAACGACCTCCGCCACCTCACCGGCCCCTTCGACATCATCGGGGACATCCACGGCTGCAGCTCCGAGTTGGCGTCCCTGCTCGGCAAGCTCGGCTACGCCGAGGACGGGGTGCACCCCGAGGGCCGTACCGCCGTCTTCGTGGGTGACCTCGTGGACCGCGGTCCCGACAGCCCCGGCGTCCTGCGCCGGGTCATGGCGATGGTCGCGGCGGGTCAGGCGCTGTGCGTGCCGGGCAACCACGAGAACAAGCTCGGCCGTTACCTCAAGGGGCGCAAGGTCCAGCACAGCCACGGCCTCGCCGAGACCGTCGAGCAGCTGGAGCGGGAGGACGAGAGGGACCCCGATTTCCGCCGGCGCGTCGCGGAGTTCATCGACGGACTGGTGAGCCACTACGTCCTGGACGGCGGAAAGCTGGTCGTCTGCCACGCCGGACTGCCCGAGAAGTACCACGGGCGCACCTCCGGACGGGTCCGGTCGCACGCCCTGTACGGCGACACGACGGGTGAGACGGACGAGTTCGGCCTGCCGGTGCGCTACCCGTGGGCGGAGGACTACCGGGGCCGGGCCGCCGTGGTCTACGGCCACACCCCCGTCCCCACCACCTCCTGGGTCAACAACACGCTGTGCCTGGACACCGGAGCGGTGTTCGGCGGAAAGATGACCGCGCTGCGCTGGCCCGAGCGCGAGATCGTCGACGTACCGGCCGAGCGGGTCTGGTACGAGCCGGTCAAGCCGCTGACCACCGAGGCGCCCGGCGGGCGGGAGGGCCGTCCGCTGGACCTCGCCGACGTGCAGGGGCGGCGTGCCGTCGAGACCCGTCACATGGGGCGCATCGCGGTGCGGGAGGAGAACGCCGCGGCGGCGCTGGAGGTCATGAGCCGGTTCGCCGTCGACCCGAGACTGCTGACCTATCTCCCGCCGACGATGGCGCCGACGGCCACCTCCCACGAGGAGGGCTACCTGGAGCATCCCGCGGAGGCGTTCGCGCAGTACCGCGCGGACGGCGTCGCCAGGGTCGTCTGCGAGGAGAAGCACATGGGCTCGCGCGCCGTCGCGCTGGTGTGCCGTGACGCCGACGCCGCGCGTGAGCGTTTCGGCACCGGGGGCACCTCCGACGCCGCGGGTGCCGGGGGGAGCCCCACCGGCGCGCTGCACACCCGCACCGGGCGGCCCTTCCTGGACGACGAGGCGCTGACCGAGGTCGTGCTCGGCAGGCTGCGCACCGCGATCACGGCCGCCGGACTGTGGGACGAGTGGGACACCGACTGGGTGGTGCTCGACGCCGAGCTGATGCCGTGGTCCCTCAAGGCGGCCGGGCTCCTCCGTTCGCAGTACGCGGCGGTGGGCGCGGCGGCCGGCGCGGCCCTGCCCGTCGCGGAGAAGGCCCTGGCCGCAGCGGCCGCCCGTGGTGTGGACGTCGGCTCTCTCGCCGGTCGTCAGCGGGGTCGCGCCGAGGACGCCGCGGCGTTCACCGAGGCGTACCGCCGCTACTGCTGGAGCACGGAGGGGCTCGACGGGGTCCGCCTCGCACCGTTCCAGATCCTCGCCGTGCAGGGCCGTTCGCTCACCTCGGTGCCCCACGACGAGCAGCTGGCCTGGCTGGACCGCCTGGTCGAGCACGACCCGACGGGTCTGCTCCAGGTCACCCGGCGGCTCGTTGTCGACACGGCGGACGAGGACTCCGTGCGTTCCGGTGTCGACTGGTGGCTGGAGATGACCGGCCGCGGCGGCGAGGGCATGGTCGTCAAGCCGCTCGACGCCCTCGTGAGGGACGGCAAGGGGAGGCTGGTCCAGCCGGGCATCAAGGTGCGCGGCCGGGAGTACCTGCGGATCATCTACGGTCCGGAGTACACGCGGCCGGACAACCTGGAGCGGCTGCGCTCGCGGTTCCTCGGCCACAAGCGCTCGCTCGCCCTGCGCGAGTACGCGCTCGGCCTGGAGGCGTTGGACCGGCTGGCCGAGGGCGAGCCGCTGTGGCGGGTCCACGAGGCCGTCTTCGCGGTGCTCGCCCTGGAGTCGGAGCCGGTCGACCCCCGGCTGTAGTCGGTCACGTCCCCGCGGGCACCTGCCGCCCGCGGGGACGTCCTGGTCCTTCCGCCGCGATCAGGCGGTGATGCGCATCAGGGCGATGAGGCCGTCGCGGACGGTGAAGGCGAAGTGCGAGGAACCGTTGTAGCCGTCGCCGCCGACCTGCGCCAGGACGGTGACGTCCTCGTCCCCGGGACCGGCCGACACCTCGGTGACGTCGAGGGTGACGTGGGCGCCGATGAACTCCGCCTCGCTCCAGGCGCGTACCGCCTCGTACCCGGTGAAGACCCGCCCCCAGTCGTCGACGGCCCCGTCCGGAGCGAAGGTCCGCAGCCAGGCGGCGGTGTCCTGGGCGTTGGCGGCGTCCAGGAACGCGGCGACGACGGGGGGCAGTGGTGTGCTGGTCGGCATGGGGGAGTTCTCCTTCGGCGTGGGGGGGCGCGAGGCCTGGGGCCCACGGGGGTGCGGGGGTCGTGAGGCGTCGGGGCAGGGGGTGCGGCGGGTCGTGAGGCGTCGGGGGCACGGGGTGAAGCGATCCGGCGAGCAGACGTCCGGGCCCTCGGCCGCCTCGCCGGGGCCGCGGACCGGGACGCCGCCGCACGAGGAGGCGTGAACGGGGCGCCTCCGGGAGTTCCCGGACGGCGCGGGTGTGCTGACGCAGCCCAGTCTCGGTCGCCGGCGCGTCCGGCGGCGGCGTCGGCGCGCCGGGGAGCCGGCTCCGTCCGTGCCGTGGCGCAATCGCGAATCGGCTGGCGGTTCGCGGGGGTGAACGGCGCTCCGCGTGGTGAGGATGAGGACATGGGATTCCATGTCGACTCCGAGGCCGGGCGGCTGCGCCGCGTCATCCTGCACCGCCCCGATCTGGAACTGAAGCGGCTCACACCCAGCAACAAGGACGCGCTGCTGTTCGACGACGTGCTGTGGGTGCGGCGTGCCCGCGAGGAGCACGACGGGTTCGCCGACGTCCTGCGCGACCGGGGGGTGGACGTCCACCTCTTCGGCGATCTGCTCCGCCAGTCCCTCGACATCCCGGTGGCGCGCAGGCTCGTGCTCGACCGGGTCTTCGCGGAGAAGGAGTACGGCCCGCTCGCCACCGAACACCTGCGTGCCGCCTTCGAGGAGCTGCCCGCCGCCGAGCTCGCCGAGGCCCTGATCGGCGGGATGACGAAGCGGGAGTTCCTGGAGCGGCACGCCGAGCCGACCTCGGTCCGTTTCCACGTCATGCGACTGGACGACTTCCTGCTGAGCCCCCTGCCGAACCACATCTTCACCAGGGACACCTCGGCCTGGATCTACGACGGGGTGTCGATCAACGCGATGCGGTGGCCCGCCCGGCAGCGCGAGACCGTCCACTTCGAGGCGATCTACCGGCACCATCCGCTGTTCACCGGACCCGAGGCGGGCGCCTTCCACCACTGGTCCGAGGGACAGGACGACTATCCGTCGACCATCGAGGGCGGCGACGTGCTCGTCATCGGGAAGGGAGCCGTCCTGATCGGGATGAGCGAGCGCACCACCCCGCAGGCCGTGGAGATGCTGGCCAGAGGGCTCTTCGACGCGGGGTCGGCCAGGACGATCGTGGCGCTGGACATGCCCAAGCGCCGGGCGTTCATGCACCTCGACACGGTGATGACGATGGTCGACGGGGACACGTTCACCAAGTACGCCGGTCTGGGCATGCTCCGCTCGTACACGATCGAGCCGGGCAGCGGCCCCCGTGAGCTGAAGGTCACCGACCATCCGCCCGAGCACATGCACCGCGCCATCGCCGCGGCCCTCGGCCTGGACCGGATCCGGGTGCTCACCGCCACCCAGGACGTGCACGCCGCCGAGCGGGAGCAGTGGGACGACGGCTGCAACGTCCTGGCCGTGGAGCCCGGTGTCGTCGTCGCCTATGAGCGGAACGCGACCACGAACACGTACCTGCGCAGGGAGGGCATCGAGGTCATCGAGATCCGCGGGAGCGAGCTGGGGCGAGGCCGGGGCGGCCCGCGGTGCATGAGCTGTCCGGTGGTCCGCGATCCCGTGTGAGGCGGAGGCGGTGCCGGGGCGCGGAGACCGTGGGGCGTACGGGCTCGCCCGGGCCCTGTATAGCAATACGGTGTCTCGTATAGACTTCCAGGACAGTCGACCGTACGCCCCGCAGCCCGACCCAGGAGCAGTCACCATGGCCATAGACCTCACAGGCCGCCATTTCCTCAAGGAGCTGGACTTCACGGCCGAGGAGTTCCGCGGCCTGGTCTCCCTGGCGGCGGAACTCAAGGCCGCCAAGAAGGCGGGCGAGGAGGTGCAGCGGCTCCGTGGCAGGAACATCGCGCTGATCTTCGAGAAGACGTCGACGCGCACCCGCTGCGCCTTCGAGGTGGCCGCGGCGGACCAGGGCGCCTCCACCACGTACCTCGATCCCTCCGGCTCGCAGATGGGGCACAAGGAGTCGGTGAAGGACACGGCCCGGGTGCTGGGGCGGATGTTCGATGGCATCGAGTACCGGGGGGACAGCCAGCAGTCGGTCGAGGAGCTCGCCGCGTACGGCGGTGTCCCCGTCTTCAACGGCCTCACGGACGACTGGCACCCCACGCAGATGCTCGCCGACGTCCTCACGATGACCGAGCACAGCGACCTGCCCCTGGAGCGGATCTCCTTCGCCTACCTCGGGGACGCCCGCTTCAACATGGGCAACTCCTATCTGATCACCGGCGCCCTGCTCGGTATGGACGTGCGGATCGTCGCCCCCGCCGCCTACTGGCCCTCCCAGGAGATCGTGGACCGGGCGTACGCGATCGCGGAGTCCAGCGGCGCCCGCATCACCCTCACCGAGGACGTCGCCAAGGGGGTGCGGGGTGCCGGGTTCGTCGTCACCGACGTCTGGGTGTCCATGGGGGAGCCCAAGGAGGTCTGGGACGAGCGCATCGCGGCCCTCGCGCCCTACGCCGTGACGATGGACGTCCTGCGCGCCACCGGCGTCGACGACGTCAAGTTCATGCACTGCCTTCCGGCCTACCACGACCTCGGCACCAAGGTGGGCCGGGAGATCCACGCCCGCCACGGGCTGAGCGAGCTGGAGGTCACCGAGGAGGTCTTCGAGTCCGCGCACTCGATCGTCTTCGACGAGGCCGAGAACCGGATGCACACGATCAAGGCGGTCCTCGTCGCGACGATGGCGGGCTACGCGGGGACCGCATGAAAATGCACCCGATTGGGTGAACATGCAGACAAGTGGCTACGATGGTGTCACTTGGTGGGGTTCGGGCTCGCACGCTCGAACCCCCTTTTCGTGCGCCCGGCCGGAAGCGCCGCGCACGTCCGAGCCCCCCACAGGCTCAGTTCCACGCTCCACCAGAGAAGAGATCCGTCCCCCCATGAGTCCCCACACCCATGCCCCACGACGCCCCCCGTCCGGCTCGCGGGCGCGCATCAAGAGTCCTGCCCTGCTGCTCGCCGAGTCCGGAACCGACCTGGAGGGGCACGGCCTGCGGCGCACCATGGGCCTCTTCCAGCTCGTGTGCTTCGGGGTCGGCGCCATCGTCGGCACGGGGATCTTCGTCGGCCTGTCCGACAGCGTCGCCGAAGCGGGTCCGGCCGTCGTCGTCTCGTTCGTCCTCGCGGCGGTCACCTGCGTCTTCACCGCGTTCTCCTTCGCGGAGCTCGGCGGCGCCATCCCCGTATCCGGAAGCTCGTACTCCTTCGCCTACGCCACGCTGGGGGAGCGCGTCGCGTTCCTCGTGGGCTGGTGCCTGCTCCTGGAGTACGGCGTCTCGGTCTCCGCGGTCGCGGTCGGGTGGAGCCAGTACGTCAACGAACTCCTGGACAGCCTCGTCGGCTGGAGCCTGCCGGCCGCGCTCTCCTCGGGGCCGGCCGACGGCGGTGTGGTGAACCTGCCGGCGGTCGTCGTGATCATGATGGCGGCCACCCTGCTCGTGCGTGGCATCCGTGAGAGCGCGGGCGCCACGGCGGCGATGGCGGTGCTGAAGATCGGCATCCTCGTCGCCTTCTGCGCCATCGCCTTCACCGCCTTCGAGGACGGGAACCTCTCGCCCTTCGCCTCGCACGGCACGGCCGGGGTCACCGCGGGGGCGTCGGTGGCGTTCTTCTCGTACATCGGCTTCGACGCCATCACCACGGCGGGAGAAGAGGTCAAGGACCCGCGCAGGAACATCCCGATCGCGATCCTGATCTGCATCGGCGTGGTCACGCTGCTCTACTGCGCCGTCGCACTCGGGGCCATCGGCGCCCTGGGCGCGGACGCCGTCGGGGACAAGCCCGCTGCGCTCTCGCTGGTCGTCGACAAGGTCACCGGGTCGGACGTCGGCGGCGGGATCATCGCCTTCGGCGCGGTCGTCGCCATCGCGTCCGTCGTCCTCGCGGTGATGTACGGGCAGACGCGGATCCTGATGTCCATGTCCCGCGACGGCCTCGTCCCCAGGGTCTTCGAGCGGGTGTCGCCCAGGACCCGCACGCCGGTCGCCAACACCTGGATCGTGGCGGCCGTCTTCGCGGTCCCGGCGGCCTTCTCGTCCCTGGACGTCGTCGTGAACCTGACGACCATCGGCACGCTCGCCACCATGGCGGTCGTCAACGTCGCGGTCATCGCGCTGCGCCGCCGCAACCCCGAGCTGAAGCGGTCCTTCCGGGTGCCGCTCTACCCGGTAAGTCCCGTCCTGGGCGTCGGCTTCTGCGTGTACCTGATGTACGGGACCGGCTGGGGGACCTGGGTGCAGTTCGCGGTCTTCGTGGCGGCCGGCGCGCTGGTGTACGCGGTGTACGGCCGCAGCCGCTCCCGGCTGGTCAGTCCCGGGGCGCCGTCGGACCGGCCGGAGTCCGGCCCGACGGCAGGGTGAACCAGACCGCCTTGCCGTGCTCCGTCGGGCGGTGACCGCAGGCGGAGCTGAGGGCGCGTATCAGCAGGAGGCCGCGGCCGTGCTCCTGCCACGGGTCCTGGACGCTGCCCGGCAGCAGGCCGGAGAGGTCACCGGGCGGCCCGGGGTCGCGGTCGTGGACCTCCACCTGGCAGCCCGACGCCAGGAGCTCGACCACCAGCTCGATCGGCCCCGAGCCGTCGGTGTGCTCCACGGCGTTGGCGACCAGCTCGGCGGTCAGCAGTTCGGCCGTGTCGCTGTCCGCGGGCGTGTCGAGGTCCGCCAGCGCCGTGCGCACGAGGGCGCGGGCTATCGGCACGGCGGCCGTGGAGTGCGGCAGGGCGATACGCCAGGAGGCGGGCTGGGGCGCGGGGGCGTCGGACGGCAAGGGCGGGGGATCCGTTCGGGAGCGAGACTTCCGGCGGGGACTCGTGTTCCGGGACTGCGGTGACCGGAGGACCACGTCACCCGGCACCGAGGGGTACGGAGGTCCGTACCAGGACGTGCTGCGCTCAACCATACGAAGTGCGACGGCCCAGACATAGAGGCTGCCGACCGGCACAAAGGGGACTTTCGCCACACTCGTCCCATCGAGTGCCCCCTTGCCGAGGAGTATCGCGTACTCATGACGGAAGTCACGGAAGAGTGATAGCTTCGAAGCGGATCAGCAGCAGCCCGACGGCTGGAGGGGGCCTTCCATGAGTCCGTTCACCGGCTCCGCCCCGCGTACCGAGCGCTGGCGGCATCTGCGCGTCACGACGCACGACGGGGTGGCGACCGTCACGCTCGCCCGCCCCGAGAAGCTCAACGCGCTCACCTTCGGGGCCTACGCCGACCTCCGCGACCTGCTCGCCGAGCTCTCCAGGGAACGCTCCGTGCGCGCCCTGGTGCTCGCCGGCGAAGGACGCGGATTCTGCTCCGGCGGTGACGTCGACGAGATCATCGGCGCCACACTCGCCATGGACACCGCGCAGCTCCTGGACTTCAACCGGATGACCGGGCAGGTCGTGCGGGCGGTGCGCGAATGCCCCTTCCCCGTGATCGCCGCCGTGCACGGGGTGGCCGCCGGCGCCGGCGCCGTGCTCGCCCTCGCGGCGGACTTCCGGATCGCCGACCCGTCCGCCCGCTTCGCCTTCCTGTTCACCGCCGTGGGACTGTCCGGCGGCGACATGGGCGCCGCCTACCTCCTGCCGCGCGTCGTCGGTCTCGGCCACGCCACCCGGATCCTCATGCTCGGCGAGCCCGTCCGCGCACCCGAGGCGGAGCGCATCGGCCTGATCAGCGAGCTGACGGCGGACGGGGAGTCCGGCGCCCGCGCCGACGCGCTGGCCCGGCGCCTCGCGGACGGTCCCGCCCTCGCGCTCGCCCAGACGAAGGCCCTGCTCACGGCGGAGCTCGACATGCCGCTCGCCGCGGCGGTGGAGATGGACGCCGCCACCCAGGCCCTCCTGATGCACGGCGAGGACTACGCCGAGTTCCATGCCGCCTTCACCGAGAAGCGGCCGCCGAAGTGGCAGGGCAGGTAGTCCCATGGCCACCTCGGACACGAGGCGGATCGCGGTCATCGGCGGGGGGCCCGGCGGGCTCTACGCCGCCGCGCTCCTCAAACGGCTCGGTCCCGGCCGCGAGGTCACCGTCTGGGAGCGCAACGCCCCCGACGACACCTTCGGCTTCGGCGTCGTCCTGTCCGACGAGACGCTCGGCGGCATCGAGCACGCCGACCCCGTCGTGTACCGGGCGCTGAGTGACGCGTTCGTCCGCTGGGACACCATCGACGTCGTGCACCGCGGCGCCGTCCAGACGTCCGGAGGGCACGGCTTCGCCGCCCTCGGCCGCCGTACGCTGCTGCGGATCCTGCACGAGCGGTGCGCGTCGCTCGGGGTGCGGATCCGCTTCAGGTCGCCGGCCCCGCCCGCGGCCGACCTCGCCGCCCACCACGACCTGGTCATCGCCGCCGACGGGGTGCACAGCGCGACGCGTGCCGCCCACGCCCTCCACTTCCGCCCCACCGTCACCACACACCGCAACCGCTACATCTGGCTGGCCGCGGACTTCGCGTTCGACGCGTTCCGCTTCGAGATCGCCGAGACCGAGTACGGCGTGATGCAGATGCACGCCTACCCCTTCTCCGGCCCGCGGCCCGGCCTCTCCCCGGGAGCACCGGGGGAATCCGGGGCCTCCACCGTCATCGTCGAGATGCGCGAGGAGGTCTGGCGCGCGGCGGGCCTCGACACCTGCGACACCGCCGAATCCGCCGCCCGCTGCGCCAAGGTCTTCGCCGACGCCCTGAGCGGCCGGCCGCTGCGCGCCAACCGCTCCTCCTGGCTCACCTTCGCCACGGTGAGCAACGCGCGCTGGTCGCACGGGAACACGGTCCTCCTCGGCGACGCCGCCCACACCGCCCACTTCTCCATCGGCTCCGGCACCAAGCTGGCCGTCGAGGACGCTCTGGCCCTCGCCGCCTGCGTCGACGAGCACCCCGCCCTGCCCGACGCCCTCGCCGCGTACGAGGAGGAGCGCCGTCCCGTCGTACGGTCCACCCAGCGCGCCGCCGCCGCCAGCCTTCGCTGGTTCGAGGAACTGCCGCAGTACGTGGACCAGCCGCCCCGGCGGTTCGCCTTCAACCTCCTCACCCGCAGCCGCCGCGTCACCCACGACAACCTGCGTCTGCGCGACCCCGGCTTCACCGGGGCCGTCGAGGAGGAGTTCGGCTGCGCCCCGGGCGTCCCGCCGATGTTCACCCCGCTGCGCCTGCGCGGCCTCGAACTCCGCAACCGCGTCGTCGTCTCACCCATGGACATGTACTCCGCCGTTGACGGCGTCCCGGGCGACTTCCACCTCGTCCACCTGGGCGCCCGCGCGCTCGGCGGCGCCGGACTGGTCATGACCGAGATGACCTGCACGAGCCCGGAGGGCCGCATCACCCCCGGCTGCGCCGGCCTGTGGACCGACGAACAGGCGGACGCCTGGGCCCGGATCACGCGCTTCGTCCACGAATCCGCCCCCGGCGCCGCGATCGGCGTCCAGCTGGGCCACTCCGGCCGCAAGGGGTCCACCCGGCTGATGTGGGACGGCATCGACCAGCCGCTCGACGAGGGCAACTGGCCCCTCAGCGCCGCCTCACCCCTCCCGTACGCCCTCGGTGTCAGCCAGGTTCCGCGGGCACTCGACCACGCCGGACTCGCCGCGATCCGGGCGCAGTTCACCGAAGCCGCCGCACGGGCCGCCCGCAGCGGCTTCGACCTGCTCGAACTGCACTGCGCCCACGGATACCTGCTCTCCGGCTTCCTGTCCCCGCTCACCAACCGGCGCACCGACGCCTACGGCGGCTCCCTGGACAACCGCCTGCGCTTCCCCTTGGAGGTCTTCGACGCCGTCCGTGCCGTATGGCCCGCCGACCGGCCCATGACCGTACGCATCTCCGCCACAGACTGGGCGGACGGCGGTACGAGCGACGACGACGCCGTGGCCGTCGCCCGCGCCTTCGCCGACCACGGCGCCGACGCCATCGACGTCTCCACCGGCCAGGTCGTCCCCGGCGAACGCCCCGAGTACGGCCGCTCCTACCAGACCCCGTACGCCGACCGGATCCGCAACGCCCTGGACGTGCCCGTCATCGCCGTCGGTGCCATCTCGTCCTGGGACGACGTCAACTCGCTGCTCCTGGCCGGGCGCGCCGACCTCTGCGCCCTGGCGCGCCCCCACCTGTACGACCCGCACTGGACCCTGCACGCCGCCGCCGAGCAGGGGTACACGGGGCCCGGCGCCACCTGGCCCCTCCCGTACCGCGCGGGCAGCCGCACCCCGCCGACCGGCCGCACCGACGCCCCCAAGCCCCGGCTCACCCTGGGCCGGTGAACGCCTCCGGTGCGCGCCGGGGCGTCATTCCGGGTCCGCCGTGATCAGCAGACGGTCGGAGACCGCCTCGTAACCGATGCGCCGGTACACGCCGTTGCTCGTCGGATTCGCGAGATCCGTGAAGAGCAGCACCTCGTGGACGCCCGCCTCCCGTGCCGCGCGGCCGACCTCCGCCGTGACGGCCGCCGCGTAGCCGCGCCCCCGGTGCTCGGGCGGCGTGTAGACGTTCGACACCCGCACCGTGCCCGCCACGCGAGGCGAGACACCCGCCAGTGACACCGGGACCCCTCCGGCCTCCCAGAGCGTCATCGCGCCGCGCGCGACGCCCGCGTCCACGATGCGCGCCGCATGGCCGCCCGGCTGCCCGGTCGCCTCGGCGAAGGCCCGGACCCACCCGGCCAGCAGCGCACGGTCGGCGGTCGTGGCCGTCCTCGGCGCGCCCGCCGGAGCGGGGGAGGGCTGGACCGGCGTGCCCAGCCGGAACAACCGGTGCTCCTTGTCCACGCGATGCCGGGGCCAGCGCGCGGCCAGCAGCCGGGCCGCGTCCCGGTCGGCGTTGATGCCGGGGAGCGGCAGCGCACCGGGGAGTTCCGCGACCGCCTCGGGGGCCGCGGTGCCGAGGACGGGGAGGAACGGCGGGGTCCGCACCAGGGTCCCGTCCACGCGGCCGTCCCGTCCGCGCCACCAGCCGAGCGACGGCGTCCCCGGGCCGTAGGCCTGCGGCCCCTGGTCACGGAGGGTGGAAGTGATGGTGAGCACGAGGGTGTTGGCGGCGGGCCGGGCGGCCAGCGACGCTCCGGCGGCTTCCAGGAAGACGCCGACGTCGTCGGTGAAGGTCCAGGTCATGCCCCATCGTGTCGCGCCGAGCCACCCGGGGGCACCCGCTTTTTCGCCGTACGGTCAGGTCGCCCGCCGCACGAACTCCGCCCCGGCGTCCCTCAGCCGCGCGTGCAGTTCGCCGAACACCTCCGCCGAACGGCCGCCCGGCCAGTCCTTGGGCAGCAGTTCGGCGGGCAGCCCCGGATCGGCGTACGGCAGCCGGCGCCACGAGTCCAGCGCGCGGAGATAGTCCCGGTAGGCGTCCTCGGCGCCGGGCGCCGGGCCGTCCCCCGCCTCCCACGCGCGCAGCACCGGCTCCTGCTGCTCCAGGAAGTCCAGGTGCAGACGGGCGATCGCCTCCAGGTCCCACCAGCGCGCCACCGCCTCGGCCGTCGCGGCGAATCCGAGGTGCTCACCGCGGAACAGCTCCACGTACGGGGCGAGTTCGAGGCGCTCCAGGGTGTGCCGGGTCTCCTCGTACAGTCCGGCGGGGGCGATCCACACCCCGGGTGCCGCCGTGCCGAAGCCGAGGTGGCCGAGGCGGGAGCGCAACAGGTGCCTCTTGTGGCGCTCGGCCTCCGGCACGGAGAAGACGGCGAGCACCCAGCCGTCCCCGGTGACCGGGACGGGGCGCCGGTAGATCCGCCGGTCGCCGTCGTCCAGCAGCTGCCGCGCGTCCGCCGACAGGGCGTAGCCCGCCGCGCCTTCCGCCGTGCGGGCGGGGACCAGCAGTCCGCGGCGCTTGAGCCGCGAGACGGAGGAGCGCACCGCCGGGGCGTCGACGCCGACGGCGTGCAGGAGCCGGATCAGCTCGGACACCGGCAGCGGGGCGTCACCCGGCAGTCGGCCGTAGGCGCCGTACAGGGTGACGATCAGGGAACGGGGGGTGTGCTCGGCCACCCGCTCACTCTAGAACGGCGTCGCCGCGCAGCCGGAACCGCTGCAGCTTTCCGGTGGGGGTCCTCGGCAGGGCGGGCAGGAACTCGATGGCGCGGGGGCACTTGTGCGGGGCCAGTTCGGCCTTCATGTGCGCGCGCAGGGCGTCGGCGTCCAGCAGGGCCCCGTCGCGCAGCACGACGTACGCCGCGACGATCTGGCCGCGCAACTCGTCCGCACGGCCCACGACCGCGGCCTCGGCCACGTCGGGGTGGCGCAGGAGAGCCTCCTCGACCTCCGGGCCCGCGATGTTGTACCCGGCCGAGATGATCATGTCGTCCGCCCTGGCGACGTACCTGAAGTAGCCGTCCGGTTCGCGGACGTAGGTGTCGCCGGTGATGTTCCAGCCGTGGCGGACGTACACCCGCTGGCGTTCGTCCGCGAGGTACCGGCAGCCGACCGGACCGCGCACGGCGAGCAGTCCGGGTTCGCCGTCGGGCAGTTCCTCGCCGTCCTCGCCGACCACGCGCGCCTGCCAGCCGGGCACGGGGACGCCCGTGGTGCCCGGCCGGATCGCCCCGTCGGCCGCCGAGATGAAGATGTGCAGCAGCTCGGTGGCACCGATGCCGTTGATGATGCGCAGTCCCGTGCGCTCGTACCAGGCGCTCCAGGTCGCGGCGGGGAGGTTCTCCCCGGCCGAGACGCAGCGCCGCAGCGCGGACAGGTCGTGGCCGTCGAGCGCGTCCAGCATCACGCGGTACGCGGTCGGGGCCGTGAAGAGGATGGACACCCGGTGGGCGGCGAGCGCGGGCAGCAGCTGTTTGGGGCCCGCCTGTTCGAGCAGCAGCGCCGACGCGCCGGCCCGCAGCGGGAAGATCACCAGTCCGCCGAGCCCGAAGGTGAAGCCGAGCGGCGGGCTGCCGGTGAACACGTCGTCGGGGCCGGGCCGCAGGACGTGGCGGGCGAAGGTGTCGGCGACGGCCAGCACGTCGCGGTGCACGTGCATGCAGCCCTTGGGCCGCCCGGTGGTGCCGGAGGTGAAGGCGATGAGGGCGACGTCGTCGGCGGCGGTGTCCACCGCCCGGTAGGGACCCGGCCGGGCGTCCATGAGCCGGGCGAGGTCGTCGGCGGAGCCGCCGCCGTACGTCGTGACGCGCAGACCGGGCACCCCGGCGCCCGCCAGGTCCTCCACCGACCTGACGTCGCACAGCGCGTGCCCGACGCGGGCGATCGAACAGATCGTGGCGAGCTCCGACGCCCGCTGCTGGGCCAGCACCGTGACGGCGACCGCTCCGGCCTTCATCACGGCGAGCCAGCAGGCCGCCAGCCAAGGGGTGGTGGGGCCGCGCAGCAGTACGCGGTTGCCGGGGACGACACCCAGGTCGTGGGTCAGCACCTGGGCGATCCGGTCCACCCGGTCCAGCAGCTCTCCGTAACTCCACGAGGCGCCGTCCGCGGTCCGGAAGGCCGGGCGGTCGGGGCCGAGGCGCCGCACGGTGCGGTCGAGCAGCTCGTGACCGCAGTTCAGGCGGTCCGGATAGTCCAGCCCGGGAAGGTCGAAGACCAGCTCGGGCCATTGCCCGGCGGGTGGGAGATGGTCGCGCGCGAAGGTGTCGGTGTGCGCGCTCGCGGTACCTGACGGCTTCATGAAGCATCGCCCCCTTGTCGCCCTTGGAGCGTATCGTTTGGGTGACGGTAGTCAACGGTCCGCGATAAGTCGTGACAAGAGAGGCGCCGAAATATGACGGCATTCTCCCTCGATCCCGGTCGAGCCGCCTGGTGCGACGAGCTGTACACCCTTGCCCGGGAACAGCTGAGACCCCTCGCCGAAAAGGGCGAGCCGGGTCATGTGAACCGTCCGCTCGTCGCGGCACTCGGCGGCCTCGGGCTCCTGGACCGGCTCCTCGGCTCCGGCGCCCTCGACCTCTGCCTCATGCGCGAGTCCCTCGCCCGCGGCTGCACCGAGGCCGAGACCGCCCTGGCCCTCCAGGGGCTCGGCTCCGGCCCGGTCCGGCGGGCGGGCACCCCCGCCCAGCGGGCGCGCTGGCTCCCCGAGGTGAGCGCCGGCCGCGCCGTGGCCGCGTTCGCGCTGAGCGAGCCGGGCGCCGGCTCGGACGCGGCGGCACTCGCCCTGGAGGCCCGGCCCGCACCCGGCGGGGAGGGATGGCGGCTCACCGGGGAGAAGTGCTGGATCTCCAACGCCCCCGAGGCCGACTTCTACACCGTCTTCGCCCGGACCGGTGAGGCCGCCGGAGCCCGCGGGGTCACCGCTTTCCTCGTCCCCGCCGATCGCCCCGGACTCACCGGCCAGGCCCTCGACATGCTCTCCCCGCACCCGATCGGTTCGCTGGACTTCGACGGCGTACCCGTGGGCGACGACGACGTGCTCGGAGAACCCGGCCGCGGATTCCGGGTCGCCATGGACACCCTGAACCTCTTCAGGCCGAGCGTCGGGGCGTTCGCCGTCGGCATGGCCCGCGCCGCCCTCGACGCCACCCTGGAACACACGGCGGACCGCGAGGCCTTCGGCGCACCGCTCAAGGACCTGCAAGCCGTCTCGCACCAGGTGGCCGAGATGGCCACGCGCACCGAGGCGGCCCGGCTCCTGGTGTACGCGGCAGCAGCCGCGCACGACGCCGGGGAGTCCGGCGTCCCCATGCGCGCGGCCATGGCCAAGCTGTTCGCCACCGAGACCGCGCAGTACGTCGTCGACACGGCGGTCCAGCTGCACGGGGCGAAGGCGCTGCGACGGGGCCACCTGCTCGAACACCTCTACCGCGAGGTCCGCGCGCCCCGGATCTACGAAGGCGCCACCGAGGTACAGCGCACCATCATCGCCAAGGAGCTGTACGCGACCCAGGAGGCGCCCGCATGAATCCCCTCAGCCGGATCAACCCGGCCGAACTCTCCCCGCCCACCGGCTTCTCGCACGCCGTCACCGCCACCGGAGGGCGGCTCGTCTTCCTGGCGGGCCAGACCGCCCTGGACGGCGACGGGAAGGTCGTCGGCACCACCCTGCCCGCGCAGTTCGAGACGGCACTGGGCAACCTCCTCACCGCCCTGCGTGCCGCCGGCGGCTCCCCGGCAGCCCTGGCCCGCGTCACCGTGTACGCCACCGACGTCGGCGACTACCGCGCCCACGCCCCCGAACTCGGCCGGATCTGGCGGAAGCTGGCGGGGCGCGACTACCCGGCCATGGCGGTCATCGGGGTGGCCAGGCTGTGGGACGAGCAGGCCATGGTCGAGCTGGACGGCATCGCCGTGCTGGACTGACCGGGTGAGGCGGGTCCGGCGGCGGCGAGCCGGCCGGGCGCGCGCCCGGGGCGGAGGACGTCCGGCGGTTGCCGCGGGCCGTCCGGGTAGCGGCGCCACGCCTCCGGGGCGAGCCTGGAGGCGTACGGATACCCGCCACCCCCGGAGGTCCGGTGTGACCGGCGAACAGCCCCCGCCCCCCGCCGCCAGGTCGTACGACGGCGACGGCATCGTCGTGAGCTACGACGCGCACCGGTGCCTGCACGCGGCCGAATGCGTCCAGGGCCTCCCGTCCGTCTTCGACGTCGCCCGCAGGCCCTGGATCATGCCAGGGGCGGCACCGGCCGACGAGGTCGCGGACGTCGTCCGGCGCTGCCCGAGCGGGGCGCTGCGCTATCACCGCACCGACGGCATGCCCGACGAGGTACCCGACGCTCCCACCCGGGTCGCGCTGCACGCCGACGGGGTGATCCACGTGCGCGGCGACCTGGAGGTCGCGACACCCGGCGGGCCCCTCCGGGAGACCCGCGTGATGCTGTGCGGCTGCGGCAGGACGGGGCGCACACCGTTCTGCGACCACAGCGGGACGTGCGCGGACCACGGCCGCGCCGCCGCATAACGGCGGTCCGCACCCCGCGCGGCGCGCCGGACGGGTGAACGGAGCCGGGGGATATATCTGTATTCGGTGTCCTTTGTTCAGCGTGTGCCCCTTGAAGCTCCGGTTCCTCACCCGTGATCGCGCTCATCGTCTGCCACTTCGCGCTCGCCGCCCTCGCGAGCCCGCTCGTGCGCCGGACGGGCAGACGCGCCTTCCTCGTGCTCGCACTGCCGCCCGCCGCCACCACCGTGTGGGCGGCGACCGAATGGAGTGACGCCGCCGGCGGGGGAGCGGTGACCTGGAGCTGGGAGTGGATCCCGGCCTACGACGTCTCCCTGGCGCTGCGCCTCGACGCCCTCGCCGAACTGATGGTGCTGCTGGCCGCCGGCATCGGCACACTCGTCCTGCTCTACTGCGCGGCCTACTTCACCGACGACTCACCCCGGCTCGCCTCCTTCGCCGGGAACCTGCTCGCGTTCACCGGAGCGATGCTCGCCCTCGTGCTCGCCGACGACCTGATCACCCTCTACGTGTTCTGGGAACTGACCACGGTCTTCTCCTACCTGCTGATCGGCCACGGCAGCGAACGCAAGCAGAACCGCAGGTCCGCCCTCCAGGCGCTCACCGTCACCACACTCGGCGGACTGGCCATGCTGGTCGGCTTCCTGATCATCGGCCAGGAGGCCGGCACCTACCGCGTCTCCGCGATCGTCGCCGACCCGCCCGACACCACCCTCGCCGTGTCCGTCGCGATCGCCCTCGTGCTGTGCGGCGCCCTCTCGAAGTCCGCCGTCTGGCCGTTCAGCCTCTGGCTGCCGAACGCCATGGCCGCGCCCACCCCGGTCAGCGCCTACCTGCACGCCGCGGCCATGGTGAAGGCCGGCATCTACCTCGTGGCACGTCTCGCCCCCGGCTTCGCCGACGTCCCGCTCTGGCGGCCCGTGGTCCTCGTGCTGGGCGGGGCGACCATGCTGCTCGGCGGATGGCGGGCGCTGCGCCTGCACGACCTGAAGATCGTGCTCGCCTACGGCACGGTCAGCCAGCTCGGCTTCCTCGTCCTGCTCGCCGGGGCGGGCAACCGCGACGCCGCGCTCGCGGCCGGCGCCATGATCCTGGCCCACGCCCTCTTCAAGGCCGCGCTGTTCCTCGTCACCGGCATCGTCGACCACGCCGCCGGCACCCGGGACCTGCGCAGGCTCTCCGGCCTCGGGCGCTCGATGCCGCTGGTGTGCGCGACGGCCGTCCTCGCCGCCGCGTCCATGGCCGCCCTCCCGCCGTTCCTCGGATTCGCCGCCAAGGAGGCCGCCTTCGACGCCCTGCTGCGCGGCGACACCCTCGACCGCTGGATGCTGGCGGTCACCGTCGCCGGCTCCGCGCTGACCGTCGCCTACACACTGCGCTTCGTCTGGGGCGCCTTCGCCCGCAAGCCCGGCGTCGCCGACACACCCGTACACCGGGCCGGAGCCGCCTTCCTCGCCCCGCCCGCCCTGCTCGCCGTCGCCTGCCTGGTGCTCGGCCCCGGCGCCGGCTGGACCGACCCGCTGCTCAGCGCGTACGCCGACGCCTTCCCGGCCCCCGCCCACCCCTACCACCTGGCGCTCTGGCACGGCTTCGGGACCGTCCTGCTCCTGTCGGCGGTGGCCTGGGCGGCGGGCGCCGTCCTCTTCGCGGGACGCACCACCGTCAACCGGATCTCCCGGCGCGTCGCCTGGCCCACCGCCGACAGCGTCTTCGGCCACCTCCTGCTCGGCCTCGAACGCCTCGCCCTCCAGGTCACCGGGTTCGTCCAGCGCGGCTCGCTCTCCGTCTACCTCGCCACCACCCTGCTCGTGATGCTGGCCGGGCAGCTGGCGGTCCTCTTCACCGACCGGCCCTGGGACGACGCGGTCGCGCCCCGGGCCTGGGACAGTCCGCTCCAGGCCGCCATGGCCGCGCTGACCTGTGCGGCCGCCCTGTGCTGTCTCACCGTCAGCCGCCGTATGAAAGCCGTGGTGCTGGCCGGGCTCACCGGTTACGGGGCGGCGCTGCTCTTCGTCGTGCAGGGGGCGCCCGACCTGGCACTTACCCAGTTCTGCGTCGAGACCGTGTCGATGATCGTGTTCGTGCTCGTCCTGCGCCGGATGCCCGTGCACTTCCAGGAGTCCGTCAGCCCCTGGCGACGGGCGGTGCGCGTCCCCGTGGCCCTGGGGGCCGCGGCGACGCTGGGTGTCTCCCTGTGGGTGGTGGCCTCCGCCCGCGTCGCGCCCCCGGCGGGCGCGGCGATGGTCGAGGAGACCGCCCACCACGGCCTCAAGGACGTCGTGGCCACGATCCTGGTCGACCTGCGGGCCTGGGACACGATGGGGGAGTCCGCAGTGCTGGCCGCCGCCGCCATCGGCGTGACCAGCCTGATCTATCTGCACCGGCGCGGTGAGACCTCCATGAGCCGGGAGGAACTGCGCGGGGACACAGCCTGGTCGCTCCACACCACCCCGCTCGCCGGCCTTCCCCAGGGGGACGACACGGCCCCCGAACGCGGCTGGCTGGCCGCCGGGGACACGCTCGCGCCCGAACACCGCTCCGTCGTCTTCGAGGTGGTGGCCCGGCTGCTCTTCCATCCGATCCTGGTGCTCTCGCTGTACCTGCTGTTCTGCGCCGAGAACATGCCGGGCGGCGGATTCGTCGGCGGGCTCGTCGCGGGGCTCGCCCTGATCACCCGCTACCTGGCCGGGGGCCGCTTCGAACTCGCGGAGGCGGCGCCGCTCCAGCCGGGACTGTTCACCGGACTCGGCCTGTTCCTCTCGACCGGGGTCGCCCTGTGCGGTCTCGTCGACGGCACGGTGTTCCACGCCTTCGTGTATCACGGCCACCTGCCGGTCCTCGGCGACTACCACATCGGCACGCAGGTCGTCTTCGACTGCGGTGTCTACCTCCTGGTCCTCGGCGTGGTCCTGGACATCGTGCGCGCCCTGGGTGCCAAGGTCGACCGCCAGATCGAGCGGGCCGCGGGCGCGCTCGCGCCGGACACCGGGACGGGGGGCACGGGCCGATGACCGTCAGCGTCTCGCTGCTCCTCACCGCCGTCGTCCTGTGCGCGGTCGGCGGCGTCCTCATGCTCACCCGCCCGCTGACCCGCATCCTGCTCGGCGCGGTGATCGCGGGCAACGGCATCAACCTGCTGGTGCTCTCCGCGACCGGATCGGCGGGCGAGGCACCGCTGTTGTACGGGGTCGCGCTGCGCCGGGTCACCGACCCGCTGCCGCAGGCCATCGCCCTGACCGCCATCGTCATCACCCTCGCGACCACCGCGTTCCTGCTGGCCATGGCGTACCGCAGCCACCAGCTGACGGGCACCGACGAGGTCCACGACGACCTGGAGGACCGGCGGATCGTGCTGCGCGCCGAGGTACGCGGCGAGTGGGCCGAGCTGCGCGACGAGTACCGGTCGGGGTCCGACCGCACACCGGAGGACCGCGCGCGCTACCGCGAGGAGCGCGGCCGGCTCCGGGCCAGGCTCCGGGCCGACCGCGCCCTGCAGGCCAGGGGCCGCGACGCCACGGGTGATCTGTGGCACGACGTCGTGGGGGCCGACCCGGAGGACTACCACGACGCGGTGGCCCGGCCGGCGCGGCCCGCCGACACCGACCCGGGCGGCACCGCCCACGACACGGGGGCCGACCCGGGCTCCGAAGGCCCCGGTGCCTCCGGCCCGGGTCCCGAAGGCCCGGGTCCCGAAGGCCCCGGCCCCGAAGGCCCCGGCCCCGAAGGCCCGGGTCCCGACGGTCCCCATCCATCCGACCCCGACCGAGGAGCCGCCGGATGAACGCACTCGTCCCGCTGCCGGTGCTGCTGCCGCTCTGCGCCACGGGGCTCAGCCTCGCGTTCGGTACCCGGCTCGCCCGGTTCCAGCGGTTCATCAGCGTCGCGGTGCTCACGGCCGTACTCGCCCTCTCGGTCGTGCTGATGATCGCGGCGAACCGCCAGGGCCCCCTCCACGTCGACCTCGGCGACTTCGGACCGCCGCTCGGCATCACCCTGGTCGCCGACCGGCTGTCCGGGCTCATGCTCACGGTGTCGTCGGCCGTCACCCTCGCCGTCCTGGTCTACTCGCTCGGCCAGGGCATGTCGGACCGCGACAAGGAGACCCCGGTGGCCGTCTTCCACCCCGCCTACCTGATCCTGGTGGCCGGGGTGTCCTGCACGTTCCTCGCCGGTGACCTCGTCAACCTCTACGTCGCGTTCGAGATCATGCTTGTCGCCAGCTTCGTCCTGCTGACGCTCGGCGGCACCGGTCCGCGCATCCGGGCGGGATCCACCTACGTCATCATCTCGCTGTTCTCGTCGATGCTGTTCCTGACGGCCATCGCCATGACCTACGCCGCCTGCGGCACCGCCAACTTCGCCCAGCTGGCCACCCGCCTGCCCGAACTCCCGCTCGGCGTGCAGACCCTGATCCAGGCGATGCTGCTGACCGTCTTCGGCGTCAAGGCCGCGGTGTTCCCGGTCGCGGCCTGGCTCCCCGACTCCTATCCCACGGCTCCCGCGCCCGTCACCGCCGTCTTCGCGGGCCTGCTGACCAAGGTGGGGGTCTACTGCATGCTGCGCACGGAGACCCTGCTCTTCCCGGGCAACCGGCTCGGCGACCTGCTGCTGGCCGTCGCGCTCGTCTCGATGATCGTGGGCATCCTGGGAGCGGTCGCGCAGACGGACCTGAAGCGGCTGCTGTCCTTCACCCTCATCAGCCACATCGGGTACATGGTCTTCGGTATCGGCCTCGCCACCCGGGCGGGGTACAGCGGGGCGATCTTCTACGTCGTGCACCACATCACCGTGCAGACCACGCTCTTCCTCGTCGCCGGGCTCATCGAACGCCGCGGCGGTACCAACGAACTGACCCGCATCGGCGGACTCGCCAAGGCGGCGCCCCTGCTCGCGGTCCTCTTCTTCGTCCCCGCGATGAACCTCGCCGGCATCCCGCCGCTGTCCGGTTTCATCGGCAAACTCGGCCTGATGCAGGCCGGTGTGGCCGACGGCGGCGCATGGGCCTGGGTCCTCGTGGCCGGGGCGAGCGTGACGAGCCTGCTCACGCTGTACGTGATGGCCAAGGTCTGGAACCTGGCCTTCTGGCGCGCCGAGCCCCCCGACCAGGCCGCCTACGGCACGGTGCTCGAGGACGCCGACGACACCGGGGACGACGACACCGACGCGGGGCCCGACCGGATGCCGGGCACCGGGGACGAGGGGGTCGCGGGCCTCCCCCTGCCGGCCGGGCAGACCATCACGGCGAGCCTCCACGGGCGCGCGGTGACCACGACGACGAAGCCGCCGCGTGCCATGACGGCCGCCACCGCCGGCGCCGTCGCACTCGGCCTCGCGTTCACCGTGCTGGCCGGCCCGCTGACCACGTTCACCGACCGTGCGGCTGCCGAACTCCTCGCGCGCACGCCCTACACGCAGGAGGTGCTCGGCCCGTGAGACGACTGATCACCCTGTCCCGGGGCAACCCCGAACTGCCCCCCTTCAGCGTCGAGTTCGCCGGGCGCAGGCGTCGGGTGCTGGACCTCCCGCTGATCGCGTGGCTCACCCTCATCTGGGTGCTCCTGTGGTCGACGCTGACCTGGGCCAACGTCATCATCGGAGCCGTCGTGGCGGTCGCCGTCTGCCTGGCCTTCCCGCTGCCGCAGGTCGATCTCGGACTGCGGCTGCACCCCTGGGGCATCCTGGTGCTCGCCGGATACCTGCTCTACGACATGTACACCTCCGGCGTGAAGGTCACCCGGCAGATCTTCTCCGGGCGCCCGCACCGGCCCGCCGTGATCGCGGTGCCGCTGCGCTGCCGCAGCGACCTGATGCTCGCCGCGACCGCCGTCACGGTGTCCAACGTGCCGGGCGGCGCCGTCATCGAGGTGCGGCGGGCCACCGCCACGCTCTTCCTGCACGTCCTCGACGCGGACCGGCCGGAGGAACTGGCCGCCGCGCGGCGCTCGGTCTGGCGGCTGGAACGCCTGACGGTACGGGCGTTCGGCACGCGGGACGAGATCTCGAGGGTGGCCGGACCGCCGCCGGGCCACGAGTCGTCCGACGGCGTGGAGGACGACATGGAGGAGGGGACATGAGCGCGCCCGACACCGTCGACCGGGTCCTGCTGACCGCCGCCGTGGTGGTGCTGGTCGTGGCGGGAGCGCTGATGTTCTACCGGGTCTGGCGCGGCCCCTCGATGCTGGACCGGGCCATCGCGCTCGACGTGATCGCAGCCCTGATCATCGCCGGCCTCGGCGCCAAGTCGGCGCTGGCCAGGGACCCGTTCTACTTCCCGGTCATGCTGGTGCTCGCCTTCCTCGGCTTCACCGGATCGGTGGGCATCGCCCGCTTCATCGCCGTGCGCGACCGGCCGCCCTCCCGGCCGACGCCCGGCCGGCACGCCGACGAGGAGGACTCCCGATGAGCGCCTGGGTACAGGTCAGCGACACCGCGGGGGCCGCCCTCGTGTTCGTCGGCGCGGCGATCTGCCTGCTCGGTGTCGTCGGGATGCTGAAGCTCCCCGACGTGCTCTCGCGCAGTCACGCCGCGACCAAGCCGCAGACCCTCGGGCTGCTCCTCGTCCTGGCCGGAGTGGCGCTGCGGCTGCGCAGCGGCATGGACCTGGCGACGCTGGCCCTCATCGGCTTCTTCCAGCTGATGACCGGGCCGGTCGCGGCCCACCTGGTCGCACGGTCCGCCTACCGCACCGGCCAGATCGAGCACGCCGAACTGCTGCGCGACGACCTGGACCGGCAGCTCACGGAGCGTGCTCCGGACCGGGCTCCAGGACCGGAGCACGGCGCGGGGGAGCGCTGAGCCGGCGGGCTGCCCGCGCCGCAGGGGTCTCGCACGTCAGGAGTCCTGAACTGGGCGTAACCGCGCCTCCGGGGCCGTCCGTCTGCCATGATGCAGCGACTGCTGTGGCCGGCGCTGGGGGGCGTATGGAAAGCACGGGTACGGTGCTGCGCGAGTTGCGCGGCGCACAGAAGACGTCCAAGGGCGTCTCGCTCTACTCGCGGTACGTGAACCGCCCGGCCGGACGGGTGTTCGCCGCCGGTGCGTACAGGATGGGACTGACGCCCAACCAGGTCACGCTGGTCAGCGCGGGGTTCACCTTCGCGGCCGTCGCCGCGGTGGCGCTGGCGGAACCGTCCTGGCGGCTCGGGTTCCTCGTCTGGGCGGGCCTGGCGGTTGGTTTCGCCTTCGACTCGGCGGACGGTCAGCTCGCCCGGCTGACCGGGCGCGGCGGCCCGGACGGGGAATGGCTGGACCATGTCGTGGACTGCGCCAAGATGGTCCTGGTCCACAGCGCCGTGCTGATCTCCTTCCACCGCTTCGCCCCGCCGCCGGGGGACGGGTGGCTGCTGCTTCCGCTCGGCTTCCTGTTCGTCGCCGTGCTGACGTTCTGCGCCGGGCTGCTGCGCGAGCAGCTCGGGAAGGCGGCGGCCCGCACCGCACCGGTGGCCGCCGGTCCCGCGGCGCCGGTGTCCCCGGTGCGGGCCGTGGCGCTGCTGCCCGCCGACTACGGCGTGTTCTGCCTGGTCTTCCTGCTGCTTGGCGCACCCTCGGTCTTCCGTGCCGGGTACGCCCTGCTCGCGGCCGTGCACGCCGTGTTCCTGGTGGCGTTCCTGGCCAAGTGGTTCAGGGAGCTGAGAGCGCTCCGGGCCGGCTGACGAGTACGTCCAGCGCCCGGCGCAGCTGGGTGCTGGACGTGTGCACCGTGTACGGGAAGTAGACGACCTCCACCCCGACCTCGGCGAAGTCCCGCTCCAGGCGTTCACCCTTCTCCGTGCCACGCCAGTCGTCGCCCTTGAAGATGACGTCGAAGCGGACCTGCTGCCAGGTCTCGACCTTGTCCGGAACCGTCTCCACGAAAGCCGCGTCGACATGGCGCACGCTGCGCACGATCTCCAGGCGCTCGGGCAGCGGGATCACCGGTCTGTGCCCCTTGGCGAGCGCGGCCATCTCGTCGGAGACGACCCCGGCCACCAGGTAGTCGCACTGGCTGCGGGCATGCCGCAGGATGTTCAGGTGGCCGACGTGGAACAGGTCGTACACCCCCGGTGCGTAACCGACTCTGTGCTGCACCATCCGTTCTCTCCCCCCACGGTGGAACTGGTTCAACGACCTTACTGTGAAGAACACTTGCGCAACCCGTGAACGGATAAGCTCGAAGGAGAGGCTGTTCCGGGGGGAAGGCGATCATCCGTTGTCCGCTGCTGAGCATCAGAGACCGTTCGAAAACCGCCACCTTCTCGTGGTCTCCACCAACTACGCACCCGAGCTGACGGGCATAGGCCCGTACGCCACGCAGCTCGCCGAGCACTGGGCGGCGTCGGGGGCCAGGACCGAGGTCCTGACCGGTATGCCGCACTACCCCGCCTGGCGCGTGGACGAGGAGTACCGGGGGGCGTGGCGCCGGGAGGAGGAACGGCACGGTGTACGCGTCCACCGGCGCCGCCACTATGTGCCGTCCCGTCAGACCGCGCTGCGCAGAGGATTGTTCGAGGCTTCCGTACTCCTCCACGGCGTCCTCGCTCCGCCTCCGGGCCGGCCCGACGCCGTGGTCTCGCAGATGCCGAGCCTCGCGGGCGGGGTCATAGGCGCGCGGCTGGCACGCCGCCACCGCGTCCCCCACATACCCGTGGTCCAGGACCTGATGGGAGCCGCCGCCGCGCAGAGCGGGATCCGGGGCGGCGGCAGAGCGGCGGTCGTCGCCGCGCGGGCCGAACGCCACGCGCTGGCCGGAGCCGCACTCGTCGGCGTCATCCACGAGAGCTTCGTCGAGGGGGTCACCGCCCTCGGCGTCGACCCCGGCCGTATCCGGGTCGTCCCCAACTGGACGCATGTGGAACGCCCTTCGGGTGACCGGACCGCCACCCGGGCCCGGCTCGGCTGGCGCGAGGGCATCCCGGTCGTGCTGCACTCCGGGAACATGGGCCTCAAACAGGGACTCGACGTGCTGGTCGCCCTGGCGCGGCTGGCACCGGACGTCCGGGTCGTGCTCATGGGCGACGGCAACCAGCGTGAGGCGCTGCGCGCGCTGGCCGCGGGGCTGCCCAACATCGACTTCCTCCCGCCCGCCGACGCGGACGACTTCACCGACGTGCTCGCCGCCGCCGACGTGCTCGCGGTCACCCAGCGGGCATCGGTGCTCGACATGAGCGTGCCGTCGAAACTCACCTCGTACTTCGTCTCGGGACGGCCGGTCGTCGCCTCCGTGGCCGGCGAGGGCGGCACCGCCGACGAAGTGCGCCGCTCGGGCGCGGGCGTGCTCGTCGCCCCCGAGGACCCGGCCGCCCTCCTCGGCGCCGTGCGGGAACTGACCGCCGATCCCGCAGCGGCGGACGCGCTGGGCGCGCACGGCCCCGGCTACGTCGCACGGCACCTGGGCAGGGAGGCGGGCCTCGCCCGCTTCGACGCACTGCTCACCGAAGCGCTCGCGGACGCGTCGTCCGGGGGCTCACGACCGGGTGACGGGCCGGTCGGAGACGTACGCGCAGGGGAAGCACAAGGGAGACCACGCCGATGAGCCATCCGATCCGCCCGCTGGACGACCAGGACGAACCGGCGCTGCTGCGCGATCAGTTCCGTCAGCTCCTGCGCTACCGCACCCTGCTCGCCGGCGGTGTCCTCGTCGGCCTGCTCGGCGGCGGCTTCCTCGCCCTGAGCGGCGAGGACACGTACACCGCCACGGGCGAGGTGCAGGTGCGCTCCGCGACCGCCGATCCGTTCGCCACCGGCGCCTCCGCCGACAAGGGCATCAACATCGGCTCCGAACGGCAGACCGCGGTGAGCGACACCGTGGGCGTGCTGGCGGCGGCGACCCTGCTCAAGCAGGGCGACGACGTGACCGCCCGCAAGCTGCTCTCGGGCCTCCAGGTCACCAACCCGCCCAATACCCTCACCCTCCGCTTCTCCTACACCGGGGCGACCCCCGAGCAGGCGCGCACCCGCGCGGAGGCCCTCGCCAACGGCTACCTGGCGCACCGCAAGGCGCGGACCCAGGAGAGCATCGAGAACATGGCGAACGGCTACCGCGCCCAGCTCGAACCGCTTGAGGACAAGCGCGACCTGCTGGAGGAGGGGGCCGGAGCCACGGACGACGTCAGCAGCGCCCGGGCCAACATCATCGTCTCCATCTCCGAACTGACCCGGAAGATCTCCGAACTCAAGGCCCTCGACACCACGCCCGGCTACCTCAACAAGAAGCCGGTGGCACCCACCGCGCCCACCGGCGCCGGAATGCCGCTGCTCCTCGGTCTCGGCGCGGTCGTCGGCCTGGCCCTGGGGCTGCTGCTGTCCTGGGTGCGCCTCGTCTTCGACCCCGCCGTCCGCTCGCCCCGGGAGCTCGTCCGCTCCCTCGGCGCCCCGCTGCTCGGCACCCTGCCCCGCGAACGCGCCGCCGCCGGCACGCTGCTGGCCATCGGCCGCAGCGGCTCCCGGCTGGCCGAGGAGTACCGCGCGGTCGCCTTCCGGCTGGCCTACGACCCGTCGTTCGCCGAGCGGCGCCGCCTCCTGGTCACCGCCCCGCGCGGCGACAACGCCGCAGCCGCGGCGGCCGCCGTCAACCTGGCCGCGGCCTTCGCCGAGATGGGCCGCGACGTGCTGATCGTCGAGGCCGACCTGCGCACCCCGTCACTGGCCCGCGACCTGGGGTCGTCGGCCCACGAGGTGCGGCCGCCGCGCTGGGCGGCCGAGGAGGGCGACGGCAGCTGGCCGACGGGCGGCCGCTTCAACGTGGACGTGCCCGGCTCCGGGGCGTTCGCCCTCATCGCCGGGGTCACCGCGGACAACGTCCCGCGCGCACTCACCTCGGCACCCGTGGGCCGCATCGTCGCCGAGGCCGACCGCCCGGGCACCGTCGTCATCGTGCTCGCGCCGCCGGTGCTGTCGTACGCCGACGCGGTCGCCCTCGTCGACCGCGTCGAGGGAGTCATGATCGTCTGCGACCCCCGGGAGGTGCACCGCAGCGACCTGGAACGCATCCGGGAGATCATCAGCGCCTCGGGCGGCTCGGTGCTCGGCGCCCTGCTCCACCCCGGCAGAGGACGGCTGCGCCGGACCGAGCCGCGGGGGAGGTCCGCCGGACGGCGCACCGGCGGCGGGCCCGGCGGGCCGGAGGTGGAGGCGGACGCGCCCGAACTCAAGGGGGACCCCGCCGAGACGATGGGTCTGCGCTCCTTCACGCTCCCGGCCGCGCGGCAGTGAGAGCCCGTACCGCGATCCTCTGCTCGGTCGCGGACCAGGGCGTGGCGGCGCTCACCAACATCCTGGTGCTGGTGGCCGCCGCCCGGCTCTCGACCGTGGCCGACTTCGCGCGCTTCTCCGCGGTCTATCTCGTCTTCACGGTGCTGCTGGGCGTCTCGGGCGCGTACACCGGGCAGCCCCTCGTCCTCCGGCGCGGCGGGGGCGGGGCCGCCCGGGGCGCCTGCCGCTCGGCCGTCGTGTTCACCGTCTGCGCGTCCGCCGCGGCCGGTGCGCTGCTGGCCGGGGTCTGTCTGGCGCTGCCGGGGGACACCGCCCGCGCGCTCGTGATGCTCGGACTCGTCCTGCCCGTCGTGCTGGGGCAGGACGCCCTGCGGTACGCCTTCTCGATCCTCCAGCAGCCCCATCTCGCCCTGCTCGGTGACGTGGTGAGGCTGGCGTGCGTGCTCGGCGCGCTTTCCCTCCAGCAGTACGGCGCCGGCCCCGGCCGCCTGATCCTGGTCTGGGGGCTGTCCGCGCTGCCCGCCCTGCTGCTGTCGGCCGCGCTGCTGCACCGCACGACCGCCGGAACTCCGCTGCTGCTGCGCCCGATGCTGCGAAGGGGCCACCTCGGGCAGCGCTTCGTCGTCGAGTTCGGCGTGGGCAACGCGACCGGCCAGCTGTCCGTCCTCGGCCTCGGCGCCGTCGCCGACCCGCTCCTCGTCGGTGCGCTGCGCGGAGCCACCACGCTGTTCGGTCCGCTCAACGTCCTGTTCACCTCGGCCACGTCGTTCGGACCGCCGTTGCTCCGCCGCGTGGGCGACGAGCGCCGCCGTGTCCGGGCGACAGCGGCCCTCGGCGGCGTACTCGCGGGAACCGCCGTGCTCTGGGCCACGGTGCTGGCCGTGCTGCCCGACCGGGCGGGGCGCCAGATCCTGGGCGACACCTGGCCCACGGCCGCCGCTCTCCTCCCGGCGACCGGCAGCCAGTACGCGGCGATGGCCGTCGGCACCTGCGGGCTGCTCGCCCTGCGCATGCTCGACCCGCGCACCACCCTCAGCATCCAGGTGGTCTTCTCGCTCACCGCCGTCGCCCTCATGGGCACGGGCTACGCCGTCGGCGGTCTCCAGGGGGCCGCCTGGGGACTGTGCCTGGGATCCGTGTGCAAGGCCGCCGCCACCTGGATCCGGGTGGTCAGGCTCCGACGCGGGAAGCCGGCGCCCGACGCGGCCGTCACCGCCGGCGCCCTGCCCTCCGCTCCTTGAACGTGCTGATCAGCAGCAGGCACAGCGCGGCGATGGCCAGCTTCCCGGCCGCCTGCAGGAGCGGGCCGCGCAGCAGGATGAAGGTGTATCCGGCGATCAGCGGCGCGGCGATGGCCAGCACACTCCCGGGGCCGGGTCCCGCCCGGGTGACGGCCCGCGCGTACCGGCGGTCGGTGCGCGCCACCGCGTAACCGATCAGTGCGAACCCGCCGATCACCCCGGACGCGCCGAAGTCGACCCAGAACTCGGTCCACAGCGGGGCCGAGAGGTTGGTCATCCTCAGCCCCATCCACTGCCCGACCCGGACCCCGGTGTCCTCCGGCTTCCCGCTCCACGCGGCGCGCGGCACGAAGAAGAGGGCGGAGCCCGTCAGCTGGCGTCCGTAGGTGTGGCCCCGGGTGTCGACCCAGGAGATGCTGTTGGCGAACATCACCATCTGGTCGTAGTCCTTGGTCACCAGCGGCTCGAAGACCGAAGCCGACTGTGCGGGCCGCTGTGCCTCGTCGTCGTACCGGAACCTGTCGGCGTACGGGAACACCACCAGGGCCCCCACCACCCCCGTCGTCAGCACGATGCGGTAGATCGCCGCACTGCTCGGGAAGGCGGTGAACACGAAGGCCATCAGCACCGTCAGGAACCAGTAACGGGCGTTGGAGACCGGGTTGTTCACCACGAGGTTCAGTGCCACCAGCGCCACCCACACCAGCACCGTCGACGGGGCGCGCCGGGCCCGGTAGGAGGTCGCCAGACGGCGCGTGTAGAAGAGCAGCGCCAGCAGCGCGGGGACCTGGCCGAAGCCCTTGACGAACGCCGAGCCGACGTTGGACCCCTCCGAGACCACCCCGCTCGCCGCGACGGTCTCGTTGATCTCCTGCCGGCTGGAGAAGAAGACCGAGGGCCCGCCCAGCTTCAGCACGTAGAACGCGCTCGCCGCGAACGCCAGCAGCACCAGCAGTCGCAGCCGCACAGGGTGCGCCACGGCCGGCCCTCCGCCCGGGCTCCGCGTGGAGGGCGTACGGCGCCGCAGCGGCCGCCGCGAGGCCAGCAGCGCCCCCAGGTCGAAGGCGGCGCACCCCACCAGGACCATCGCGATGGCCGTGACCAGGTCCTGGCGCGGCCCCACCATCGGCGTGGGCGTCTGCCCGATCACCACCTGGGCGAACGGTGCCACGCCCATCGCGATGTACACGAACATCCAGAAGACGCCCTGGAGCAGCCGCCGCCGGGTGGAGAGGATCATCGTCGCCAGCCGGGCCCCCGCATAGCAGGTCAGCACCAACTGGAGCCAGTAGGCGGTGTCCCGGACCTCGCCGCCCGGCTGGGCGGCTATCACCGCGGGCAGGAAGCACACCAGGCCGAGAATGAGCGGCACGGACAGGGCCCGCGACAGCATCGACCAGGCGATCGGCTGCTCGGGCGGCTCAGGGGCGCCCCGGAGCGGCCACTTCGGAGGCGCGACCGTGCGGGCGGCCTGCTCGGTCGCCGATGTGTGCACCGACGTCATGCTCCCCCCGGGATCAGTGAACCGCTGAACACTCTAGCGAATCAGCCCACTTGAGGGGGTGCGATGACTAGTCTGTGAAGTATTGGCCGCAGTTGAGGGGAACTCTGGTGAAAATCCTGCATGTTGTCACGCTCCACACGCCGGACCATGCCTTCGGCGGGCCGACCCGGGTGGCGTTCAACCTCTCCAAGGTCCAGCGGGCGAACGGCGACGACGCGCGCGTCATGGCCCTCGGCGACGGCTTCCCCGACGGTGAACTGCCCAGCCACGTGGAGGGCGTTCCCGTCCACCTGTTCCAGGCGCGGCACGTGCTCCCCATGTTCGAGGTCAGCGGCATCACCTCCGCCGCGCTGCTGCGCACGGCACGCCGCATGATGCGGGGCGCCGACCTCGTGCACGTCCATCTCATGCGGGACCTGGTGACCCTGCCGGCGGCGCTCCTCGCCCTCGCGACCCGTACCCCCCTGGTCGTCCAGACCCACGGCATGATCGACCCCACCGAGAAGAAGGCCGCCCAGCTCACCGACGTCCTCGGGGTGCGCAAGGTACTGCGCGAGGCCGACGCCGTCCTGCACCTCACCGAGATGGAGCGGGTCGACGTGAACGCCGTCGCCGCGCCCGTCCCGCTCACCCGTACCGTACGGCTGGTCAACGGTGTCCGCCCGCAGGAGCGCAAGCCCGCCCGCGAACCCGGCCGCCCCCCGACCGTGCTGTACCTCGCCCGCATCCAGGAGCGCAAGCGGCCGGAGGACTTCATCGCCGCGATGCCGCACGTCCTCGCCCGCCACCCGGACGCCCGCTTCGTGCTGGCCGGCCCGGACACCGGCGCGCTGGCCGGCACCCTGGCCCTCGCCCGGAAGCTGGGGGTCACGGGCTCCCTCGACCACGTGGGCCCGCTGGAGCACGACGAGGTCCTCGCCGCCGGACGCGAGGCCGATGTGTACGTGCTGCCGGCGATCGAGGAGCCCTTCCCGGTCTCGGTCCTGGAGGCGATGTCGGTCGGCACCCCCGTCGTCATCACCCGCACCTGCGGACAGGGCCCCGACGTGTCGGGGGCCGGAGCGGGCCGGGTCATCGACAGCCGGGTCGGCGAGGACGCGGCCAACGCCCGCAAGGTCGCCGACGCGATCCTTGAGCTGCTGGAGCCGGAGGCCGCCGAGCAGGCGGGCAAGGCCGCCTGGCAGCTGGTCAACGACCAGTTCACCATCGAGGCCGTCACCGCCACCCTCCGGCGGACCTACGAGGACGTGGTCCGCCGGAGGGCATGAGTGCTCAACCTGTCTTTCCCTCACGTGACTTGAGCGCGATCTGCCAGCGGTAGAAGCTCATCGCCAGGGCGAAGTCCAGCCCCGCGCGTCCGTCCAGGAAGCCACGCCGGTAGACGTACATGTAGGCGAAGGACACCAGCGGCTTGAACGGCGCCTTGTGGAAGAGCTGCCCCTGACGGGACTTCACCTTCCGCACCTGCTCCTTGACGTCGGGGTGGTGCTCCAGCCACGCCTCCCAGTCCGAGTAGCGGTTGTGCCGCTCGAACCACGCGGTGACCGGGTCGAGGTCCTGGTGCTCGATGGGACTGCTCAGGGCCTCGGCGGTCGCCGCGACCGGCTGGTAGTGCCCCTCCACCTCGCCGATCCCGGGCGCGGCGAGGTCTCCCACCTCCGGGTAGTGGCACCGGGTCCGGTCGGTCAGGGACCGCTTGCGGATGGTGTACCCGTGCCGCAGCCGCTTCCCCGAGAACCAGTACCCCAGCGGGATGTCGTACGCCGCCGGCTTCGGCGCGGCCGGATCCGCGAAGATCCGCCGCAGCTCCGCGAGCAGCCCCGGGCTGAGGCGCTCGTCGCCGTCGAGCAGCAGGATCCAGTCGAGATCCGTGCGGACGTTCTCCAGGCACCACTGCTTCTTGCGGGGGTGGCCGCCGTCCCAGGTGTACGTGACCACCTCGGCCCCGCACTCCTCGGCGATCTTCGCGGTGTCGTCGGTGCTGTGGGAGTCCACCACGACGACCGCCTCGAAGTGGCCCAGGACCGATTTCACCGCCTCGGCGATGTTCAGACCCTCGTTCTTCGTGGGGATCGCGACGGCTATGGGCAGCTTGCTCATCCGTTGTCTCCTCGGGGCAGCCAGGCGTAGCAGCCTGTGGAGGTGAAGGTGCGTGCGGACTCCGGGACGGTGACCTCCACCGGCTTGCCGGTGTCGGAGGACCCGGAGGCCAGGGCCTTGCCGCCCGGCCCCGTCACCTGCCAGCCGCACGTCTTCGTGGGTGACGCGGCGCGGTAGCGGCCGGGCCGCAGGGCCGCGCCCTTGTGCGTACCGTCGGCGTAACCGCGTGCGGCGTCGTCGACGAGGTCCTGGTGCTGCGGGCACAGATGGGTGACCGCCGGCCCGGCGTCGGTGATCTCGCCGGAGACGATCGCGCCGACGGCGATGTCCCGGTCGGCCTTGTCCAGGTAGCGGAGCCTGTCGCAGGTCTCCTGCCCCGTCTGGAGGACCGCCGCCGGGTCCATGCCCTTGGGTACCCGGTCGGTCAGGTACTCCTTCTGCTTCTTGGTGAAGGAACCCGTGGCCGGGGTGAGTTCCCCGGCGGGCGCCTTCGGAGCGTCACTGGACTTCTGGGGCCTGGGGGCCGTCGTCCCGGCCGCCGGGCCGGCCACGGAGGGCGTGGCGGAGGCCGCCGCGGGCGGCTTGCTGCCCGCGGCGGCCTCCTTTCCCCCGTCGCCGGTCCCGCCGGACGAGCCGCAGGCGGCCAGCACCGCCGTCGCGAGGGCGACGGCGGTGCCGGCCAGGAACGGGTATCTCACTCACTCGTCCTCAGGGCGTAGTGCGCGCTGACCTGGGAAGCGCTCAGCGCGGTCGGGTACACGGCCGTCTCGTCGATCTGCCCGGCGAAGAAGTTGCTGGTCGGGCGGTTCGGCCAGTTGGCCAGGTTGTCCCCGCCGACCCTCCAGTAGCCGGGGTAGTTCTCGTTGCCGGTGTAGAGGAAGTTGGACGCGCGCAGCTGCCCGTCCACGTACAGCGCCATGCCGCCGGTGCCCTGGGTGGCGACGACGTGGTGCCAGTTGCCGTCGTTGTAGGCCCCCGTCGTGGTGACGGTGCGGTAGCCGCCGCTGTAGATGCCGAAGACCAGGCGCCCGTTGTTGGCCATGTAGACCTGCTTGTCGTAACGGCTGCTGTTCTGCATGGTCAGGTTCCCGAACCCGATGACCTTGCCGCCACGGGTGGTGGTGGTCTTGATCCAGGTCTCCACGGAGAAGCGGGTCGGCTGGGCGTGCAGCTTGTTGCTGTACGCGTATTCGGTGGAGCCGTCGAAGCCGATCGCCGTCGAACTGCCCGCGATCGCGGCCGGTGTCTGCTGGTAGGCGGGGCCGTTGCGCAGGAAGCCGTTGTTCAGCCCGGCGGTCGTGTCCGCGGCGAAGGTGGACGTGCCCTCGTCGTATCGCCAGTAGAGCGTGGCCCCGTCGGAGAGGACCCGCGCCGGATACGCCTGTGTGGCCGCCGCCACGGTCGCGGACTGGGCGGGGGACTTGGCGCTGGTGTTGGTGCCGTCGCTCGCCGTGATGCGGTACGAGTGGGTCTCGCCCACCGCCACGTCGGTGTCGGTCCACTTCAGCTGCGGGCGGTCCCAGAAGAGGGAGTAGCCCGTGACGGTGTGCACGGGTGTGCTCGCGCCGTCCTTGTAGATCCGGTAGGTCAGCTCACCGTCGTCGGTGTCGAAGCTGGTCTGCCAGTTGACGTCGATCCGCCCCGGGGCGACCGTCGAGAGGCTGACGTTGGGCACCCACGGCGCCCCGGTGTCCGGGCCGTCGGCGAACCGGGTCAGCCCTTGCTGGCCGCCGCCGTTGACGGTGGTGAACTCACCGCCGACCCACAGGTAGTGGCGGCCGCCCTTGTCGGTCTGCGTCATGACACGCGGACCGACGGGCTCACCGATGCCGTCGTTCGTGTCCGGGAACCAGGGCAGGAGCGTCGGGTCGTCGACGGACTGGGCGAGCAGGTGCCTGCGCGGCTGGTCCGGGAACCCGCCCATGCTGGCGCAGTCGTGGGCGTGGCTCCCGCTGTAGAGCACGCCCGAGTGGACCAGCACGGTCTGGGTGGCGCCCAGGCAGGTGTCCCGCCAGCGCTGCTGGTAGTCGTCGAGGTCGATCGCGATGCGGCCGTCGAACACCCCGCCGCCGGTACCCTCGTTGGCGGTGTACAGGCCCGTCGCGTCCGTCGTGAGGTCCTGCACCGTCGAGGTGTTCGGGATGAAGCCCGGGTAGCTCTTGGTGAGGGCGCCCGTGGTGGCGTCGACCACCGCGAGGGCGTGCGAGGTGGTGCCGTTCACGGTGAAGAAGTCACCGCCGAGCGCCACGTGCTGACCGTCCGGGGTCACCTGGACCGCCCTGGCAACCTCGTCCGCGTCGGCGGTCCACGGCAGCAGGCTCGCGCCCGTGCTGACCGCGGCGAACTTGCTCCGGGTCTGGCCGCCCACGCTGTTGAAGTCACCGGCCAGATAGACGGTGTCCGCGGTGACGTCCAGGGCCCGGACCGTCGCCGAGACCGCGATCTTGAAGTTCTGGCGCGGCGTGCAGGTCGCGGTGTCGATCGCCGCGATGTTGCTGACGCCCACCCCGTTCACCGCGCCGAACTGGCCTCCCGCGTACAGGGTCCCGCCGTCCGGTGAGAGCGCGAGCGCCCGGACGGTGGCCGTTCCCGAGGAGAGGGTGAACGACAGGCCGCAGCCCGTCGGCGCGCCGGTGGCGGCGTCGAACGCCGCGAAGTTGACCGCGGGCTGTTCGGAGGTGCCCGCGGCCGCGTCGGGGGGCCGGATGGTGGAGAAGGTGCCTCCGGCGTACACGACGCCGTTCGTCGCGGCCATCGACCAGACGATGCCGTTGGTCTGCCAGGTGGTGAGGTCGTCCGCCGTGATGGACACCGGCGGTGTCAGGGCCGTGGCGGGCGAGGCCCCCACCGCGGTCGCGGTCAGTGCGCCCGCGAACAGGCAGAGCGCGGTGGAGGCGGCCCGCACGCGGCCACGTCCCCCTGGTCTCCGCCCCGTACTTCCGTTCATCATTCATCTCCGAAGGTGAGAACGAGCTGCGGCCGGTAGGCCGCGGTTGCCTCGCTCGACCAGATGCGGAGACTGTCCGTCCCGCTGCTGGTCAGGGCGAGTGAGGAGGCGGAGCCCAGGGCCCCGCCCAGTGCCGTCGCGTCGAGGTCCGCCGAGTAGCCGGTGGAGACCGCTGACGCGCCGGTTATGGTCCCCAGCACGGACGTGGAGAGCGTCGGCCGGGTGTTGTAGGTGACCGCCGATTCGGTCCATGTGCCGGTGACCGGCACGACGCTGTGGCTCTCGGCCGATCCCGCCGTCGAGTCCGACGAGGTACGGAAGGCGAGCCGCGCGCTCTTGAGCACCTGGCCGGCCGGAGCCGACGGCAGGGTGAAGCGCAGGTAACCCAGATAGGCCGTGCTGCCCCGGGAGGCGAGCTGGCTGTCGTTGTAGTTCGTGTTCGCGGCGGCGGCGTTGACGTACGCGTCCTCGTCCGGGGTGACCGTGACGGTGGAGTCGCCCGGCCCGGGCGGTGTGCCCGCAAGGGTGTGGTGGGCGGCCACCTGGGCGGGGGTGAGCGCCGTCGGGTAGACCGCCGTCTCGTCGACCTGGCCGGCGAAGTAGTCGCTCGTGGGACGGTTCGGCCAGGCGTTGTTCATGGCGTCACCGCCCACCCGCCAGAACCCGTTGTACGAGCGGTTGCCCGTCGCCGCGTTCGTGCCGACGGGGGCCCCGTCCACGTACAGCACCATGCCCGACGGCCCCTGGGTGGCGACGGCGTGGTGCCAGGCGCCGTCGTTGTACGAGGCCGGGGACGTGATGGTGGGCCGGGCAGCGCCGCTCTGCACACCGAACGCCAGACGTCCGTCGTTCGTCAGGTAGACCAGCTTGTCGGAGATGCTGCTCGTGTGGCCGCGCGCGGTGCCGATGTTGTTGCCGTAGCCCACGATCCGCCCGCCGGTCGTCGACGTGGTGCGGAACCAGGTCTCGACCGAGTACGGCGTGGGCGAGGTGTAGTGGTGCAGCCGGTCGCTGTACACGTACTCGTCGGTGCCGTTGAGGGACAGCGCCGCCGAACCGGCCACCGCGGACGGCGTGGCCCGGTAGCCCGGCGCGTTCACGTACACCCCGCCGTCGCCGCTCGCCGACGTGTCCGCGGCGAAGGCGCCACCGGCTTCGTCGTAGCGCCAGTACAGGTCGGCGCCGTCCGCGAGCACCTTCTCCTGGTACGGGGACGCCGACGACGCGGCGGTCACGGTGGCGGCGGGGGAGAGCCCGCCGGTGTTCGTGCCGTCGCTCGCCGAGATCCGGTAGCTGTACGTCCGCCCGGCCACCACGTTCCGGTCGGTGAACGTCAGCTGCGGCCTGCTGAAGAACAGCGAGGACCCCGTCGTCGTGTACACCGGCGTCGAACCGCCGTCCCGGTAGACCCGGTAGGTCAGCAGGCTGTCGTCCAGGTCCAGGCTGCTGCGCCAGCTGACCTCGACCTCGCCCGCACGCGGAGCGGACACGCTCACCGCGGGAGCGGCCGGCGCCCCCGTGTCGGGGGTGTTCGCGAACCGGGTCAGGGACTGCTGGCCGACGCCGTTGACCGTGGTGAACTCGCCGCCGACCCAGAGGAAGTCCCGTCCGCCCCGCGAGGACACCGTCAGGGCCCGGGGGCCCACCGGCTCGCCGATGCCGTCGTTGGTGTCCGGGAGCCACCCCAGCAGGTCCGGGTCGTCCACGGACTGCGCGGTCAGATGCTTGCGGGCCTGGTTGGGGAATCCGCCCATGCTGGAGCAGTCGTGGACGTGGCTGCCCGCGTACAGGACGCCCTGGTACACCCGCAGTGCCTGCGTGGCGCCCTGGCAGGTGTCCCGCCAGCGCTGGTCGAAGCCGGCCAGACCCATGGCCAGCCGTCCGTCGAACGAGTTGCCCCCCGCGCCCTCGCCCGCGGCGTACCACCCGCCGGACGCCGAGTCCGTGACGATGTCCTTGATGACGGCGGACGCCGGGATGAACGAGGCGCCGTAGGCGCGGGTGAGCGATCCGGTGGCGGCACTCGTCACCGCGAGCGCGTGGGACGCGGCGCCGCCGACGGTGAAGAAGTCACCGCCGATCAGCACGCTGTCCCCGTCCGGGGTCACCCGCAGGGCGCGGCCGGGCTCGTCGGCGTCCGGATTCCATCCGGTGAGCACCCCGGTCGCGGTGACCGCGCCGAAGAAGCGGCGGGCCGTCCCGTTGACCGTCTGGAAGTCGCCGCCCGCGTACACGGTGCCGTCCCGGGCGACGTCGAGCGCGCGCACCGTCGCCCCGAACTGCGGCGCGAAGCCCGTGCGCGGCCGGCAGGTGGCCGTGTCGACGGCGGCCAGGCCGTTGACGGCCGTCCCGTTGACCGCGTTGAAGTAACCACCCACGTACAGCGTGGACTTGTCGGGTGACACGGCGAGCGCCCGGACCGTGGCCGTGCCGCTGCTCCTGGTGAAGGAGAGCGAGCACCCGGTGGGCGCACCCGTCGCCGCGTCGAACGCGGCGAAGTTCACGGCGGAGGTCGTGTTGCTCCCGGCGGGCGAACCCGCCGGCCGGATGCCCGTGAAGGTGCCGCCCGCGTAGACCACCCCGTTCGCCTCGGCGAGCGTCCAGACGATGCCGTTGGTCTGGTACGTCGACAGGGCGTCGGCGGTGAAGCCGACCGGCGGGGTCACCGCGGCGGCCGGGGGAGCGGTGGCCGCGCCGACGCCGAGCGCGCCCGCGGCCAGGGCCAGGACGGCCGTGAACACGCCGGCCCGGTCGCGTCCGAGACGTCCTGGCCCTCTCACCGGTCCACCCGGACCGCTGACCCCGTGAGCTGGTCGCTGAGGAGCCGGATGTCCGCGTCCACCATGATCTGCGCAAGCTCCCGCGACTTCACCTCCGGCTTCCAGCCCAGGAGTTCCTCCGCCTTGGAGGCGTCACCGATCAGCGCGTCGACCTCGCTGGGGCGCTCGTACTTCGGGTCGTAGCGCACGTGCTCCGCCCAGTCGAGGCCCGCGTGCTCGAAGGCGTACTCGAGGAACTGCCGGACGCTGACACCCTCGCCGGTGGCCACCACGTAGTCGTCGGGTGTGTCGCACTGGAGCATCCGCCACATGGCCTCCACGTACTCGGGGGCGTAACCCCAGTCGCGTACGGCGTCGAGGTTGCCCAGGTGCAGCCGGTCCTGCAGCCCCGCCTTGATCCTCGCCACCCCTCGGGTGATCTTGCGGGTCACGAAGGTCTCGCCCCGGCGGGGGGACTCGTGGTTGAAGAGGATGCCGTTGGTGGCGAACATCCCATACGCCTCACGGTAGTTGACCGTCGCCCAGTACGCGTACACCTTGGCCACGCTGTACGGGCTGCGGGGGTGGAACGGCGTCTTCTCGTTCTGCGGGGGCGGGCTCGCGCCGAACATCTCGGACGACGACGCCTGGTACACCCGGGTCTCGATCCCGCTGGCCCGGACCGCCTCCAGCAGCCGCACGGTGCCGAGCCCCGTGACGTCACCGGTGTACAGCGGCGCGTCGAAGGACACCCGGACGTGGGACTGGGCGCCCAGGTTGTACACCTCGTCCGGCTGTATGTCGCGCAGCAGGTTCACCAGCGCCACCCCGTCGGACAGATCGGCGTGATGCAGCACGAAGGAACGGTTCGCCTCTTCGGGCCCCTGGTAGATGTGGTCGATCCGCTCCGTGTTGAAGCTCGACGAGCGCCGGATCAGGCCGTGGACGGTGTACCCCTTCTCGAGCAGCAGCTCCGACAGGTACGAACCGTCCTGACCCGTCACGCCCGTGATGAGTGCGGTCTTTGCCATGACTCCCCCCTTCTGTGGTCGCCCGTGGGGCGGTTTGTGTCACCGAAATTTCTGGATCTGAGCCGAATGCGGCAAAGGGTCACCCGGGTACCGGGCGGCTGGCAGAATCCGAGCCATGACGACTGACACCCCCGGCCCGGCCCGGGAATCCGCCCTGCCCCTGCTGCGCCCGGGCGCCCGCATATTCGTCGCGGGCCACCGCGGTCTCGTCGGATCGGCGCTGGTGCGCCGCCTCACCGCCGACGGCCACGAGGTGATCACCCGCGGCCGGGACGCGCTCGACCTGCGGGAGGCCGCGCCGACCGAGGCGTTCCTGCGCGAGACCCGCCCGGACGCCGTCGTTCTGGCCGCCGCCAAGGTGGGCGGGATCATGGCCAACAGCACCAGTCCGGTGCAGTTCCTGGAGGACAACCTCCGCATCCAGCTCGCCGTGATCGCCGGCGCGCACGCCGCCGGGATCGAGCGCCTGCTGTTCCTCGGCTCGTCGTGCATCTATCCCAAGCACGCCCCGCAGCCGATCCGTGAGGACGCGCTGCTCACGGGCCCGCTGGAGCCGACCAACGAGGCCTACGCGCTGGCCAAGATCGCCGGCATCGTCCAGGTCCAGTCCTACCGCCGGCAGTACGGCGCCTCGTACATCAGCGCCATGCCCACCAATCTCTACGGACCCGGCGACAACTTCGACCTGGAGACCTCGCACGTCCTGCCCGCCCTGATCCGCCGCTTCCACGAGGCGAAGCGGGACGGGGCCGGTGAGGTCACGCTGTGGGGCTCCGGAAGCCCTCGCCGCGAATTCCTCCACGTCGACGACCTCGCCGCCGCCTGCGTGCGGCTGCTGGAGTCCTACGACGGGGCCGAACCCGTCAACGTCGGCTGCGGCGAGGACCTGACGATCCGTGAACTCGCCGAGACCGTAAGGGATGTGACGGAGTTCGAGGGCCGCATCGTCTGGGACACCTCCAAGCCCGACGGCACCCCGCGCAAGCTTCTCGACGTGTCCCGGCTCTCCTCCCTCGGCTTCAAGCCGCAGATCCCCCTGCGGGACGGCATCGCCCGTACCTACGCCTGGTGGCTCGACGGCGGCGCCCCCCGCGACTGACCGCCCGGCCCGGCGGCCGCACCGTGTCCTGCTCCCGCGCACGCGTTTCCTCCCGCGTCCCCCCACCGTGCCTCAGTACGCGCCGCGGCCGTCGGTGACCGCGCGCACCGTACGGGCCAGCAGCCCCATGTCGCCGGCCACCGACCAGTTGTCGACGTACCAGAGGTCCAGCGACACCGTCTCCTGCCAGGACAGGTCCGACCTGCCGCTGACCTGCCACAGCCCGGTCAGGCCGGGCCTGACGGCCAGCCGCCGCAGCTCCCGCTCGTCGTAGCGCGAGACCTCCTCCGGCAACGGCGGACGGGGTCCTACCAGGGACATGTCACCCCGTAGCACGTTGAGGAGCTGCGGGAGCTCGTCCACGGACGTCCGGCGCAGGGCGTGCCCTATACGGGTCACACGAGGGTCGCGACGCATCTTGAACATCGGTCCCTCGCTCTCGTTCGCGGTCGCCAGCTGCTCCCTGCGCGCCTCGGCGTCCGCCACCATCGTCCGGAACTTCCACATGGTGAAGGGCCTGTTGTGCCGGCCGTGCCGGGTCTGGCGGTGGAAGACGGGACCGGGCGACGAGAGCCGCACGGCCAGGGCCACCCCGAAGAACAGGGGCGCGAGCGCCAGCAGCCCGAGCGCCGCACCGGCCCGGTCCACCACGGTCTTGAGCAGCGCCTGCGGGCCGTGCCGCAGCGGCGGCGCGACGTGCAGCAGGGTCAGCCCGGCCGCGGAGGCGGGGCGCACCCGGGCCGCCGCGACGCCGGACAGCTCCGAGAGCACGCAGAGGGCGAGCCCGCTGTCGTGCATGCCCCACGCCAGCCGGCGCAGCCGGTCGTCGTCGAGCTGCGGGCCGGGCGCCACGAGCACCAGGTCCGCGTCGTGTGCGAAGGCGCTGCCGAGCACCGTGGACACGTCGTCGTCGGCCCGCTCCGGCGCCAGCCGGCCGGGGACGGGACTTCCGCAGCTCGGCGCCTCCGGCCCCACCGGGACGACCGCGACGGCCCTGTAGAAGTGGTCCGTACGGGAGTTGAGCAGATTCACCGCCCGGTCCAGCCCCGCGGCCTCGCCGACCACGAGGACCCGGCGGCCACGCCGGCTCGCTGCCCGCCACCGCCCCGCCGCGGCGGCGAGGACGGCCACCCCGAGTCCGGGGACGAGGGCGGCGACGGCCGTGGCCGGGTCGAGGCCGCTTCCCGTCGTCGCCAGCAGTATCGCCAGTACGCCGACCAGCGCGAGCCAGTCGCCGACGGTGCCGTGCACCGCCCCGGCCGGTTCCCCCGGCAGCCGTCGGGCGTACCGTCCGCGCGACGCGCGCACACCGGCCCAGACGAGAGCCGCCGATGCCGCCGACGTCAGGGCCCCCGCCTGGTCGCCGGCGCGCAGCACGAGCAGTGCGGGAACTCCCAGTCCCAGCAGGTCGGTCAGGACGAGAGCGGGCACACGCGGATCGGGCAGCTTCCTCGCCCGTGGTCGTTCCGCGCGGTCGCGCCCCACGGTCGCCGGCGCTCTCCACACGCGCTCCGGAGCCACCGTGCGGTTCCGGGACGTGGCGGTACGCGGCCGTGGTGCCCCCGCCAGCCCGACAGGCCCGGATATATCCGTTTCAGGTATTTCGACATGCCCCATGAACCCCCCAGCCACAGTTGCATCCCCACAAACGGGGCGCATCCGCCGATCCCATGGACTGACGGATGCGCCCTCGCTCGGTGCACGATATCCACACACGTGCCATTTCGCTGGAGTTCTCGTGAAGTTCAGACACCTCGGGCGCTGTGATCCTCGTCCCGTTCCGGGCCCGCGTCGCGGGGCCTGCGGGGGCGCGTTCGCGGAGCGCCCGGGCCCCTGCCTAGGGTTGGAGCATGGAACCGCTCTCGGAGGAACAGACCCGCAGGCTCATCGTGATCGTGTCGGACCTGGCGAGGCAAGGGCGCACGGAAGAACTTCTGGAGTTCTTCGGCCACGGACTGCCGGTCGACGTCCAGGACCCCGAGGGGAACACCCCGCTCATGCTGGCCGCGTACCACGGACGCGAGGAGACGGTCCGGGCGCTGATCGGGCTCGGCGCCGACGTCGACCTGCGCAACGGCCGGGACCAGTCCCCCGTCGCGGGCGCCCTGTTCAAGGGCGAGGACGCGATCGTGGCCGCGCTGATCGCGGCCGGTGCCGACCTGGACGCGGGTACGCCCAGCGCCCGGGCCGCGGCGGAGCTGTTCGGCCGGACGGCGCTGCTCGGATAGCCGTCGCCCGGGCGGCGCGGGCGTGCTAAAAGGCCCCGGACGGGCGTGCGCCGTCCGGGGCCTTCACGTACTACGGCCTGATCAGGCCTGCTTGCTCGCCTGCAGGGCGTCGATGGCCTTGCGGACACCCTCGCCGTACGCGGCGTCGGCCTGCGTGCAGTGGTTGATGTGGCGCTCGACGGTCGCCTTCGAGGCGCCGTCGATCGCCCGGGCGGTGTTGCCGAACAGGGCGTCCTGCTCGTCCGGGGTCATCGCCCGGAACAGGTTGCCCGGCTGCTCGAAGTAGTTGTCGTCGTCCTCGCGGTAGTCGAACCGGTCGGCGGCGGCACCGTCGAGCGCCAGACCCGGCTCGGCGAACTGCGGCTGCTCGGCCCAGCGGCCGTAGCTGTTCGGGGTGTAGCCCGGTACGGCGCCCTGGTTGCCGTCCACGCGCAACTGGCCGTCACGGTGGTAGGTGTTGACGTTCTTCGCGCCACGGGGCTGGTTGACCGGAATCTGGTGGTGGTTGACCCCGACGCGGTAGCGGGCGGCGTCACCGTAGGAGAACAGCCGGCCCTGCAGCATGCGGTCGGGCGAAGCGCCCACGCCGGGCACGAGGTTGGCCGGGGTGAAGGCGGCCTGCTCCACGTCGGCGAAGTAGTTCTCCGGGTTGCGGTTGAGCTCGAACTCGCCTACCTCGATGAGCGGGTAGTCCTTCTTCGACCACACCTTGGTGAGGTCGAACGGGTGGTAGCGGTAGGTCGCCGCGTCCGCCTCCGGCATGACCTGGATGAAGAAGGTCCACTTCGGGTGGTCGCCGCGCTCGATGGCGTCGAACAGGTCCGCCTGCGAGGACTCGCGGTCGTCGGCGACGACCGCGGCGGCCTCCGCGTCGGTCAGGTTCTTGATGCCCTGCCGCGTGCGGAAGTGGAACTTCACCCAGAAGCGCTCGTTGCTCTCGTTGATGAACGAGTACGTGTGCGAGCCGAAGCCGTGCATGTGGCGGTAGCCGTCGGGGATCCCGCGGTCCGACATCACGATGGTGATCTGGTGCAGGGCCTCGGGGAGGCTCGTCCAGAAGTCCCAGTTGTTCTCCGCCGACCGCAGGTTGGTGCGCGGGTCGCGCTTGACCGCGCGGTTCAGGTCGGGGAAGTGGTGGGGGTCGCGGTGGAAGAAGACGGGCGTGTTGTTGCCGACGACGTCCCAGTTCCCCTCCTCCGTGTAGAAGCGGAGGGCGAATCCGCGGATGTCGCGCTCCGCGTCCGCCGCGCCGCGCTCACCGGCGACGGTGGAGAACCGGGCGAACAGCTCGGTCTGCTTGCCGACCTCGGAGAAGAGGGCCGCACGGGAGTAGCGCGTGATGTCCTGCGTCACCGTGAAGGTGCCGAAGGCGCCGGAACCCTTGGCGTGCATCCGGCGCTCGGGGATGACCTCACGGCTGAAGTGGGCCAGCTTCTCCAGGAACCAGACGTCCTGGAGCAGCATCGGCCCGCGCGGACCCGCGGTGACGGCGTTCTCGTTGTTCGCGACCGGTGCGCCGGCGGCAGTGGTCAGCGGCTTCGTGTTGTCAGAAATTGTCCTGCTCCTCCGTGTGAGAACTTCTGTTCACCGACTCCGGGTCCCCCCGGCCGCGCTCGGGCCGGCATACCGGGCACAGGCCCCAGTACGTGACCTCCACGTGGTCGATGGTGAACCCGTGGTTCCGGGGCGCGTCCAGGCGCGGAGCGTTCTGGGGACCTTCGACGTCGGCGATGGTGCCGCACGAGCGGCACACGACGTGCTGATGGTCGTCCCAGGTCTGTCCCTCGTACCGTGCCGGAGAGTTCGGCAGGTCGATCCGCCGCGCCAGTCCGGCGTCGACGAGCGTCTTGAGCACGTCGTAGACGGCTTGGGTGGAGACCGCGCCGATACGCTCGCGCACCAGCGCGAGGAGGGTGCTGACATCGGCGTGCGGGGTTTCGTGGACCGCCGAGAGCACGGCGACCCTGGGTCGGGTCACCCGCAGTGACACTCCGCGCAGGAGGGCCGTGGCCTCGGTTTCGATCACACGCGCAGTCAACCACTCTTCTGGAATGATTCCAATAAGAGTCCCGAATATGCCCGGATCCCGGCCCGGGGGTGCCCGCCGTCCCGTACTCCCGTCCACCCGGTCCCGGCAGCGTGATGTCCGATTTCCGCCAGCCCTGCGGCGCGGGATGCCGCACTCTTGAGGTGTGACGACGCACGACAGCGAATACCGGGCGGCGAGCGGCCGGGCTACCGGGCCCGACGGCGCCGGCCCGGTGGCCATGACCGGTCCGGCCCGGCAGAAGACCATGACCGACGCGTCCGGAAGGACCGGGAGGACCCCGAAGATGACCCTCTACACGACAGTCGACAGCCCGCTCGGCGAGCTGCTCCTCGTGGGACGGCGGTCGGCCACCGCCCCCGGCGGTACGGCCCTCGCCTCGCTCTCCGTCCCCGGCCAGAAGGGCGGAGCGACGGTCCAGGACGGCTGGGAGGAGGACGCGGACGCGTTCACCGCGATCACCGCGGAGCTGCGCGCCTACTTCGAGGGCCGGCGGACCGGCTTCGGCATCGAGTACACCACCGGCCGCGGCACGGACTTCCAGCGGCGCGTCTGGGCCGCACTGGAGGACATCCCGTACGGCACCACGCTCAGTTACGGCGAGATCGCCGCGCGCATCGGGGCCTCACGTGCCGCCGTGCGCTCGGTCGGGACCGCGATCGGCGCCAATCCGCTCCTGGTCGTGCGTCCGTGCCACCGCGTGATCGGCGCGAGCGGAGCCCTGACCGGCTACTCGGGCGGTCTCGACCGCAAGAGGCGGCTCCTGGACCTGGAGCTGCGGCACAAGGACGCCTGACCGCCGCCGCACCGCCGGGACCGGGGGCGCGGAACGGGTCACCCGGGACGGGCGCGGCCAGGGCATCGGAACGGACACAGGAGGCCCCACACGTGAGCACCATCCACCCATCCCCTCCGCCCGGTGTGGCCGGCCCGGCGGCCGGCACCGATGTCCCGGAGATTCCCGGACCGCACACCGAGGCCGAACTCGCGGCTCTGATCGGCATGGTGTGGAGCAGAACGGAGGCCCGCTCCGGGGCCGTCGCCGTGGGCCGCAGCCGGGACACCGCCTCCCGTGCCGCCGCCGACGCGTTCACCGAGGCCTGGCGTGCGCGGGGCGGCACGGTCCTCGCCGTCGTGGACTGGCCGGAGACGGCGGCCTCCTGGCTGCGGCCCGCAACGAGACTGACCGCCGGTCCGCCCGACGCGTGGGTGGTCGCCGCCGCGCTGCCCGGATTCGCCAGGCTGGCCGTGAGGCTGCGCCGGTCCACCGCCTGGGACCCGGCCCGCACCTTCGCCTTCGCCTCCCTCCAGGACTCCCGCCTCCCGGTCCTCGCGGGCCCCGACACCGTGCACGGCCTGCGCGGCGCCACGGCGGCGGGGGGCACCTGGGACGTCCGCCACCGCTGGGTGACCTCGTACGAGGCGCCGACGCCGGTTTCATGAGCGCGCTGATCCCCCGCCCGCCCATGGAGGTCGCACCGGGCGCGGTGCACGTCCCCGGCTGGCTCACCGACGCCGAGCAGCGCGACCTCGTGACGGCCTGCCGTGCCTGGGCCACCGGGCCCGTGCCCATCCGCCGCACGCGACTCCCGCGCGGCGGCGTCATGTCCGTGCAGACCGTGTGCGTGGGCTGGCACTGGCGCCCGTACGCCTACTCCCGTACCGCGGACGACGTGAACGGCCGGCGGGTCGCGGACTTCCCCGACTGGATGGTCCGGCTGGGCCGGCGCGCCCTCCTGGAGGCGTACGGCGACCGGGCGCAGGCGGACGGATACACCCCGGACACCGCACTGATCAACTTCTACGACGGCCAGGCCAGGATGGGCATGCACCAGGACAAGGACGAGCGCGTCCCGGCCCCGGTCGTCTCCCTGTCCATCGGCGACTCCTGCGTCTTCCGCGTCGGCAACACCGAGACCCGCACCAGGCCGTACACCGACATCGAACTCGCCTCGGGCGACCTGTTCGTCCTCGGCGGCCCGTCACGCTTCGCCTACCACGGGGTCCCCAAGGTCATCGAGGGCACAGGCGACCCCGCGACCGGGCTGAGGTCGGGGCGGCTGAACATCACCATGCGCGTCACGGGGCTCACCGCAGCGGACGGCGGTGGCTGAGGAGCGGTCCATCGGCCGTGGCCACGGCGTTGTCAGTGCGCGCCGGTAGGTTCATTCGTGTTCCGCCGGTCCGGCGTGGACAACCCCTCAGCTGTGCATTGGAGATGGCGCGTTGTCGGATTGGGAGAGGTCGAGCACGGCGCGGGTCATACCGCCCGCGCGGCCCCGTAAGCTCGCCAAGGTTCCGTTCGCCGAACTGGCCGACGGACGACTGCAGGGCGTCGTGTCCAGCGGCTCGGACATCGGACGGGTCTACGTGTCCTCGGTCGCGGCCGGGACCTACGCCTTCGCCTGCAGCACCAACAACAACCGGCCGTGCGGCGGCGCGCGCGGCTCGTTCTGCAACCACATCGTGGCCTTGGTCAACGAGGCCGTCCTGCAGTACGGCGCCGCGCGCGTGGTGCGGTACCTCAAGGCAGAGGTCCCCGACGGGGACGTCGACGGGCCCGTGCTCGTCTCGGCCATGAGGAGCGCCCGCCCGCCGATGGACGCCACCAAGGCCGCCGCCTCGGTCTTCAGCCGCTTCCTCCGCCACCTCACCTACCTGGAACACGCCCCGGCCACCGTGCCGTTGCCCGAGATGCAGTTCTTCCCGCCGACCCGGGCGGCGGCGTGATGCGCGCCGATCTGCTCACCGAGCCCGTGGAGGGACTGGACGAGGCGATGGCCGCCGTCGACGCCTTCGACCGCGCGCTCGTCGCCGGACTGATCCGGCCGCAGCCCGCCGAGACCGCCGGAGCCACCCGGCTCGCCCACGCCGTCTCGGGGACGCCGCTGGCCGGCCGGGTCGCCGAGGCGGCGGAGAAGGCCGCGGCCGGAGCCGCCGGTGAGGACCACTTCGTCGCGCTGGCCGCTGCCCGCACCGCGCTGCTCGGCTCGGTCCACGACGCCCTGCTGGCCCGCGCCGAGGAGGCCGTGGGACGGGCCCGCGAGGACGCCCCCGGCCCCGCGGCCGGTGCGCAGCCGGCGGCGAACCTGCTGACCGCCGCCCGCGCCTGGCTGGCCGACCTGGCGCGCTGCGGATGGCAGGGCCTCGACCACGAGGTCGTCTCCGGCGTCGCGGAGGTCGTCTCCGCGATGCTCCCGGACCCGGCGATGCGCCGGCTCGCCACCCTCCTCGACGGATTCGCCGCCGAACTCGCCGCCTCCTGCCCCGGCGCGTCGATGGAGACCTACCCCGAGCGCCGCTGGGCCGACCTGTGGTCGCGCGGGATGCTCCTGACCGTGCCCGGCGCCGGCGCCGCGCCCGTCGTCGGGACCGCCGACGGACGCCTCCTGCCGCTCGGCATCGACGTGCACGAGCACGCGACCGCCGCCCAGGCGCAGGTGCACGCCGTGTTCGAGCCGGCCGACGGCTCCACGCCCCGCCTGGTCCGCGCCAGTGTCTCGGTGCCCAAGCCCGACACGGTCGTCGGGGCGGGCATCTGGCAACTGCTGCGTCCGCACATGTCCCTGCTGACCGCCGCCGGTGAGGGCCGTTCCATGATCCTCACCGGAATGCCGGTCACCGCCGAGGGCGACCTCGTCTGGAGCGACGAGCACGCCCGGCCGGGTGAGCCCGCCGAGGCGTTCGCCACCGCCAGGGTCTCGCTGCCCACGGCGGCCGCCCAAGCGACCGCGCCCCTGGACCGGCACCCGGCGCGCATCGCCGTACCCGTCTTCCTGGAGGGCTACACCGCGCGGACGGACGACGACGGCGCGGTGACCTTCACCGTCGCCGGGCTCGAACTCGCCGTCGACACCGACCGGGTGCCTGCCGCCGGCCCGCTCACCCCGGAGGCCGTGGCCAAGTCGGGTGCGTGCATCGGACTGATCCGCTGGGACGCGGGGGAGTTCGGTGTGCAGCCGCTCGCCGTCGAGACCACCGTGCGCAAGAAGGTGACCGCGGTCCACGCGGGGGCCTGGGCGGGCGGCACGGCCGACAAGGCAGGGGTCAGGGCGGAGAAGGCCGCGACCGACGCCGCGAAGGTGCTGACCGAGCGAGCGGGAAGGCTGCTGCGGAAATGACGGAGCAGGAGATCCCCGGGGCACCCGCCACGACCTCGTACGACAACCGGCGCCAGGTCATGTACTGGCGCCTCCTCGCCCGGCTCTTCGACCACGAGGAGCAGGCGTCCCTGGAAGCGGCGAGCCTCGCCGTCGTCGAGGACATCGGACTGCCCGGCGCGCTACTGGACCCGCAGGCCTCCGTCGACTCGGTCGTGCAGCGCCATCCGGAGCTGGCAGCCGAGTTCGACGGCCTGATGGTCCCGGAGGCCGCGGAGGACGGACCCCGCGCGCAGGACGCCGACGACGGCCGCGACCGGGCCGCCGAGGTGCGGCGCGCGGCACTCGTGTCCAAGGTGCTGCTCAACGTCTTCCACTCCCCGCCCGGCACCGTCACCGCCGGTCAGCTGTCGCGCTGGCAGTCCGACGCGGACTGGCTGGAGCGCGCCCTCGGCTGCGAGCCCGGGCAACTGCGCGGCGGCCGTCGCGGGGGCAGGGGCGCCGGCCCGACCGGCACGGGAGGCGGCGGCAGGACACCCGACCTCAGCCGGCTCATCCCGGAGATCGGACCCGAGCTCGGCTCCATCGAGGCCGGCCTCGTCAAGCGGATGCGGCTGCGCGAGGTCCTCGCCGACCCCGGGCTCGCCGCGCAGCTGACGCCGAGCATGTCGCTGATCGAGCAGCTGCTGCGCGACAAGGACAACCTCTCCGGCGTCGCGCTGGCCAACGCCAAGGCCCTCATCCGCCGGTTCGTCGACGAGGTCGCCGAAGTGCTCCGCACCCAGGTGGAGAAGTCCACGGTCGGCGCCCTGGACCGGTCGGTCCCGCCCAAGCGGGTGTTCCGCAACCTGGACCTCGACCGGACGATCTGGAAGAACCTCACCAACTGGAGCCCCGAGGAGGAGCGGCTCTACGTGGACCGCCTCTTCTACCGGCACACCGCGCGGAAGACGACGCCCCAGCGGCTGATCGTGGTGGTCGACCAGTCGGGCTCGATGGTGGACTCGATGGTCAACTGCACCATCCTGGCCTCGATCTTCGCCGGGCTGCCCAAGGTGGACGTGCACCTCATCGCGTACGACACGCAGGCGCTCGATCTCACCCCATGGGTGCACGACCCGTTCGAGACGCTGCTGCGCACCAACCTCGGCGGCGGAACCGACGGCACCGTCGCCATGGCCCTCGCCCAGCCGAAGATCGCCGAGCCCCGCAACACCGTCGTGGTCTGGATATCGGACTTCTACGAATGGCGGAGCGAGCCCCTGTTCGAGAGCATGGCCGCGATCCACCGCTCCGGGGCCAAGTTCATCCCCGTCGGTTCGGTGACGAGCTCCGGGCGCGCCAGCGTGAACCCCTGGTTCCGGGAGCGCTTCAAGGACCAGGGCACTCCGGTGCTGTCCGGCCACATCCGCAAGCTCGTCCACGAGCTCAAGACCTTCCTCACCTAGCCCGCTCCGGTCCGCGGCCGTCGTCCCGGACCGAAGAGCGGCCGGCTCCGTGCGAGCCGCACACACCCCACCCGCATCCTTCGAAAGGCACACCCATGTCCGACCTGTTGCGCGCCCCCGCCGAGATCAAGTACGCCGAGGAGCTCGACTGGCTGGAGTCGGTCGACGACGCGCCCAAGCCCTTCTCGTGGCGCCTGTCACCCAAGATGGTCCGCCTCTTCATCCTGGGCTCCGAGCGCGCGGACGGCCTCGACCGCGAGATCCCCCAGAAGTGGTACGGCGACCGCAGCTTCGTCGAGCGGTCCATCGTCACGCTGGCCTCCGACCGCGGACTGCTCCTGATCGGCGACCCGGGGACGGGCAAGAGCTGGCTGGCCGAGCTGCTGTCGGCGGCCATCTCCCGCAACTCGACACGCGTGGTGCAGGGGACGGCCGGCACCACCGAGGACCACATCAAGTACTCCTGGAACGTCTCGATGGTCATCTCCAAGGGCCAGTCGCGTGAGTCGATGATCCCCTCGCCGATCATGACCGCGATGGAGACCGGCACGATCGGCCGCTTCGAGGAGCTCACCCGCTCCACCAGCGACGTACAGGACGCCCTGATCTCCATCCTGTCCGAGAAGTACATCTCGGTGCCGGAGATGGACAGCGACAACATCGTCTTCGCCAAGCCGGGCTTCTCCGTCATCGCCACCGCCAACAGCCGCGACCGCGGGGTCAACGACCTGTCCTCCGCCCTCAAGCGCCGCTTCAACTTCGTCCGCATCCCGGTGGTGACCAACAAGAAGAGCGAGGCGGAGATCGTCCGCTTCCGCACCGAGGAACTGCTGCGCCGCCACCAGATCGACCTCGACGTGCCGCCCACCCTCCTCGACGTACTCCTGCAGAGCTTCGCCGACCTGCGGGCCTCCTCGGCGGCCGCGGGCAGCGACGACGAGAAGCTGGAGTCGGCCCTGTCCAGCGCCGAGCAGATCGGTGTGCTGGAGGACGCGATCCTGCACAGCAACTTCTTCGGGGAGCGGGCCCTGACGGCCCGCACCCTCGCGTCCTCGCTCGTCGGATCGCTGGCGCGCCGCGAACCCGAGGACCTGGCCATCCTCAACAAGTACCTGCACGGCGTCGTCGAGCCGCGCAGCAAGGAGGAGGGGGGCTCCTGGCCGGAGTTCCTCGAGGGCGGCCGCGACGCGATCGCCACCCTGTCGTGAGCCCGGCCGGCCCCGGGAGCCCCGACGGTCCCGCCAACCCTGAGAGTCCCGTGAGCCCTGCGACCCCCGGCGGCCCTGTGAAACCAGTCCTGAGCGCGGACGTCCCCGACGGCCGGCAGACGCCCTTCGAGGCCCTGCGCGGGCAGCTCCAGCACGCGGCGACGGAGTTCGCCGACGGGCCGGACGCGCTGCAGGGCATCCTCCTCGGCATCGTCGACGACGTCGAGCGGGCCGTCCACGAGCCGCTGGAGATCTTCCCCGTCTGCCACCACTCGCCCGCCTCGGCCGTCGCCATGGCGCGCCGGCTGCGGGAGAAGCAGCCGAAGGTGGTCTACCTGGAGCTGTGCGAGGACATGGCGCCGCTCCTGTCCGAGCTGCGCAACTGCCGCCTCCCCGTGGCCGTCCAGGCCTTCGCGAGCGACGTCCGGGGATTCCCCGCGGAGTGGGCGCCGCTCTCGGTCGTCGCCCCGATCACGGAGGCGTCGGCCGAGTACCAGGCCATCGCCTACGCGCTGGACACCCCGGGCGTCGAGCTGGTCCTCGTCGACCGGTCCTCCGACCACGTGTTCCAGTGGCAGGCCGGCGTGCAGGAGCCCGCAGGACCCGGCGACCGGCCCACCGAGGAGGAGGCGGCGCTCCATGGCGACGCCGTCGGCGTGGAGATCGGCGACCTCCGCCCGCGCTTCGCCGAACTGGAGGAACACCTGCTGCACCACGGCAGGGTGCGGCACTGGTCGGAGTGGTGGCACCAGTACGTCGAGCTGCCGCTCGGCGACAGCGACCACGACACCTACCGGCAGGTGATGCTCCTGATCGGCAGCCTGTTCCGGCGTCTGGCCCCGGGCGACCCGGGGCGGGTCCGCGTCGACGAGGACCGCGAGCGGTACATGTGGACCCGGATGCGCGAACACCTCGCCGCGACCGGCACCGACCCCGAGGACTGCCTCTACGTCTGCGGCGCGTTCCACGCGTCCAGCCGGGTGGCGGAGTTCGGCGTGCACGGCAGCGACACCTTCGAGATCACCCCTCCGGGCGGGAGCACCTGGAGGCACGGCCTGATCCCGTCCAGCCACGCCGCCATCGAGGCGCAGTTCGGCCTCGCGGCGGGCTCGGTCTCGATCGCCGCCACCCAGTGGGCGAAGAACCTCAAGCGGACCCGGGTGCAGCCGTTCCGGCTCGCCGGGCAGGCCGGCGGGAAGCCGAGGAAGGCGGCGGCACCGGCCGTCCCCGCGGCCCCGGAGCAGCCCTCCGACAAGCTGTCCGGCTTCCTGCAGAGCCCGCCCGCCCTCGACCGGCTGGACGAGGCCGAACTCCTCGGCTGGTCCGTGGAGATCGTGCGCTCGGCCCGCCGCAACGGCTATCTCGCGTCCACCGCCGACGCCATCTCGGTGTTCGAGACGTCGATCCTGCTGGCCGGCATGCGGGACCGGGCGAGGCCCACCCCGTACGACTTCCAGGACGCCGCGGTCACCTGCATCGAGAAGGACACCGTGCCCGGCCGGCGAGACGTGCGCCGCCTCGTCGAGATCCTGATGGGCGGCGACCGCGTCGGCCAGGTCGGTTACGAGGCGCTGCCGCCGCTGGCGCGGGACGTGCACGACAGACTCGCCCCGCTGGACATGAAGCTCCAGCAGCGCGGCGTGCAGCGGGCGTTGCTCGACATGACGTCCCGGCCGGAGCTGCGGCCGTGCTCCGACGTGCTGTGGATGCTGCGCCGCCTCATGCCGCACGGCGCCGCACGGCCGATCATGGGGGAGCGGGAGCTCGGCAAACGGTCGGTGCAGGAGTCCTGGGACCTCGCCCTCGGCACCCACCAGCGGGCCCTGATCGAGCTCGGCTACGAGGGCGTGAGCATCGAGCAGGTCCTCGAACAGCGCCTGCGCCGCGTGGCGTACGCCCCGGACGTCACCACCGCGGCGGTCCTGGAGGCCGTCGAGGACGCGGTGCTGTACCTCGGCGGCGACCGCCTGGCCGACGAGCTGGGCACCCGGGCGCTGGAGGTGCTGGCCACCGAGCGCAGCGTCGACGGGGCGCCGGAGGTGCTGCGCCGGGTGCGCAGGCTGCTGGCGTACTACCGGATCAGCCGCCCCGTGCTGCCGTCCTGGATCGAGTCCTTCGCGAAGACGGGCTACGCCCACTACTGCACGCTCCTGCCGACGGCGTTCACCGACGAGGACGCGACCGTGCGCCAGGTCGCGGCGATGCTGGGCTTCCTGTTCAGCATGGAGAGCCTCGCCCTGTCGCTCGGCTGCGACCGCACGCAGCTCGACCTGGCCTTCGCGCAGTCCCACCCGCGGGAACCGTCGAGGACGGCTCTGCTGTGGGCGGCCCAGGTGCAGCTCGGGCAGCTCTCCCGCACCGATCTGCGGGAGCGGTGCGACGCGCTGCTGGACGACCCTCTGGTGGTGCCCGCCTACCCGCGCTACCTCAGCGGTCTCCTCCATGCCCTGGAACCGGTCCCGCAGCTGGCCGACTTCGTCGTGGAAGCGGTGTCGAACGCCTTCGCGCGGCTGCCTGACCCGGTGCTGCTGCCCTGGCTGCCGATGCTGATCACCACGCTGCGGTCCGAGGGCGCCGACCTGGCTCCGCTGCTGATCCGCGAGGCGGGACGCGTCTTCCCGGGCCGGCTGCCGGTTCTGGACAGCTGGGTCCCGCCGTGGAAGGCCGCCGTGGAGTCACCGGCCGTCCCCGCCACGGACGGCGGCGGCACCGCACGCCGCGCGGTGCTGCTGTCCGTGTACCCCGAGACCTGCGACGGCCTGGCGCTGCTGCTGGGCTGCGAGGGCACCTGGGAGGCGGGGGCGGAGGCCGAGGCTCCGGGCGGAGCGGCGATCGTCGGCCGCCACCCGGAGGCCGCGGCCGCGCTGGAGGCGCTGCTGGCCGGAGTCTGAGACCGGGCGGCGGGCGAAGTGCCGCTGGACGCCCGGCACGGCCGGAGGTACTTTCGCCCTCCACCTTCAGCTCCGGTACACCTGGGAGTCACGATGGTCCTGGTCGGGCGGACCGGAGAGCTGCACGCCCTGCTCGACGCGGTCGCCCACCCTCCCTCGGTCGCCCTCGTCGAGGGCGAGGCGGGGTGGGCAAGTCCCGCCTGATCCGCGAAGCCGTCGGCCACCCCGTGCTCGGCCCCGGGCGGGGAGCGGGGGTGACACTTCTCGCCGGAGCATGCCCACCGCTGCGCGAACCCTTCCCGTACGGCCCCGTCTTCGACGTGCTCAGGACCCTCGAAGGCGCGGTGCCGGCCGGACTGAACCCGGTGTGCGGGGCGCTGCGCCCCTACATGCCGGAACTCGCCGGCCGGCTGCCGCCCGCGCCCGACCCACTGGCCGATCCGGCGGCCGCGGCCCACCGGCTCTTCCGCGCGGTGCGCGCCCTGCTGGCCGCGACAGCCCCGGTCGTCCTCGTCGTCGAGGATCTCCACTGGGCCGACGACGGGACGAGGGACCTGCTGCGCTTCCTCGTCGACGACCCGCCACCGGGGCTGTCCACCGTGCTCAGTTACCGGCGCGAGGACCTTCCGGGCGGGTCGCTGCCGCTCGGCCGCGCCTACCGGCACCCGCCCGGCGTCACATCGGTGCTGATCCCGCTCGTCCCGCTTGACGTCACCGGGGTGCGCACCCTGGCCGCAGCGCTGACGGGCGGCGACGTGCCGACGGCCGTGGCGGAGCGGCTCCACGGCCGGACCGCCGGAATACCGTTCGTGCTGGAGTTCGTCCTGGAGGACCCCGCCGAGCTGGACGGATCCGGCGGCGCGGTTCCCGCCCTCCTCCAGGAGGCGATGACCGAACGGCTGGCCGGCCTGTCGGCGCCCGCGGCGGCGTCGGTGCACGCCGCCGCCGTGCTGCGCGTGCCCGCGACCGAGGAGCTGATCGGAGCGGTGGCCGGCCAGAAGGGCGACGCGGCGGCGGACGCGCTCCGGGAGGCACTGCTCGCCGGCGTGCTGCACGACATCGGGGACGACCGGTACGGATTCCGCCATGGACTGGCCCAACAGGCGGTGTACGAGGGGCTCCTGCGCCTCGACCGGCGCCGGCTGCACCGCCGGGTGGTCACCGTCCTCGCCGCGCAGGACAACCCGCCTCTCGTTCAACTCTCCTATCACGCGAAGGAGTCGGGTGACCTCGACATCTGGCGCGGGTATGCCGAGCAGGCCGCCCAGTCCGCCCGCGAGCTCGGTGACACCGCACTCGCCGTCGAACTCTACGAGCAGTTGCTCGACGATCCCGGGCTGCCGGAGGCCGACCGTGCGCGGATGGCCGTGCGGCTCAGCCGCGCCGCACTGGTGGGCCTCGCGTACCGGCGCTCCAGCCGGCTGCTGCGCCGTATCGTCTCGTCCGCCCCGTCCGTGGACCTGCCCGACGCCGTACGCGGGGAGATCCGGCTCAACCTGGGGCTGCTGCTCAACAACCAGGCCGGCCGGCACGAACAGGGCCGGCTCGACACCGAGGCCGCCGTCGACGAGCTCCACGACCAGCCCGAACTCGCGGCCCGCGGCATGGCGGGGCTCGCCATGCCCGTATGGGGCGAGCACCACGAGTCGGTGTACGTGCGCTGGGCCGAGCGCGCGGAGGAACTGGCCGCCCGGCACGGTGACCGCGCCCTGCGCATCGCCGTACGCGGCAACCACCTGGCGCTGCGGGTCGGTCTCGGCCGCGGCGACGAGGCGTGCGCCGAGGCGCTGGCCCTGCTCGGGGAGCCGGCGGAGCGCGCCGAGCAGGTGCAGCTGGCCCGGATGTGCGCCAACCTGACCGACGTCTGCGCGTGGGTGGGGCGCGACGCCGACGCCGGACGGTTCTCGGCCGAGGGGATGCGGCTGGCGGAGGCCGCGGGCGCGCCGTTCATGCGCGGCATCATCGAGGGAACCGCGCTGCGCATGGCGTGGACGCGGGGCCGCTGGCAGGGGCTCGCCGAGGCCGCCCGCGGCGTGCTCGCCGACGCCCCCGGCCTCTCCGGCATCGAGTCCGACGCCCACCTCGTGGTCGGGCTGCTCGCCGAGACGCGAGGGGAGTGGGGGCAGGCACTGGGGCACCTCGAAGCCGCCGCGCTCGGCGATCCGTCCAACGCCCCCGCCCCCGCGCTCGCCGTCGCGTCGGCGGCGGCCGTCCGCGTCCTGCTGGAGCGCGGCGAGGTGCCGGAGGCCTGCGCCGAGGCGGACCGGGCGCTCGGCCGGGTGCGGCGCAAGGGCGTCTGGGGCTGGGCGGCCGAACTCGTCCCGGCCGCGGTGGCGGCGTACGCCAGGGCGGGGCGCGCCGTGGCGGCCGGGGAGCTGGTGGCGGAGTTCGAGGCGGGACTCGGTGACCGGGACGCGCCCGCCGCCCGGGCGGCGCTCGCGGCCTGCCGGGGAGCGCACGCCGAGGCCGCCGTGCTGTTCGCGGCGCTTCCGGCCCCCTATCCGGCGGCCCTGTGCGCGGAGGCGGCGGCGTCCGACGTGGAACAACTCGCTGCGGTGGCCGCCCGGTTCGAGGCGCTGGGGGCGACCCGCGACGCCGCCCGCTGCCGTAGCGCGCTGAGGGGGAGCGGAGTCGCGCGGACCGGCGGGTCGCCCCGAGGGCGCAGGGGCTACGGCAACGAGCTCTCCCCACGCGAACGCGACGTCGCCCGCCTGGTCGCCACCGGGCACACCAACCGGCAGATCGCCGAGCTGCTGTTCCTGTCGCCCCGGACGGTGGAACAGCACGTCGCGAAGGTGCTGCGGAAGCTGGACGTCGCCACCCGCGCCGAGGTCGAGCGGGCGGGACCGGTCTGAACCCCCGCATGATTCCGGCGGCGCGGGCCGCATTTCTTACGTAGCCCTACGGACCGCGGTACGGATTGTTCCGCATCCCCGCGCCCGGCGAGAGTGGCACCGCCGCCGCACCGGACTCCACCACCCCGAAGCGGGAATCCGGCCGCGGCGGCGGGGCCCCACCCCGTGACGGCGGCGCGCCCACCCGGCGCGCCGCCGGCCACGATCCCCTCACCGGAGTCAAGGGAGAGACGACACCATGCTCACAGGCAGCAGACCGCGCCGCGCAGGCGCGTTGTGTACCGGCGCCGCCGTCGCGGCGGTGCTCGGTCTCGCCGGGAACGTCCCCGCGCAGGCCGCCACCGCGCCCTCGCCCTCGGCCCATGGCCGGGTCCTGGGCGCGGACAGCGCCGACGCCATACCCGGCAGGTACGTCGTGGCCCTGGACGGCGCCCCCGGGATCGCCGCCGCCACCACCGCGCGGCAACTCGTGGCCGAGCACGGCGGCACGCTGCGCACGGTCTACTCGACCGCCTTCCGGGGCTTCGCCCTGGAGGCCACGGCGACGCAGGCCCGGGAACTCGCGGCGTCGGCGGGGGTGCGATACGTCCAGGCCGACGCGGTGGTCCGGGCCACGGGCACCCAGCCCGCCCCGCCGTCCTGGGGCCTGGACCGCGTCGACGGTGCCAAGGACTCCTCGTACGCCTACCCGAACGCGGGTGAGGGCGTCACGGCGTACATCGTGGACACCGGGCTGTACGGCCAGCACGCCGATTTCGAGGGCCGGGCCTCGTCCGGTTACGACTTCATCGACAACGACAGCGATGCCAGCGACTGTCATGGGCATGGCACGCATGTGGCGGGCACGGTGGGCAGCAAGGACTACGGCGTGGCCAAGAAGGTGAAGCTCGTCGGCGTGCGCGTCCTCAACTGCCAGGGCTCGGGCTCCACCTCGCAGATCGTCGCCGGCATGGACTGGGTGGCCAGGAACGCCAAGAAGCCGGCGATCGCCAACATGTCGCTCGGCGGCGGCAGCGACCAGGCGATGGACGACGCGGTCCAGGGCGCCATCAACGCCGGGGTGCCGGTCGCGGTGGCAGCCGGCAACGACAGCAAGGACGCCTGCGGCACCAGTCCCGCCCGCCTGCCGGCCGCCATCACGCTCGGTTCCACCGACAGCAACGACGCCCGCTCCAGCTTCTCCAACTACGGCCGCTGCCTGGACCTGTTCGCACCCGGAGGCTCGATCGTCTCCACCAGGATGGGCGGCGGCACGCAGACCATGAGCGGCACGTCCATGGCCACCCCGCACGCTGCGGGCGCGGCCGCGATCTACCTGTCGGCGCACACCGGAGCCACCCCGCAGCAGGTGCGGGACGCTCTGGTGAACAACTCCCTCTCCGGGGTCGTCACCAACCCGGGCACGTCGTCCCCCAACAAGCTCCTCGACGTGAGCGACCTGGGCGGAACCCCCACCGAGCCGGGCGAACCCGTGGCCGCCTTCACGGCCCAGTGCTCCGCCACCGGCCCCGCCTGCGCCTTCGACGGCTCGGGCTCCTTCGATCCGGACGGCTCCATCAGCTCCTACGCATGGGACTTCGGCGACGGAACCACGGGGGAGGGCGCCAAGCCCTCACACACGTACGCGAAGGCCGGCACCTACGGCGTCCGTCTCACCGTCACCGACGACAGCGGTGAGACGGGCACCCTGACCAAGCAGGTCACGGCGGGGACCACCGAACCCCCGTCAGGCCAGGTGCCCACCGCCTCGTTCACCCTGTCCTGCTGGTACGCGGACTGCACCTTCGACGCCTCCGCCTCCACCGACCCGGACGACGACATCGCCTCCTACGCCTGGAAGTTCGGCGACAACACCACCGCGAACGGACGCACCGCGACCCACCGGTACCCCGCGGCCCAGCGGACCTACACCGCCCAGCTGACCGTCACCGACAAGGGCGGCAGGACGGGGACGGCCTCCCGCCAGGTCACCTGCTTCGCGGTCGGATCGGGCCAGCCGCTCTGCTTCGCGGGCTGACATCCGTCGACCGGGACCGGCGCTGGACGGCCCGGGCCGACACCGGTGACCCGGCTGACCCGGGCGACTGGAGGACCGCACCGACGGGGGTGCCCCGGTCCCGGCCCGTGATGCCGGGACCGGGGGAACGGTCTGCCGGCTGGCTCGGGGCACGGCCGACTCCGGGCACGGTCGGCTCAGGGCACGGCCGTCTCGGACGCCCAGCGATGCGCGAACCTTCGCCCAGCGTTTCAGCTCCACCCCGCGAGGCGCCAGGCTCGCCCGGCGTCTGGCCGTGCTCCAGCTCGAACGGTGGGGCGTCGCGCTCGGCAGCGAGCTGTCCGACGCGGCAGCCCAGGTCGTCGCTGAACTGGCGGCCAACGCCGTGACCCACGGGCGGGCGCCGGGGCGGGACTTCGAGCTGGTGCTGACCCGCGCACCCGGGGCGGTCCTGCGGATCGAGGTGTCCGACGTGTGTGGCGAACGGCGACCGCCCGAACCGGGCAGCCCAGGCCGGTGCCCGTCCGCCGATGACACGGGCCGGGGGCTGTTGCTCGTTGAGGCGCTGGCTGACCGGTGGTCGGTGCACGGCCGGGTGCCCGTGGGAAAGACCGTACGGTCGGAGCTCGGCCTGCCGTGCCGCCGGTGGAACGCCGCGCGGGCCGCTGCGGAATTCTCGCCCGAGGCGGCCCCACTCATGCCGCCGCCCCCTTCCTGTAGCGCGGTCGTGGGACCGGTCGAGGCGGGGCCGGCGGCATGGGGGCGGGGTGACCCGGCTGCGACGATGCGGGGGATCAGGCCACCACGTGAGGGCGGAGGGCCTCCGTGAGCGCACCCGACCGGATGAGTCCGGCGATGGTGGCCACGTCCGTGTCCATCCTGCGATCGCGGTCGACGAAAGGGACGTGCTCACGGATGAGTTCGTAGCCGGCCCGTGTGCCCTCGGCGAGGCCGGCCGAGTCCCGCAGGTCGACCGCTTGGCAGGCGGCCAGGAGATGGATCGCGGCCACCTCGGAGACCAGCTCCACCACCGTTCGCGCGTCCCGGGCCGCTATGGTGCCCATGCTGACCTTGTCCTGGTTGTGCGCCTCGGTCGAGCGTGAGTGCGCCGTCGCGGGACCGGTGAGCTTGAGAGCCTCAGCCGTGAGGGCGGAAGCCGCGATCTGCATGCCCTTGAACCCGTGGTTGAGGCCGGCCGACGTCGTGTCCTCGTCCCACCGGGGTGCCAGATTGGGCGTCAGGCCGTGATTGAACCGGGTGTCCACGAGCAGCGCGAGCTGACGGTCCAGCAGATCACCGACACTGGCCACCGCCAGCTTCAAGGAGTCCATCGCGAGACCCACGTGACCGCCGTAGAAATTACCGCCGTTGTGGACGCTTCCGGTCTCGGGGTCGAACACCGGGTTGTCGTTCGTCGAGTTGATCTCGGTGTCGAGCCACTGGTGCACCCAGCTCAGCGTGTCGAGAAGGACGCCGGTCACATGCGGCGCGCACCGGACCGAATAGGGGTCCTGCACGGCGCGGCCCAGCGCGATGACTCCCTCGGCGTGTGTCGCGGGATCGGGTCGCGAAGCCGCTGTCTCGTCCCCGGACAGCCCGGAGCCGGCCAGCAGCGTGTGTATCCGTGCTGCGGAGCGCAGCTGGCCGGGATGCGGCTTCTGGCTGTGGATCGCCGGGTGGAAATGGCCCCGGTTGCCGAGCAGCGCCTCCGTGGTCAGAGCCGTGCCGAGGTCTGCGGCCATCGCCAGGTGGGCGGAATCCTCGGTGGCGAGAACGGCGAAGCCCGACATGAACGAGGTGCCGTTGATCAGTGCGAGGCCTTCCTTGGCCTCGAGGACGACCGGCTTGAGCCCGGCCGAGGACAAGGCCTCGCCCGCGCTCGTCCTCCGTCCCCGTACGAGAACGTCCCCTGATCCCGTAAGCATGTCCGCGAGGTAGCACAGGGGTACGAGGTCTCCGCTCGCACCCACCGAGCCGCGCTCCGGGATCAGGGGGGTGATGTCGTGCAGCAGGCAGTCGATCAGCAGTTGCACCACGGACCGGCGGATGCCGGAATAGCCGCGCGCGAGGCAGTTGGCGCGTACCAGCATGGTGGCGCGCGCGACCTCGGGCGAGGCCGCGGGGCCTGTGCCGTTCAGGTGGTAGGTGATGAGGTTGCGCTGGAGCTGCACTGCCTTCTCGGCACTGAGGTGGAACCGCGCGCTGTCACCGAAGCCCGTCGTGACTCCGTAGATCGGCTGGTGGGTGGCGATGAGCGTGTCGCGCAGCTTCACCGACGCGTCCATACGGGCTGCGGCCTCGGTGTCGATGGACACGTCGAGGTTCTCGATGTTTCTGGCCGCGGTCGCGGCGGCATCCGTGGTCAGCGTGTCGCTTCCCAGAACGACGGCCGAGGCCGGTCGGCCGCCGGACGCGTGAGGTGAATCGGTCGTACTCATGTGCAGATCGCAGCTTTCATACAGATCGAAGAGGGGGTGCCCGCCCAGGGCGAGGCTGCGCGCATCGTGGAGTGGCGCCGCCCCGCCGGGGACGGGTCCGGATCCTCAGATGGAGGTGGGGCGCAGTCCCGCTTCGCGCGTGGCCGGCAGGGGCGGTGGCGGCGGAAGCCTCAGCTGGGGGTAGGTCCTGGCACGCATCCGGGTTTCGTAGGCCTCCACGGCGTCGAGCAGTTCACCTCGGCCGTGAGCCACGTCCGTCAGGGTGTCCGCCAGTTCCGCGGCGTCGCGCAGCGCGCTGTTCGCCCCGTCGCCGAACATGGGCGGCATCGCGTGGATGGAGTCGCCGAGAACGGTGACACGGCTCGTGGGCCAGGGGGACGTGGGTCGCACCATGCGTATGGTCTTCGGGACGATCGAATCGGGATCCACTCCGTCCACGAGACCACGCAGACCGGGGCTCCAGTCGGTGACGGCACTGCGCATGACCGTGTGGAGAGCGGCACCGCGCGCCGCGAAGAACGTCTCGTCGTCGAGGCCGATGCCGGCCGGATCCGGCTCCAGGCTCACGGTGACGTAGTCGTCGACAGGATCGATCACAGCATGGGGGGCCAGCTCCGCACCGGTGGCGGTGATGTCCCGGCGTGGACGGAACACTCCCGCCGCCATGAGGGTGCCGCGTGGATCCACGCTGATCGTGAAGCTGTCGGCGAAGGCCTCGGGCAGAGCCTTCGCGATCTCGTCCGTGAGGGGCGCCCGCGACAGCAGGACGTGCTGTCTGACCACCGCAGTCTCGACCTGCGGCAGCAACTGCCTGCGGATGGTGGAGTTGATCCCGTCGGCCGCGACCAGGACGTCGCCGTGCGCCACGCTGCCGTCCGCGAGTTCGAGGCTCACGCCCTCGGCGGACTCCCGGTAGGCGACGGCGCGCCGGCCGAAGTGAACGCTGTCCTCGACGCCGGCCAGCATGATCTGGCACAGCAGCCTGCGGTGCACCGTGGTGTGCGGCGTGACCGGGTCGTTCGGGGGTCCGGCGTGCGGCTTCGTCGTCAGCTCGTGGCCCAGGTGGTTCTGCAGGACGAGAACATCACGGCGCGGCGTCCCTCGTGAGGTGCGTACGTAGAGTTCGTAGAGGTTCTCGGGGAGGCAGCGGCGCAGGGCGTCCCCGCCGTCCGCGTTCATGTGGAGCAGGTAGCCGGACCAGTTGATGCCAGGTGCGCGCTCGTAGACTGCGCAGCTGATGCCGGCCCGGCGCAGACCCTGCGCCAGGCAGAGGCCACCGATCCCGGCTCCCGCGATCAGGACGTGCATGACGATCCTCCGACCAGTACGCGGGCGCTGGCGCCGGTAGCGTCCTCGTCGGCCGCGATGACGACCATTCCGTCGGCGCGTCCCTGCCGGATGAGACCCGTTGCGTACTCGACGGCGTCCCGCTCGGTAGCGGAGGGCCCCGATGTGATCGCGCTCAGGGGTCCCTTCAGGCCGAGTGCCTGGCTGAAGTAGCCGGCCGTCACCGAGCTCACCACGTTCGGCGCCGTCACCGGGCTGACCAAGTGCAGTTCGTTCCGCTCGCGTGCCGTGTGGAGCTCCTCCATAGTGGCGACCGGACCGCCGGCGGTGACCAGCACCACCCCGACGCGGGCCGGGTCGGGCGCGGTGTCTCCGGCATCGCGCCAGGCCGCCTGCCCCGCTGCCATGGTCAGCAGCCCGAGTTCGTCGAGCCGGCCACGGTAGGCCGGGGGTGTCAGCAGCCAGGCCTCGTCGAGATCGGTCACGGTGGCCGTGCCGCGGGATTCCACCTGCCGGTCACCGCTCCCTGCGACGGACGTGCCCGGCGCCCGCCCGAGCACGACGACGCCGTTGGCTCCACCGAAGGCGAGCGAGTTGCTCATGGCGAGGTCGATCCTGGCCTCACGGGACCGGTTCGGCACGATGTCCCAGTCGAGAGCGGCCGCGTCGACGGCGCCGACGTTGCCGGTCGGGGGCAGGACCTGGTCGCGGATGGCCAGCGCGGTGAGGGCGACCTCCACCACACCGGCTGCGCCCAGGGTGTGTCCGACTTGCGGCTTCGAACTGCTGACGGGGGGTGCCTCCGTGCCGAACAGAGAGCGCAGGGCGGCGAGCTCCGCCGTGTCGTTCGCCGGGGTGCCCGTACCGTGTCCGTTGACGTAGTCGACGGCGTCCGGGGTGACGCCGGCGTCCTCGAGCGCGATCCGCATGGCTCGCAGGAGGCCGTCGCCGTCGGGGGGCGGTGATGTCACGTGAAACGCGTCAGCGGTCAGACCGTAGCCGCGCACATAGGCGATCACGTCCTCCTCACGCGGCTGTGTCTCCAGCAGCACCATCGCGGCGCCTTCGCCCAGATTGACACCGCCGCTGTGCGCGTAAGGGCGGGTCGGGGCGGGGTCGAGGGCACGCCAACTGCTGAACGTCGCCATGGTCGTCAGCGTCAGCAGGTCGACGCCGACGACGACCATCGCGTCGGCCTGTCCGGAGCGAAGCACGTCGACGGCGTAGCAGAAGGCGTTGGTCCCCGCGATGCAGCCGGTGCCGAAGACCATGCGAGGCCCCCGAATCCCGAGCATGCCGGCGACGGCATCCGGGGCGGCGTAGGGCTTGCCTGTCAGCCAGGCTTCCTCGGCGGCGCCGTTGGTACCGATCACCACGCCGGTGTTCCCGGGCAGGTCACGCCCGGCGATGCGTCCCGCCAGCCTCCGGAGTACGTCGTCCCCGTCGAGTTGCGACACCTGTGCACCGGAGAACCTGTCGGTGGCGCGCACGGCGCTCTCCCCGTCCAGGACGCGCCGCCACGTCTCTTCGGTGTCGTCTCCGAATCCTGTGGCCAGGGCGATTCTCGTGATGGCTATCGGATTGTTCATCCGCGGATCTTTCCTGTCTCGGTACGGTCTATCCGGGGTACGCACAGCACCTCGTGGGGAGCCAGACCCCAGTTCTTCGCCTCGGCGCGGACGACTGCTTCGAGGTCTCGCTCGGCGAAGTCGTCCGCGACGACGAGAACGGAGAAGCTCTCGCCCCGCAGCGGATCGTCGACCGGCAGGCAGGCGAGGTCGGTACAGGTCGTGGCAGCGAACAGATGACGCTGGACCTCGTCCAGGTCCACACGCACACCGTTGATCTTGCGCAGGCGTGCGCGCCTGCCACGGAAGAGCAGCCGGCGGTCGTCGAGGATTTCCACGAAGTCGCCGGTGTCCCACTGAGTCAGTGATTCGGCAAGGCGGGGACCGGACACCACCAGCGGTACCTCACCCCGCCCTGAACCGTTCACCAGGCTCACGTCGTCGAAGAGGGTCCACGCGCTTTCGGGGTGCCTGCGGTGTGCGACACCGCCTGTTTCCGTCGAGCCGAAGATCTCGGTGACGCTGACGCGGTCGGCACCGATCCGGTGCGTGAATTCGGCCGCGGTCGCGGGGAGCTTCGCGGTGCTGTGCAGGATCGAGACCGTGGACACGTCCGTGAGAGCGGCACGATGACGTTCCAGAATCGGGAAGGTCCACGGGATCGCCGCGACCCCGAGGTGCAATCCGGCCAGCGGTGGCAGGGGAACGTCGTAGCTCGGCACGAAGAAGACGGGGACACCCAGGGTGGCGGGCAGGACGACCGTGGTCAGCAGCCCGTAGAGATGAACGGGCGGAGCGAACGCCAGGACGGCGTCGATGTCGCGATCGCTCCACAGCGCGGCGAGTTGGCCTGCTTCCGCGAGCAGCTGCGTACGGGTCCGGCTCCAGGACCGGGGCGAGCCGGTGGAGCCGGATGTGCGTACGGTAACGGTCTCCGGCACCGCGGTCCGCAGCAGAGAGGCACGATCCGCCTCGTCGAGGATGTCCCAGCGGACCTGCCAGGGCCGGTCCGCCGGCAACACGTCCTGGGCGCCGGCGAGGGCCGCCTCCGGAAGTACCTCCGGATAACTCACCGGGCTTCCTCGGCCTTCGTGTGCACCCAGGTGGATATCCCGGCTATGGTGTCGAGTTTGGTGTCCGGCCCATCGGGAATCAGAGGTTTGATCCGAAGGGCCCGTTCGATCTGTGTGAAGACCTCCAGCGAGGCGAGACTGTCGAATATGCCGTCCGGAATCTCGTGCAGGGAACGGTCTTTCGGCCATGTCGCGACGGCTTTCGTCCGCATGGCCTTTTCCACCGCGCTGACGACCACTGACTCGATTTCTTCGTACGGGAGCTTCACTGATTCTCTCCTGTCAACAGGTTCAACCGCCCATCGCTGAGACTCCACCGTCGATGACGATATTCGCCCCGTTGATGTACGGCGCCTCGTCCGAAGCCAGGAAAAGGGCGAGGTTCGCCACTTCCTCCGGCTCGCAGATCCGGCGGGAAGGGGTCATCCGGAGTACTTCGTCGAATTCCCCGGAGTCGATGTGGGTCTGTGTGGCCTCGCTGCGCACCATGGCCGGACTGATGGCGACCGAACGGATGTTGTGCCCCGCACCGGCAGCGGCGAGATGCTGAGTGAATGCGAGCATGCCGCCCTTCGTGACGCCGTGGGCGAGCATGGGGTGGAATGCCACGCCCCGCATCCCCGCAACCGAGGCCATGTTGATGACGACGCCCCCACCACGCTGCTTCAGGTGCGGCCAGGCGGCACGAGTGCACAGGTAGGGCAGGTGCATCTCATTCTTGACCGTGAAGTACCAGTCGTCGAGTGGCTGTTTGTCGAACTCGCCGGTGCGTAGGGCCCCCGCGTTGTTCACCAGGATGTCGATACCGCCGAACGCCTCGATTCCGGCGTCTATCCACTGTTGCGCACCCTCCGGCTCGGACAGATCCACAGGGGCGAGTGCCTCCATCACTCCTCCGGACGCGCGCACGCTTCGGACCGTTTCCGCGGATGTTTCCTCGTGTCTGGCGCAACCGAATACCTTCGCCCCCTCCCTGGCGAACAACTCTGCGGCGATTCTGCCGATCCCGAATCGACCGGTGCCGCTGATGAAGGCAACCTTTCCTTCAAGTCTCCCTGGCACAGCCATCCTTCCCGGCTCCTATGATCTGACGTGCCGACAACACTAATGGTGCAGTCGCCTGTTGCCAGGAGCGATCGATGGGATCTATGTCACATAATTGCCATGTCAAGTTCCTGTAGTGTGCTGGCCGGTGGCGGTCCGTAGCCGAGAGGCCATTCATCGCCCGACGAGCTGCGCGTCAACACGCCTGTATGCACCGGGAGATACCGTCGTGCGTCATGGGGTGCGGCGGCTCACCGGCACCTGATATCGCATGGGAGTAACACGAATGAGTCATCCGGATTCCCCTGGCTGCCCCTTTGCGGAGACTCCGGTCCCGGAACCATTCAGCGATGCCTTCATGGCGGACCGGCACGCCACGTACGCCTGGCTGCGGGACAACCGGCCCGTCGCGCCGATCGCCCTGCCCGGCGGTGACCGCGCGTGGCTGATCACTCGGTACGACGACGTCCGCGCCGGACTGAGTGATCCTCAGTTGTCCAACGACCAGAACAGACTGGCGTTGCCGACACCGTTCGACGTGCTGCCGGCCCACATCCGCTCCGCTGTGATCACCGACGTGCAGAACGTCGACCCACCGCAGCACAGCAGACTCCGCGGCCTTCTCGCGCCCCTCTTCTCACCGTCCCAGGCCGCGGCGCGCCGCCCTCGGCTCCAGAGTCTCGCCGATGAACTCATCGACTCCCTGGCGGACCGGAACACCGTAGATCTGGTCGCGGACTTCGCGATGCCCTTCGCGGCCGGATCGCTCGCGGAGATCCTCGGCATCCCGCTGGCGGAGAGCGCCCACTTCCAGCGCATCGCGAACGCGGTGGTGTCGGCCATTCACGGTGGTGCGCCCGATGATCTCGCCGCCGCCGCCCTCGAACAGCACGCCTATGTGGCCGATTTGATCGCACGTACGGCCTCCGCCCCCGAGTCCGGACTCGTGTCGGATCTGGTGCGCGCCCATCAGGACGGTGAGTTGAGCGCCGAGGAGATGAGCTCGACCATCTTCGGCCTGCTCATCGCCGGCCAGGAGGGGACCGCGAATCTCATCGCCAGTGGGATGCACCTCCTGCTGACGCACCCCGAGCAGCTCGCGAAACTGCGGAAGGACGCCGGTCTGATCACATCAGCGGTCGACGAGTTCGCGCGGTATTCGACCCCGTTGGACCTTCCGATCTTCCGGTCGTGCCCCCGCGACGTCGAGTTCTCCGGCGGCACGGTCCCCGCCAACGAACCGATCATGTTCTCCCTCGCCTCGTCCGGGAGAGACGGAGCCCGCTTCGACCGGCCCGACGATGTCGACATCACTCGTGTGGACACCCAGCACCTGGCCTTCGGGAGAGGGGTCCACTTCTGTCCCGGAGCACGCTTCGGGCGCGTCCAGGCGGAGGTCGCCATCGGCACCCTGGTCGCACGATGCGCCGAGGGCATGGCTCTCGAGCCCGATGGCGTGGAGTGGCAACGCAGCACGGTGACACGGGCGTTGCGCAGCCTCTCCGTCCACCTGAGCTGACCGCCTCCGGTCCGAGACGCGGTCCGCCCGGTATCCCGTCCGTCGGGCCAGGGCTGCGCTGTTCCACCCCATTGCTTTGCGCACCAGTTCCTGGCAGCAGAGACGACTCGAGAAGGACAACCATGCACGTTGCGTTCATGTCCGTCCCCGCGGCGGGACACGTACATCCCGGCCTCGGGCTGGTCCAGGAGCTCCGGGGACGCGGGCACCGTGTCAGCTACGCCACCACCGGCGAGTTCGCCGACCGCGTGCGAGCCGCCGGTGCCGACCCTCTCGTGTACAGGGCATCGTCCGGGTACGGCGGCCGTGTGGTGCGCCTGCTGTCGGTGATGGAGATGTTCCTCGACGAGACGGTCCACGCGCTGCCCCAGGTGGCCGACGCGTACGCCGCTGAGCGGCCGGATGTGATCGTGTACGACTCCGCGGCGCATCACGCGCCGATCCTGGCCGAACGCTGGCAGATTCCGGCTGTCGCCATCAATCCGACGATCATCCCTCTGAGCAGCAGTGATCTGTTCGGATCGACACCGGATCCCGATGCCGTGGCGTTTCTCGAGCGGTACAGCCGGTTTCTCGCCGCGCAGGGGGTGGAGCGGGATCTCGAGAGTCTCCTCTTCCGCCCTCACCGGTCCATCGTGACCGTGCCGCGGAGCTTCATGCCGGATCCGGACCTCTACGGGGACGAGTTCACCTTCGTCGGCTCGCTCAGCACCGAGTCGGACACGGACGTCGAGTGGTCTGCCGAGGAGGACCGTCCTGTTCTGCTGATCACTCTCGGCTCCGTCTACAACGACGACCTGGAGTTCTACAGGCAGTGTCTGGCCGCATTCGGCCACACGGACTGGCGGGTGATCATGGCAGTGGGGGATCAGCTGGACCCCGCGACCCTGGGAGAGGTCCCTCCGAACTTCGAGGTGCGTCACTGGGTGCCTCAGGCGTCGGTTCTCGACCGTGCCAGTGCCTTCGTCACCCATGCCGGGATGGGCGGCACGATGGAAGGGCTGGTTCGAGGCGTGCCGCTGATCGCCGTGCCCCAGGCAGTGGACCAGTTGGTGACGGGGCCGAAGATCGCCGAACTCGGTGTCGGATGCCACATCCCCCGGGAGGCCGTCACCGTCGGCTCGCTGCGGGCGGCTCTGGCCGAGGTGACCGCACCGGCCTTCGTCGCGCGGGTGAAGGAAATGCAACGCGACATTCTCGCCCTGGGCGGGGCTTCGAGCGCCGCGGACGTGGTCGAGGAGGAGTTCCGCCGAGCGCACGGGGCGAGGACATGACGGTGAGGCCCCGCCGAGGCACCCGCTCGACCAGGCTTCCGCGCAGTCCCTGACGAGCCGGTACTGGGATGGATGCCGGACACCCGTGGAGCCCGATCTGCGACGGTGTCGTGCCTCTTGCCACCAAGGGGCACGACACCCCACCCGTCAGATGTCCCGGAGGAGACCAGCGAGCGCCGTGACCTGCTGTGATAGGCGTGCGATGGCCGCTGACCTGCGCGAATGACCTTTCGGCTATCTCACGTTCGTGCCGCTTGATGGGGCCGGAAGTCCCAGAAAAGTCCCAGGGGACTCCCAGGGCTGACGGGCGCCTTTCGGCTTTGTACGGCAGTACGGGTTCGTCGAACGGCCTCGTTTCCAGCGCGGGCGGTGGAGCCCAGCTGTCGAGTAGTTGGCGCTCGGCCGACACCTTGCGGGTTGGTGGGCTCCTGATGATCGACGACGACTCTGCGATCGCTGTGGCAGTGAGCCGGCAGCGCCCGCCAACCCTCGGGCGCCGTACGGTGAGAGGCCCGTCGCGCGAGCCCGGCGGGAGAAGCCACATGAGCTGATCGAGCGGCTCGTCGCCGAGGGCCGCCTTTGGATCACCGACCCTTCGTCGTCCAGCACGCTGTACGGGCACCGCACAGGTGCATGGCGGTGGTGACGATCCGCCGGAGCACATTGCTCAGCTCCAGCTCGCCGGAGATGGCGAGTATCGCGTTGAGCAGCCGTCGATCCTGTCTTGGTGGCGGCGAGAGCCCGCAACTGCCGGGCGATCTGCTCCCATCCTGGTATCCAGGCGCCTGCGCAGTTCGGTGAAGGGCACCGCGGCGCCGTGTGACTCTACGGCGGCCTCACCCTCAACCCCCTCTACTGGCCCGCCCGCCACGACGAGACCCTGCTGATGAAGTCCATCTACACCTTCCACCCCGACTTCAAGGACTCCACCGTGTGGTGGGGCGACCCCGAACAGGACTGGGGACAGGCCACCTTCGAGGGTGGGGACATCATGCCGGTGGGCAACGGCGTCGTCCTCATGGGCATGAGCGAACGCACCTCCCGCCAGGCCATCACCCAGGTCGCCGCCGCACTGTTCCGGCAGGGTGCCGCCGAACACGTCATCGTCGCGGGCATGCCAAAACTCCGTGCTGCCATGCACCTGGACACCGTGTTCACCTTCGCCGACCGCGACATCGTCACCCTCTACCCGCGCATCATGGACGCCGTTCACACCTTCTCCCTGCGCCCCGGCAACAGCACTTCCCCCCTCGACATCACCGACGAGGGCTCCACCGCCTTCACCGACGTCGTGGCCGCGGCGCTCGGGCTGCCTCAACTGCAGGTGATCGAAACGGGCGGAGACGTGTACGCCTCCGAGCGCCAGCAGTGGGACAGCGGCAACAATGCCGTCGCCCTCGAACCCGGCGTCGTCTTCACCTACGACCGCAACACCCAGACCAACACCTTGCTCCGCAAGGCAGGGGTCGAAGTGATCGAGATCGTCGGCGCCGAACTCGGCCGCGGCCGCGGCGGCGGCCACTGCATGACCTGCCCGCTCATCCGCGAACCCGTCACATTCTGACCACTCCGTGCGGACCACATCGCACGCACTGCTCAGCACAAGGTTCTCAGCGGATCCTGCTCCCGGTGCGGCCGTCGCCATGACGGTCAGGACGGACCGTGCCGCGAGCGCCGACGAGACGGGGTTCATCGCGCAGTGGCCCTCCGAGGGGTTCTTCAGCCGTCAACTGTCCTCGGCGAAACCCTGGCACCGAGGGCGTCCACGCCGCCTGCCGGGCTGGTGCCCTCTCGGCTGGATCGGGGCCCTGGCCCGACATCACGTGACTGTCAGAAGCGAGCCTTCCCGGAGCAAGATCGAAAACAGTGGCGCGGAGCGGTCCGGGCGAGGATTCACTGTCAGAAACCGTTCTCACCCAGAAGCGGAACGGGCACGTTCCCGGAATGGCTTCTGACATGATCCGCGGTCATGACGGGCCCTCAACCCGCTTACGTGAGCGACGCGGGCGACGTCGAACGCCACCCCTGCCCACGCTGCAGCGCAGCGCCAGGCACCGGTCGACCGGACAGAGTCACGGGGCCCGAGGAGCATCGGCGTCAGATCGTATCTGCGGGAACTTGCCGCCGCCGCCCGGGGCCGGGCAAGGTCGTCAGCCCACGTGACGTCTGCCCGGACCCCGGGTTCGCCAGGCTGTCGTACGGGCAGGCCCGGGCGCTGCTGGACGAGCACACCGCCGTGCGCGGGCTGGGCACTGGTTGGGACCTGCGCGAGTACCGCCACTCCTCCCTGACCCACCTCGGCGAACAGGGCGCGTCGTTGCTGATGCTGATGGCGAAGTCTCGGCACAAGAAGCCGGAGAACCTCCGCCGCTACTTCAAGCCGTCCCTGGAGGCGGACCTCTGTGCGGTGGTGGTCCGCCGCTCCCCGGACCGCGACGGCCGATTTCGCGGCCGCTCCGAAGCCATGATCGACAGCTCGGTGACCAGCCCTCGTGAGCGGTCCGACCGGCCGCGGACCCGGTACAAACCTCAGGCGAAGCCAGGCTGCACCCGCGGAGGTGGCAGTCCGGTCGGGAGGGTCCGGCCGGCGTACGCGGCGCATCATCCCGACGGACGTGTCGGTAACATGCGATAGGATGCCAACGCTCGCGTCGTCAAGTTTAGGCAAAGAGACGGCGTGGCCGGCCTGTCGTACCCCTCATCCCCTTCATCGCTCGGAGAGCTCTGTGTTCCTTGCCCTACGCGATCTGCGCTTCGCCCGCGGTCGCTTCGCCCTGATGGGCGCGGTGGTCGCGCTCATCGCCGTACTCGGTGTCCTGCTGTCCGGGCTTGCCTCAGGTCTGGCGGATGCCGGTATATCCGGTCTGCGCGCGCTGCCCGTGACCCACATGGCCTTCGATGAGAAGGCGACCAGTGAGCAGTTCTCCCGCTCGACCGTCGAGCAGGAGGACTGGCAGGCATGGTCAAAGACCCCAGGGGTGGAGCGGGCGGAGCCGTTCGGAAACACCCTGACCAATGCCCGGGTGACCCAGGGCGGGAAGAAGGGCGAGCAGGTCAACCTCGCCGTCTTCGGCATGGCACCGGACTCCTCCCTGGCCCCCAGCCCCAGCAAAGGTGAGGGCCTGGAAGAGGGCAGTGCCGGCATCGTGATCACCCAGGAGATCGCTGACCTGGGCGTGGAGGTCGGCGATGTCCTGACCGTGGACAAGAGCGAGGTGCGGCTGAAGGTCGTGGGCCTGGTCGACGAGGCCGTCTCCTACGGTCACATCGGCATCGCCTACGCCGACCTCGACACCTGGCGGCACCTGCACTACGGCCTGCCGGGCGACCTGCCCGAGGCCGCGCGCCAGCAGGCCACGGCCGTCGCCCTGACACTGGAGCCGGGGGCCGACGTCTCCACCGTGGAGAAGGCGACCGGCACCCGAGCCGATACCAAGGAGACCACCTTCGGCGCGTCTCCCGGCTATGCGGCCGAGTCGAGCACCATGGCCCTGATCAAGGGCTTCCTCTACGCCATCTCCGCCCTGGTCGTCGGCGCGTTCTTCACCGTCTGGACCGTGCAGCGCAAGGCCGAGATCGCCCTGCTGAAGGCGCTCGGCGCCCCCACCGGATATGTCCTGCGCGACGCGCTCACCCAGGTCGTCGCCGTGCTCGTCGGCGCTACGGCCGCCGGCACCGCTGTCGGCATGGCCCTGGGAAGCATGATGATCGGCAAGGCCCCCTTCGCCCTCTCCGCCCCGGCCATCGCCACCTCCTCCGGCCTCCTCATCGTCCTCGGAACCCTCGGCGCCGTGGTCGCCATCCGCCGCATCACCGCCGTCGACCCCCTGACCGCTCTGGGAGCCACCCGATGACCACCCCCGCCACCGACCACCAGGCCGCCGCCCCCACTGCGAGCTCCGGCGGACTCCGCCTGGACGACGTCACCCTCACCCTGGGGGACGGCGACACCGCAGTCACAGCCCTCGACCACGTCGGCCTGAGCGTCGCCCCCGGCGAGTTCGTCGCCGTCGTCGGCCCCTCGGGATCCGGGAAGTCCAGCCTCCTCGCCGTCGCCGGCGGCCTGCAACGGCCCACCTCGGGCACCGTGCACATCGCCGGAAACGAGCTGACCGCCCTCTCGGACAAGGAACGCACCGCCACCCGCCGTCGCCACATCGGCTTCGTCTTCCAGCAGTCGAATCTGCTGGCTTCCCTCACCGTCAGGGAACAGCTCCTGCTGCCCCTGCACATCGACGGCCGCCTCGACGCCGCGGCCCGAGCCCGGGCCGACGAACTCATCGAAGCGGTCGGGCTCACACACCGTGCCGGCGCCCGCCCGCACCAGCTGTCGGGTGGCGAGCGCCAGCGCGCGGGCCTTGCCCGCGCCCTGATGACCTCCCCAGCCGTCCTGCTGGTGGACGAACCCACCTCAGCACTGGACCGGGTACGGTCCGCCGAGGCGGTACGGTTGATCGCCGAGCAGACCCACGAGCGCGGAACGGCCACGGTCATGGTCACTCACGACATGGCGATAATGGACGCAGCCGACCGGGTCCACGAGATGGTCGACGGCCGCCTGTCCTGACCGCCGGCCGGAGACCGGAACCTCGCTCCCGGCCCGTCCACCCCTCCAGGAGCCCGCCCCACATGCCGAAGATCAACGCCTCCACCGTCGCCGAGCACCGCGCCCAGCAACGAGAGGCGCTGATCGAGGCAGCGGTCGACATCCTGGTCAACGAGGGCGCCACCGCCGTCACACCGGCGGCGGTCGGCGCCCGCGCTGGCCTGGCCCGCTCCAGCGTCTACCAGTACTTCGACTCCTCGGCGGCCCTCATGGCCACCATCACGGAGGAAGCCTTCCGGCGCTCCAACGAGGCACTCACCCGCGCCATGGCCACTGTGAACGGCCCGCTGGAACGCATCGAGGCGTTCTTCAGGGAAAGCCTCCGCCTCGGTGCCGAAGGCGCGCACCGGCCCGCCGCCGCCCTCATGGACGCCGGCCTCCATCCCGCCTGCCAACAACGGCTGATGGAACTCCACGTGGAACAAGTCGAACCGTTCCGCGCCGCCGTCCGGCAACTCGGCGTTCCCGAGCCCGCGCTCACGGCGGACCTGATCGCCGGAATGCTGCACACCGCCCTGGCCGCCGTCGAGAACGGCGCCACCCTCGACACAGTCACCAAGCGCACCCTCACACTCGTGCGCCGCTGCCTCACCCCGGCCGGCGGTACGGCCCGCGCACCGGAGGAAAGGGGCTGAAGTCCTCGTCACCGCCGAAGCACCTCCGCCAACCGCAGCCTGGCACGCCCTTGCCGGCGCCTACTCGCCGTTGTCCGCGTTCTTGTCGCGCAGGGGCTCAGTTCCTGGAGGTCTGCCACGCGGACAGGCCACTGTCGAGGACCACATCCGGTGCGGCAAGACCGCTGGCTTCGGCCGCTTCCCGAGACTTCGGCGTCAACGCCGTCTGGCTCGAACTCAGCCTCACCGCGATCGACCTGCTCGCCTGGACCCGCGTCCTCCTTCTGGACGGGGAGCTGGCCACCGCCGAGCCGAAGAAACTCCGACACCGGCTACTGCACGTCGCCGCACGCCTCACCCGCGGCGGTCGACGTCTCCACCTGCGAATATCGGCGAACGGAGTGGCCTTGGGGCATCTGGCGTGATCACGGCTTCGGATTCAGCGTGGATAGCCCCGCTCACGAAAAGGGCAGGGCCCAGACGGCCGCACGTTCCCGCGTTTCCCGCCGGCTGAGGGCGTGAACCGCGACCAGGTCGCCACCGCGGGCCTGTGCCTCGTGGAGGGCGAAGACGGCATGGGCGGCGTCGGTGTCGGTTCCTTCCCCGACACCGACGACGATCTGCCGGTGTTCTGATGGGCGTCCTGGAGCGGAGTCGCCAACGACCACGATGGGGCACCACGCGCGTCCTGCGACACCGGGCCCGACGGAACCGGTGGACAGGCGGCGCACGAGGGCATGGTGCCCGCGATGGCCGACGACCAGCACGAAGGCGTCTTCTCCCGCGTGGACCAGGACGTCGGTGGGTTCCCCGGGCAGCACTTCCGTGGACTTTCACCTCGGGGCGGCGCTGGCGGGCCCGGGCTTCGGCGTCGGTGATGATCTCTTCCAGTGCGGCGGCTTCAGCTCGGTTTTCGCGGAGATCCTCCGCAGGGGTGGTGCCTTCGAAGCGCTCCCATACGGAGGCGTGGACGATACGCAGGGGCAGGTTGTGCAGAGCCGCCTCGTCGGCGGCCCAGTCGAGCGCCCTCATGCTTGAGGGGGAGTCGTCCACGCCCACAGCCACCGGCCCGTCCACCGGTCACGCTCCCATTGGTCACCAGTGAAACGACGGTCTGCGGTGTCCGCAAGCTGCGCGGCTCCCAGGGTGTCCAGACGGCTCCCGGTCAGCGCGGCGGTTCGCCGCGGCGGACGGAGCCCGGGGCGCGCGCACCGTGGTGGTCGGCTCGCGCGGAAGAGATGAGCTGCCAGGGCACGCTGATCACCATGACGCCGGGGGTGAAGCGCAGGCGTGCCTTGATCCGGAGTGCGGACTGGTTGTGCAGCAGGTTCTCCCACCAGCGGCCGACGACGTACTCGGGGATGTAGATGCCGACCATGTCGCGGGGGCCCTCGCGGCTGAGGGAGCGCACGTAGTCGACGACGGGCCTGGTGACCTCGCGGTAGGGGGAGTCCAGCACCTTGAGGGGGGGCACGTCGATGCCGAATCGCTGCCACTGCTCTTCCAGCGCGCGAGCCTCGTCGCGGTCGACGGCGACGGTGAGCGCCTCCAGCCGGTCGGGCTTGGAAGCACGCGCATAGGCCAGTGCCCGGAGCGTCGGTTTGTGGACGTTGGAGACCAGCACGATCGCCAGGACACGGGAGGGGGAGCTGAGGTCGGCGTGCGGGTCGGTGCTTTCCAGCTCGGCCGTGGTGCGGTCGTAGTGCCCGCGGATGGCGCGCATCAGCAGCCACAGCGCCCCGGCTGCGAGCACGGCCAGCCATGCGCCGTCGAGGAACTTCGTGAACAGGACCACCACCAGGACCAGGCCGGTGAACACCGCGCCGACCGCGTTGATGACCCTGGCGATGTGCTGGCGGCGCCGCAGCGCGGGGTCGCTCCCTGCGGACATGAGCTGGTTCCAGTGCCGGACCATGCCGGTCTGCGAGAGCGTGAAGGACGTGAAGACGCCCAGGATGTACAGGTGGATCAGGGCAGTGACGCTGGCCTTGAACCCCCACAGCAGCAGGCCAGCGGTGACGGCCAGCGCCACAATGCCGTTGGAGAAGGCGAGCCTGTCGCCCCGGCTGTGCAGCTGTCGGGGCAGGTAGCGGCGCTGCGCGAGAACCGACGACAGCAGCGGGAAACCGTTGAACGCGGTGTTCGCGGCGAGGACCAGAACCAGCGCGGTGGCGGCCTGGATGTAGTAGAAGCCGACACTCCTCTCCCCGCCGAAGACCGCGGCGGCGACCTGAGCCATGACCGTGCGCTGCTGGTAGGTGGAGCAGTCCTCGCCCAGCCCGGTGAGCCGGCAGGCGTCATCGGCGATGTGGACCTTGGAGACGATCGCGAGAGTGGTGACACCGACAAACATGGTGACGGCAATGAGGCCCATCGCGGCCAGGGTGATCGCCGCGTTACGCGACTTCGGCTTACGGAAGGCGGGAACACCGTTGGAGATCGCTTCCACGCCGGTCAACGCGGTGCAGCCGTTGGAGAACGCCCGCAGGACCAGCAGCACCAGCGCCACACCGGCGAGCTGTGCGTCGCCCTCCTGGGGCCGGATGCCGTACGAGGCGCTCTCGGCAACCGGCGCGTCCCCGGCCAGGTACCGGAAGAGCCCTGTGGCGATCATGATGAGCACGCCGCTGACGAACAGGTACGTCGGCGCGGCGAAGGTCCGCCCGGACTCGCGTACCCCCCGCAGGTTCACCAGCGCGAGCAGCGCCACGAAGCCCAGCGCCATCGGCACTCGCTGGGCGTGCAGCTGGGGGACGGCGGAGATGATGTTGTCCACGCCGGAGGCCACCGACACCGCCACGGTCATCACGTAGTCGACCAGCAGGGCAGCCCCCACCACCAGACCGGCCCTCTCGCCGAGGTTCGCGGACACGACCTCGTACGAGCCCCCACCGCTCGGATAGGCGCGCACGACCTGCTGGTACGACAGCACCACCACCGTCATCAGCGCGACGACCGCCGCCGCGATCCACGGTGTGAAATGCACATACGCCAGCCCGCCCAGCGTGAGCACCAACAGGATCTCCTGCGTCGCGTAAGCAACCGACGACAAGGGGTCCGAGGCGAAGATCGGCAGGGCCACACGCTTGGGAAGCAACGCCTCCCCCAGCTCACTGCTGCGTAGAGCACGGCCGACCATGAGCCGCTTCGCTACCTCGGAGATCCTGATCACAGTAGCGAAGGTAGAGCGGCGACCTGCTGATCAGAAGGACCATCGCTCCGACGCACGTCAGCACGTTGTGTGCGGTCTCCGTCAGCGGTTGACTTCGAGGTTCGTCAGGACAAGCAGGGCGCGCAGGAGTCGGGTGGCGCGGGCGGGGTCGGTGCGAAGCTTGGCGAGGATGCGCCAGTTCTTGAGGTGGGCGAAGCCGTGCTCGACTGGCGCGCGTCCGATGGCGAGGACTCGGTTGGCGTTCTTCTGACCGGGGGTGAGCTTGTGGGTGCGGCTGGCATGGAAGCCCGTGACGATCACGGGGTCGCGTACGTCGTTGTCCAGGCCGCGGAAGCCGAGGTCTGCGAGAGCGCCGAGACCGGCGGCGCGTAGGTGGGCCAGGATGTGGTCGTGGCGGGCAGCGGTGTTGTCGTGGGTGCGGCCGGGCCGGGCGGCGGATATCCAGATCAGGCGTCCTCTCTTGTCGGTCAGGGCGAGGAAGTGCAAGTGCAGACCGTGGTTGACTCTGTCGGGGATCTTGAAGGTGCCGGTCAGGTTCCCAGGGTTCGCCAGGACTTCGGTCGGGGTATCTCGCGCTGGTCGAGGTAGTGCTGGAAGGCAGTCGGTCGGCGGGACGTCGGTGTTTCTCCGGCCGGTGGCAGTCCGCTGAGGCGCTCGATGTTGACGGCGATGGCCGTCAGAACGTGCTGGATGTGGGCCTTTTCCTGTCCTCGGTAGCGGCAGCGCCGTATTCCGTGTCCGTGGGCGAATTCGTTGACCGTGCCCTCCACTCCCGAGCGGACCGCATAGCGGGTCTTCCACTCGGGCGTCTGTTGCTCCGCGCGGACGCGAAGTTGCAGGTCATGGAGTTCTTTCGGGGGAAAGCCCACAGTTCGGGCACTGTCCGCGGTGGAGGTGCACTGAGTGCGGGCTGGGCAGGCCCGGCACTGACGCTTGGTGAACCGGGCCACGATCAGCGGAGCCGCGGTGGGTGACGAGGTCAGGTAAGGGCCGTGCCAGCCCGCACTGACCTGGCCCTGGGGACACGTGACCTGTTGACGGTCGTAGTCGATGTGGAAGTCGTCCCGGGCGAAGCCCTCGTTCTGCCGGTGTTGGCGGGTGGGGTTGCTCCGCAGCGGTCCGGAAACGGTGACCTGGTGTTCACGGGTGGCTTGTGCCAGGTGGGGCAGGGACGTGTGGCCGGCGTCGACCAGGTGCTCGGCGGGCAGCAGCCCACGACGCGCCAGACGAGTGTGGACGCCGGGCAGGACCTGACTGTCGTGGGTGGTGGCCGCGGTGGTGGCCACATCCGTGATCACATTCGGGCCGCCGGGAGCGCACGTCTCCGTCAGATGAGCGGCAAACCCCTTCCAGCTGATGATGTGCCCGTGCCTCGCATAGCGGGCCGAGGTGTCGTACGGCGAGACGACTGCCCGGGACGAGGGCGGCAGCCCGGGTCCGCCTTCCTTCTCGGCGGTGCGCCAGCGCAGTCGGCCTGCCTGGTCACGGTGGTAGTTCTGCACCATGATCTGGCGCAGGGCCTGGACGCGAGGGCCGGACGTGCGGCCTGTTTCGCGCCGGTAGAGGTGTTCCAGGAGCCGGACAGCATCGTTCCCGGCGGTCAGGATCCTGGTCGTGGGCTTGGTGGGGTTCCTGCCCAGACGGACCGGCCGATCGTAGCGGCGGCCCCACTCCTCATCGACCAGCTCGTCCAGCAGGTGAGGGGACACACCGGCGACTTCTTCGAGCGCGGCGCGGACCGCCTCGGTGACCAGCTCCAAACGGGTCAGGTTACGCACCGCTGCCAGGACATGGGTGGAGTCGGTGCGCTGCGTGGTGCGCTCGCGCACCAGGCCGGCCTCCTTGAGACGGGCCAGCACGAGGTCGAGGAGGCGGTCAGCGCGGTCGCCTTCGGCGAGACGGTCGCGGAAGTCGGCCAGCACGCTGTGATGGAACCCGGGATCCTCCAGTTCCATCGCCATGGCGTACTTGAAGTCGATGCGACAGCGGACTGCCCCGGCGGCCTGCCGGTCCGACAGGCCGAGCAGGAACTGCAGCACACAGACGGTGGCCAGTTGAGCGGGCGAGAGCCCCGGCCGCCCGTCCCGTGGGTACCAGTCGGCGAAGTCCTCGTCGCTCCACAGCCCATCGAGGCGGTCGCGTACCCATATCGCCGTCGTACCGCCCGGATTGCTCGCCCGCGCGATCCGCGCGGTCAGAGAAGGGACTTGCTCACCGGAACGGGGGCGAAGGGACAACGGGCACCTCGACAGCTGCATCGGTCGGCGGAACTACCCGAGCATGCCCGTTAATCATGCTGCTGCACCGAGGAATTCCAAGATCCCCGACAGAGTCAAGTTAGGTAAATTCCGCCGGCATTGACGTCGTCGTTCTCTGGCAGAGCATCCTCGACGCCGAGGACCTCCTCACCCTGGGCCAGATCGACGGCGACTTCGGCCCGGCGACCAAGGCCGCCACCAAGGGCTGCCGGCATATCTCACGATGCGTGGTGCATGTTTTAGATTGTGAAACCGAAACCGTACCCGAATCCGACGACACGGGATCGCGCCTAGCAGTCAGCTACCTTTCCCCAAAGTAATATCACGATCACGCGACCCATTCGGTCAATCCGATCGCGACCCTGATTGTCGAACTGGGCGGCGATCCCCTCAATGCTGAAGCTATGGCTCGCCGACAACGGCGGTGTCCTCGTCAGGACAGGCACGTGCGGAGAATGGAGCCATGATTCCGGACATTGGCCGTGGCTGCTTCACCGGCATGCGAAGGGCTTCGCTGCGCCAAAGCCTGCGGCGAGGAGATGAACGTGAGCCCCTGCTTGTGCGGTACGGCGCGGCAGCGTGGGTGCTGCCCGCAGGCTTTCTGGTCATCGTCGCCCTGGTCGGTCAATTCACCGGTCCGTCTATTCAGGTGGGAAACTGGCTTCTGATGGTTCCCCTGCTGGCAGCAGGGGTGTCCTCGCCCAAGGTCACAGCAGCATTCGGTCTCCTTGTGCTCGTCCTCAACCGGTGGGCCAACGCCAGCATGGCGACGACGGAACTGCGGACCGAGGACTTCCTGCTCGGGGTCTTTGCAGTCCTACTCGCCATTTTCATCTCGGTGGTGCGCGCGCGAGCCCGCGATTACGTACTCCATCTGCAGAGTGCGGCGGAAACGACTCGCCAGGTGCTGCTGCGGCCGATCCCGCCTCGGTGGGGCGGGGTGGAGGTGGCCGCCCGGTACCTCGCAGCCGATGTCGAAGCACGAGTGGGCGGGGACTTCTACGAGGTGCTGTCAACGCCTCATGGCACCCGAGCAATTTTGGGGGATGTTCAGGGAAAGGGTCTTCCTGCCGTGTCAACCGCAGGGGCGGTCGTGGGCGCCTTCCGCGAAGCCGGGTATCACGAGCCCGACCTCGATGTAGTTGCCAGTCGTATGGAATCAGGACTGAGCAGGCACAACTTCCTGAAGTCAGCACTGGGTGATCACGAGGAACGCTTCGCCACCGCAGTGGTCATTTCCTTCGCCACCGACTTCGGCAGCGTCGAAGTCGTCAACTTCGGCCACGAAGGCCCCTTCGTGATCGGCCCCCATGGGGTGCGGCAACTGCCCCAGGAACAGGGGTCACCAGTCGGCATGGCTGAACTCACCGGCAGCCCCCCAGTCGTCAGCCGCATCTCCTACGCCAGGCAGGAGACCTGCCTACTCGTCACCGATGGCGTGACGGAAGCCAGGAATCGAGCTGACGATTTCTTTCCCCTGCGCAGGTGTCTCGAGCGAATCCACGCCGACCACTCCGACGGAATTTCCCCTTCGCGTCTTCTCCGCTTGGTTATCGACGCCCTCCTCGACCACACTGGCGGGCGCCTCACCGACGACGCCGCCCTGCTCGCCCTTCGCCCGCTCCCCGTTGAGTCGCGTGAGGCGTAGAAGTCCCGCACGGAGTCCGTGAACTCGGCCAACTGAACGAACACCCCGCTGACGGTTACGCCAAGGCGAGGTAGAGTTTCTCCAACTCCTCCTGTGACATGGGTGGAGTGTCAGAGTCTCCCGCGAGGCACTGTCGCATTCCGCTGGCGACGATCTTGAATCCGGCGCCCGGTCCAAGGCGCGGGAGACGGCGGCCAGTTGGGTCACGACATCCTTGCAGTCGCGGCCCGCCTATCCGGCGAGGGCGAGGTTGTGCATGCGGGCGAAGACGTGCTCGACGCGGGCTCGGACTTGCTTGTGGGATTTGTTGTGTTCCTCTTTCCAGTCCGGGAGTTCGGTCTGGCCGCGCTCGCGGCGGTGCGGGATGACCAGTCCGGTGCCCGGGTAGCCGCCGCTGGCGATCGTGGTGGTCTTGCCGACCGCGGCCTTGGCACCGGACTCCTCCCACGCCGTGCAGTCGTTGCGGTTCCCGGCGAGCGGCCGGCCGACCACGACGACCAGGCGGGTGTCGGTCGGCATCGATGACGACCTGGTGGTTGGTGGAGTACCGGTAGTTCTTCGACCGCTCGGCAATGGCGTGGTCGCGGGTGGGAACCAGGGTGCCGTCCACGATGAGCACGGCGTCCTTGGCGAACCGCTTGCGTGGCTGGAGGGCGAGCATCGGCCCGAGGTGGTCGATGATCCGGTCCGCCGCCGACTTCGACACCCCGAACGGCGGGAGGTCCTGCGATGTCCTTGTTCTCCCGAGGCAAGAAACGCGTCACCGTTGAGGAAGCCCATCGGCGCACCCAGGGCGCCCACGCCCCGGACATCCTGCTGGACGTCCGTGAGCGGGGCGAGTGGGACGCCGGGCGGGCGCTCGGCGCGGTGCACGCACCCCTGTCCGCCCTGGTCGCGGGGGCTGCACTGCCGCAGGCTGCCCAGAGGCGGCCGCTGGTGGTGATATGTCGCAGCGGAAACCGCTCGCAACAGGCCGTCGAGCTGCTCCGTGAGCGCGGCGCGGACGCGTGGGACGTCAAGGGCGGCATGCAGCAGTGGGCTGCCGCCGGGCACCCGGTCGTCTGCGCAAGCGGCAACAAGGGCTCGGTGGCATGACCGCCCTGATACTCGCACTCGTCGCCGGAGCCGTCGTCGGCCTGGCGCTCGGCGGACTCGGCGGTGGCGGCAGCGTCCTGGCCGTCCCCGCCCTGACCTACCTGATCGGCATGCCGCCGGCGGACGCGATCACCGCCAGTCTGATCATCGTCACCCTGACGTCCATCACCGCGCTCACCGGCCACGCCCGGGACGGCAACGTGGTCTGGCGGACCGGACTGCTGTTCGCCGCCGCGGGCATCGTCCCCGTCATGCTCGCCGGCACGGCCGCCGGCCATCTGCCCCAGGCAGGTCTGACCATCGCCTTCGCCGTCGTCGCGGGAGTCGCCGCACTGCGCATGCTGCGCCCCGCGCCCGCCCCGGCCGCAGGCAAGGTGCCCGCCAAGGCCGCCGCCGCCGGTGCCGGCCTCGGCGCCGTGACCGGGCTGCTGGGTGTGGGCGGCGGTTTCCTCGCCGTGCCGGCCCTGGCACGGGTGCTGAACCTCCCCTTGCGCCGGGCCATCGGCACCAGCCTGCTGGTCATCACCATCAACTCGATCGCCGCGCTCGGCGCCCGGGCCGGCACCGGAGTACATCTGGACTGGGCCGTCATCGCGCCCTTCACCGCCGCCGCGATCCTCGGCGCCTGGGACGGCAAACGCTACGCACAACGACTCAGCGGCAACACGCTGCAGCGCGTCTTCGCCTACACACTGCTCGCGGTCGCGGCCTTCATGCTCGCCGACGCGTTCATCTGACCCGGCCGCCCCTTCCTTCCGGCTCGCCCCGTGCCGGCTCCCGGTCAGGCCCGCCACCCGCAGACCGCAAGGACGCCCACGGATGACGACAACCTCCCCGACGCAGCGGCCCGCCGGACCCGCCGTGCGCCTCGGGCTGTGGGAGAACCGGCTCCAGTTCACCTCCTCGTCGTCGTCAACATCGCCGTCGGCGGCCTCGTGGGCCTGGAACGCACCACCGTGCCGCTCATCGGCACCGACATCTTCGGCCTGACCAGCGACCTGGCGGTCTTCTCGTTCATCATCGCCTTCGGTCTCACCAAGGCCCTGACCAACCTCGCCGCCGGAGCCCTGACCGCGCTTCCGCCGCAAGGTCCTCCTCACCGCATGGCTGCTCGGAGTCCCCGTCCCCTTCATGCTCGCCTGGGCACCGTCCTGGAACTGGATCATCGCCGCGAACGTCCCGGACCTGGTGATCGTCGACTTGAACCAGGCGTACCTGGTGGCCAGGCCGTGTATCGAAAGTGGATCTCGGCGATGGATGATTGTGGTTCATGGCGCGGGGAGATCTCACGGATGAACAGTGGTCGGTGCTGGAGCCGTTGTTGCCGAGGGGCACGAAGGCGGGACGGCCGCACGTCTGGCCCCGGCGGCAGCTGGTCGACGGCATACGGTTCCGGGTCCGGACAGGGGTTCCGTGGCGGGACGTCCCCGTTGAGTACGGGCCGTGGGGCCGGATCCACGACCTGTTCCGCCGATGGCAGCGGGCCGGCACCTGGCACCGGGGCCTTACCCAGCTCCAGTCCCTGGCTGATGCGAAGAGTGCGATCACGTGGGAGCTGAGCGTCGACCCCACGGTGTGCCGTGCCCATCAGCATGCAGCCGGGGCTCGGAAGCGGGGTGACCTGCAGAAGGAACCGCCGGGCGGTGTATTCACCGAGCTCCGTGATCACGGACTGGGATGCTCGCGCGGCGGGTTCACCACCAAGCTGTACTTGACCGTCGAGCAGGGTCAGAAGCCCATGTCGATCGTGATCACCGCTGGGCAGCGCGGTGACTCCCCACAGTTCGAGGTCGGTCGTCTTGGGCCGCGTTCGGGTGCCCCAGCTCGGGGCCGGAAGGCCCCGCACCCGGCCACGGCAAGTGCGGGCCGACAAAGCGTACGCCTCCCGCAAGAACCGGGCCTACCTGCGGCGCCGCGGCATTCCCTGCACCATCCCGGACAAGGCTGACCAAGTCCGCAACCGCAAGAAGCGGGGGTCCTCCGGTGGTCGACCGCCGAAGTTCGACCGGGAGGACTATAGAGCGCGGCAGGAGGTCGAGTGCGGCATCAGCCGCCTCAAGAGGCACCGTGCCGTGGCGACGAGATACGACAAACTCGCGGTCCGCTATGAGGCAAATGTCCTCATCGCGGCCATCAACGAGTGGCTGTAGTCCGCATGCGCCTGCCGTTCGTGGAGCACCTGGGATCGAGCGCAGTAGTGCGCTACCTACCGATTGAACCGTCAGCCTGCTCACGAAGTATGTCGGCGTGGCCTGCATGGCGAGCTGTCTCTTCGATCATGTGCACCAGCACCCACCGCATCGGTCGCACAGCACCCGCTTTGCCTGCCGCCCGAGCACACGGATGGTTCAAGTTGTCACAACGCTTGATGATCTCGTTGGATCGTTCAATGGCACCGAGGTAGGCAGCGAGAAGACTGTCCACGGTCTCACCCTCGGCGAGATCCATGCTGAAATCCGGATGCTCGACATCGGCACCCTCGAAGGCCCAGGCGAACCAGTAGAGCTCCGCCGCCGTCAGGTGCTTGACCAGGCCGAAAACGCTGGTGCCAGAGGGCACCCCGGGCGTTCGCCCCTGCCTGTCATCAAGGCCCTGCGCCTTCGCAACCACTGCTTCACGGACGTAGTTCAAGAACGTGAGCAATGTCGACTTCTCGTCGGAGTCGCTGCCAGGTGGGCCCACGTCGCGGCGTCGTTGCGTCTCTGTCATCGGGGCACACTAGCTTGATCCACTTTCGAAGCGCACCCTATTGTAGTGCTGTGACCGCATAGGTTCGCCGGGTTGGTCGTCGTGGCGGTTGGATGTGCGGTGACGTCCGATCCGACCGCTGGAGGCGCGATGGCCGAGCCTGTCCGTGTGCGCAGACTACCGACCAGGAGGGGCAGCGGCTGCAGCAGATCGTGCGCCGGGGCAGCACCAACTCGGTGCGCTATCGGCGCGTGATGATGCTGCTGGCCTCGGCCGGCGGGAATCGGGTGTTTGGTGATCGCCCAGCTGGTGGCGCCCGACGAGGACACCGTGCGCGATGTGATCCACCGGTTCAACGAGGTCGGCCTGGCTGCCTGGACCCTCGGTGGGCGGGAGGCCGTCCCCGCCTGCTCAGCGATGACGAAGAGGACTTCGTCGTCCAGACGGCCACCACCCGCCCCACCAAGCTCGGCCAGCCTTTCACTCGCTGGTCGCTACGCAAACTCGTCGCCTACCTGCGCACAGTCCACGGCCGAGTGATTCGTATCGGCCGCGAGGCGTTACGCGGCCTGCTCGCCCGCTGCGGAGTCACCTTCCAGCGCACCATGAACTGGAAGGAATCCACCGACCCCGACCGCGAGGCGAAGCTGGACCGGATCGAGCACGTCCTGGACCGTTTCCCGACCGGGTCTTCGCGTTCGACGAGTTCGGCCCACTCGGGATCCGGCCGAAGCCGAGCATCGACCTGGTGCACGCCCATCGCCTTTGAGGCGACAGTCCCGGAGGATCGTTCAGCTTTTCAGCAGAACCGAGGCACGGAACGCGAACTGCCGCCGAAGCCTCCCCTCCGTCACCTCGCCCATCGCATGATTGCCTCACTCGCATCACACGATCCTGGGGGAATTATGAGGACCCGCACCGCCGTCGCCTCGATCGCCTTGCTCACGGCCGCACTTACCGCATGTGGCACGTCCGAAACCGATAGGCAGGCCGACTGTCAGAAGGCCATCAACGCCACACGCACATACACCGTCCCCGACCGGCCCGAGGCATGCCAGGTTCTCAGTGAAGAGGACTATGAGATGTTGCGGACGGCCTGGGTGAGCAAGAACAGGGGCATCAACCCAGGGAGCGGCGTCGTCGACACGGGAAAGTGAACCGGAGGCCAGCAGAACTCTGAACCCGTTGAGCACGGCAAGCTGCCCGACATGGCGGGCTCGGTCGGGCGTTCCAGGGCGAGCGAAGACACCGAGCTGACCGCACCTCCGATATCTGGGCCTGGCGGTGGTACTTGCGCTGCCTGCTCGGGTGGCCAGCCCGCCGGGTGCCTTTCGTGACGAAGCGCACCGGGAACTGGCGCGCGCACGAGCCAGCCGTTTCCCACCGGGGTGGTTCACGCCCGGCCCCGTGCTGTTCGACGGCCACGTCTGCCGGCGCCGTGGCGAAGGACTCACTCGAAGCGGTCGAGGAGCG